>DASSRG010000212.1:0-8362 GCA_035701885.1 Candidatus Limnocylindrales bacterium
GGCGGCGAGCTCCAGGCGATCATCGACCGCAGGCTCGGCGACCCGTTCTTCGGGATCTTCCTGAACCCGGGGCACGAGCTCCACCTCGACGAGTGGGTCGCGTCCCCGATCTGGCCCGGATCGGCCGTGGAGCTGCGCTCCGGGATGGCCCTCCAGGTCGACATCATCCCGGCAACCGGCACGGCGTGGTTCACGACCAACATCGAGGACGGGATCGCGCTCGCCGACGAGGCGCTCCGGGCGGCGTTCGCCGCCGCCTACCCGGACGCATGGCGCCGGATCGAGGCCCGGCGGGCGTTCATGCGCGACGCGATCGGCATCGACCTCCACCCCGACGTGCTGCCGTTCTCGAGCATACCTGCGTGGCTGCCGCCGTTCGCGCTGCGGCCGGACCTCGCGATGACGCTCGCCTGAGCGTTTGCCCGCGCAACGGCAGCCCTGCTATCCTCCGTCGGTCGAAGTACAAGTCATACAGTCACGCCATCGTTCGTGTCGGAGGATCGAGTGCCGCTCGCGCGGGAGAAGAAGCAAGAGGTCATCACCCAGTACGCCGTCAAGGACGGTGACACCGGGTCGCCGGAGGTCCAGATCGCGCTCCTGACCGAGCGGATCCGCGATCTCACGGAGCACCTCCGCCGCTTCCCGAAGGACAACCATTCGCGCCGCGGCCTCCTCAAGCTCGTGGGTCAGCGCCGACGCCTTCTCGCGTATCTCGTGAAGAAGGACGCAACGCGCTATCGGGCCGTGATCGGCTCGCTCGGACTCCGCCGCTAGGGCTCACCGCCTTGGACCCCGGACAGCACGTCCGGGGTCTCGCGCATCCGGCTCCTGGCAACGGCCACCGGCCCTACCCGCCGCAGGTCGCTCCTTCATACACGACCAAGGAGGTCGTTCACACGTGCCCACGCCCACCACGCTCGAGATCGAGTTTGGCGGCCGCCAGCTGATCCTGGAGACCGGCAAGCTTGCCGGGCTCGCAGGCGGCGCCGTCACCGTCCGCTACGGCGACTCGTTCGTCCTCGGGACCGCAAACCGCTCCGATCCGCGGCCCGGTCTCGACTTCTTTCCGCTGACGGTCGACTACGAGGAGCGGATGTACGCCGCGGGCAAGATCCCGGGCGGCTTCATCAAGCGCGAGGGCCGCAGTTCCGAGGGCGCCATCCTCGCCGCGCGCCTCACCGACCGCCCGATCCGTCCGCTGTTCCCCGAGGGCTACAAGGACGACGTCCAGATCGTGATCACCGTCATGTCGACGGACCACGAGAACGATCCCGACATCCTCGGCACCGTCGCCGCCTCGGCGGCGCTGACGATCAGCGAGATCCCGTTCCAGGGGCCGGTCGGCGCCGTGCGCGTGGGTCGCATCGACGGTGAGTTCGTCGTCAACCCGACGTTCGCCCAGCTCGAGGAGAGCGAGCTCGACCTCGTCGTGTCCGGCACGAAGGACGCGATCATGATGGTCGAGGCCGGCGTGAAGATCCTCCCCGAGGACGTCATGGCCGAGGCGATCCTGTTCGGCCACCGCGCGCTCCAGCCCCTCGTCGAGCTGCAGGAGCGGCTCCGCGAGCAGGTCGGCAAGGCGAAGCGCTTCCCGTACCTCGAGCCGCAGACCGACTCGGTGCTCAAGTTCGCCGAGCGGGCGAAGGCGGGCGACGAGTTCGTCGTCGTCGACGTCGAGACCACGGGCTTCGACCCGAAGCTCGCGGACCTCGTCGAGGTCGCCGCGGTCCGCGTCAAGGGCGGCAAGATCACCGACCGCTGGTCGACGCTCGTCAACCCCGGTCGCCCGATCGTCGGCAACCAGATGCACGGCATCAAGGACGCGGACGTCAAGGGCGCCCCGAGCCCGGCAGAGGCCGCGCGCAAGACGCTCGAGTTCGTCGGCGACGCGCCGCTCGTCGGTCACAACGTCGGGTTCGACATCGGGTTCCTCGAGGAGGCGCTCGGCGACGGCACCCGCGTGCAGCCGGGCACGTACCTGGACACCCTGGTGATCGCCCGCGAGGGCTACCCGGATCTCGGCGACTACAAGCTCGGGACGCTCGCCAACTACTTCGGCGTGGACCTCCAGCCGAACCACCGCGCGCTCCCGGACGCCGAGGCAACCGCGAACCTCCTGATCTGGTTCGGCAACGACCTCCCGGGCCGAATCGAGGGCCTGAAGGACGGGATCGCCCAGGCGATCCGCGCGACCCGGACGGATGCCGCGGAGTCCGCGACGCTGCTCGAGCAGGCGCGCCGCAACGCCCGCGTCTCGAAGGGGCTGTTCGGCCTCGTCCACAAGAAGACTGTCCGGAAGCTGGTCCTCGAGGAGGGCGTCCGGATGGACGGCCGCGGCCTCGACGACATCCGGCCGATCTCGGTTGAGGTGGGGATCCTGCCGCGCGCGCACGGCTCCGGCCTGTTCACCCGCGGCCAGACCCAGGCGCTGACCGTCGCCACGCTCGGGCCGTCCTCGGACATCCAGCGGATCGACACGATCAGCCCGGAGACCGAGAAGCGGTACCTGCACCACTACAACTTCCCGCCCTACAGCACCGGCGAGAACAAGCCGATGCGCGGGCCGTCGCGCCGCGACATCGGGCACGGCAACCTGGCCGAGCGCGCGCTCGTCCCGGTCCTGCCGAGCCACGAGGAGTTTCCGTACGTCATCCGCCTCGTGTCCGAGGTCGTGTCGTCCAACGGCTCCACGTCGATGGCGTCGACCTGCGGCTCGACGCTCGCGCTGATGGATGCGGGCGTGCCGATCTCCGCCCCGGTCGCGGGCGCGGCGATGGGCCTCGTCCTCGACGCCGAGACCGGCACCTTCTCCGTCCTCACCGACATCCTCGGCAAGGAGGACGCGTTCGGTGACATGGACTTCAAGGTCACCGGCACCACGGAGGGCATCACCGCCCTCCAGATGGACATCAAGGTCAAGGGCATCGACGAGCGGGTCATCCGCGAGGGGCTGAAGAAGGCCCTCGCCGCCCGCCTGTTCATCCTCGACAAGATGACCGAGGTGCTGCCGTCGGCCCGGTCGGAGATGTCGGACTTCGCGCCGCGCATTACGACGATCAAGATCAACCCCGAGAAGATCCGCGACATCATCGGCAAGGGCGGCTCCATGATCCGCAAGATCCAGGAGGACACCGGGACCGAGATCAACGTCGAGGACGACGGGACCGTCGAGGTCGCGGCCGTCAACGGCGAGAACGCGCGCAAGGCGATCGACTGGATCAACAGCCTCACGCGCGAGGTCGAGGTCGGCGCCCTGTACCTGGGCAAGGTCACCCGGCTGATGAACTTCGGCGCATTCGTCGAGATCCTGCCCGGCAAGGAGGGTCTCGTCCGGATCGGCGAGCTCGCGGACTACCACGTGCCGTCCGTCGAGGACGTCGTGTCGGTGGGCGACGAGGTCATGGTGGTGGTGACCGAGATCGACCGCCAGGGCCGCGTCAACCTCTCCCGCAAGGCGGCGATGCAGCGGCATCTCGCCAAGTAACCCTCGTCACGCATCGCCCCCGGAGGCCTTGGCCTCCGGGGGCGTTTCTCGTTCCGGGCGGTGGTGGTGGGTGACGCTGATGTCGCCGCGGCCCCCGAACGTCCCAACTGGCTCGTTCGCCCCCCGGGTGCGAATTTCCACGCTGTCGGATAGCCACGTGCGCAGCGCGGCCGTCAGGTACTGTTCGCGGACGGATCCGGGGGTGTGACGCGGGAGGGGAGTCGGATGAGGGGTTCCGTGCGGTTCGTGGTCCTGTGCGTCGTGGCCGCATCGCTGGCCGCCCCGTCGGCGGCGCGGGCAGCGAACGCGACCGGCAGGAACGTCCAGCTTCCTGTCGGCCTGTCGGTCGCCGGGGTCATCGAGGACACGCACGGGTCGCCAGTCGCCGGCGCCTCGGTTGCGCTCTGCCCGACGGCCGAGACCTGCTCGGAGGGCGGCGAGGCGCTCACCGGCAATGACGGCGGCTTCGCGGTGACGGTGCCGTCGCCCGGGACCTACTTCCTGTGGGCGATGCCCCCGGAAGGCAGCAACCTGCTCCTCGCTTGGGACGACGGGACGCCGAGCGGTTCCGCGAGCTCCTCGGACGCGGTCGAGATCGAGATCGTCGCAAACGTCGCGGGTCGCGAGATCCACCTGCCCGACGGCCTGCGGATCACCGGGACCACGAAGGACCCCGAAGGCGACCCGCTGGCGGGCGTCACCGTCGGCGCGAGCGGGCCATCCGTGGGCGGTGGCGGCGTCAGCGGGGCGGATGGTCACTATGAGATCGTCGGGCTCGCGCCCGGAACGTACACGCTGCGCGTCTACGCGCCCGATGCGTCCGACTACCCGAACGGCATCGTCGTCGACGGCGGGGTCGCGGCGGATGACGGCGAGACGGAAGCGACGCCGTATGAGCTCGTCGGGAGCGACCTCACCGGGCAGAACATCACCCTCGTGAAGGGCCGGTCGATCAGCGGCCACGTCGACGGCGCCGGTGGGCGCCCGGTCGAGGTCATGGCCTTCGACGCGCCGGTGAGCTACCGGTTCCCGGTCGATGGCAGCGGCAACTACTCGCTGAAGGGCTTGTATCCCGGCACCTACCACCTCCTGTTCACGGTCCCGGAGACGCTGGGCGACCACTTTCCGTATGGCGTCTACGACGGCCCGGGGCAGGTGTTGGCCGATCAGTCCGCCCCCGGTGAAGGGATCGATGTCTCCGGGGGCAACGTCACCGGCCTGACGAGCATCCTGCCGGTGTTGCCATCGCTGTCCGGGACGCTCCGGGACGTCAGCGGACCGGTGCCCGGCGCGATGCTGAACGCGTGCGATCCCGACCGAGGCTGCGCCCGGGCCGTCGCGGCACCGGACGGGTCGTGGTCCATCCGCAACGTGCCGCCCGGCGCATACACGATCCAGGCGGGCGCGGCCCATCACGTCGTCGTTGGATATGCGGCGGGCAGGTCCAGCCCCGATCCCGATGCGACAGCCCCGGTCACCGTCGGATCCACGAGCGTCGGGGGCATCGACGTGGTGCTCCCGCGCGGCAGCGCGATCAGCGGCGTCGTCACCGGGCCTGGCGGCGTCCCGCTTGCGGGGATTCATGTGGCCGCGGTTCCTTCGACCGGAGGGATCTGGGAGTTTGGGCCGGGCGGGGTCGAGACCGGCTCGAACGGGGCCTTCACCGTCGCGGGCCTCGCCAACGGCTCGTACAGGTTGGCGTTCTCGCCACCCGACGGATCTCCGTATCTCGGGGGCTACTGGTCGACGGGCGGTCTGCAGGACGACTGGTCGCTTGCAACGCCCATCTCCGTGTCGGACGGGGTCGCGCCGTCGGTGAGTGCGCCCAAGGCCGCCATCCGCGTCGGCGGGCAGCTGGGGTCGTCGTCCGTGCCCGTCCGGTTGACCTGGTCGGCGTCCGACCCGGGCTCGAACGTCGAGGCGCACAGGCTGCAGCAGCAGACCAACAACGGCACGTGGACGACCGTCGCCACGCCCGCGACGCCGGCCGCCAACCGCGCGCTCAAGGCGTCCTCGACGACGACGTACCAGTTCCGCTCCCGCGGGACTGACTACTCGGGCAACACGAGCACGAACGAGGCAGGACCCACGTTCCGCGTCCTGCGCAAGCAGCAGACCTCCACGGCGGTGACGTGGAAGGGGACGTGGGCGACCCGCTCGAGCTCGTCGGCATCGGGTGGTTCCTATCGACGGACGAGTACGGCTGGCGCGAGCGCATCGTTCTCGTTCACGGGGCGCTCCGTCGGCTGGGTGGCCGCGGCCGGACCAACACAGGGCAGTGCAAAGGTCTACATCGACGGGACGTACGCAGGGTCGGTCGACCTCCACGCGCCGACGACGTCGTGGCGACGGGTGGTGTTCGCGAAGACCTGGTCGTCTTCCGGCTCGCACAAGATCCGCGTGGTCTGCCAGGCCACGCCGGGCCATCCGAGGATCACGATCGACGCGTTCGTCGTCCTTCGCTAGGGCGTCGTGGCGGCGGCACGCCGTGCCTGCCCGGGCGCAGAAGCGCCCCCGGCCGGGCGGTCCGGGGGCGCGAGTCGTGTCGAGGTGGTGTGGCTAGATCGACGCCCCGCGGTCGAACCCGCGGGTATCGGCGCCGGCGACCTGGGCGACCAGACCCAGGGCGACGATCAGGATGAGCACGAACAAGGTTTCCATGGGCGGATGGTGCGCGCCGGGGGACGGGGGAGGGACGGTCGTCCGTGGACTCGTGACATGGACGTTCGTCGATGCCGCCGGCGGCTCATCCCCGCGCGGGACGCACGTCCCCGCAGGAACGGCCGACGCCTCCGGGACGGACCCGGAGGCGCCTCGTGTGTGGCCGAAGTCGATGCTGTGAGGCATGGTCGCCGGGCTACCAGGCCGGCTGGTTGTTCCGCGTGTCGGCGTCCCATGAATCGTCACCCGCTGCCTGGGCCAGGACGCCGATCAGGGCCACGAGCAGGAGGGCGATGAGGAGTTCCATGCCCGTATCCTGCGCCGGGGGGTTGATAACAGCAATCCAATGTGGTTCGATAAGTAATCATGGCGACTGATTACTTTGCGCCGACCACGACCGGCCGTCGCGTCCTGCCCGACGCGCTCTCGGACCTCAGCCTCCGTCAGCTCATGAGCTTCCGCGCGGTCGCGGACGAGGGCTCCTTCCACGGCGCTGCCGACGCCCTCGACTACACCCAGTCCGCCGTGAGCCAGCACGTGATGGGCCTGGAGGCGGCGCTCGGTGTCCGGCTGTTCGACCGCGGCCGCGGCCGGCGTACGGTCGAGCTCACCGAGGCCGGGCACCTCCTCCTCCGCCACGTCGAATCGATCACCGACCGGCTGCAGGCCGCGCGCGCCGACCTCATGGCCTATGCCGCGGGCGAGACGGGCCGGCTGCGGATCGGCGTCTACCAGAGCGTTGGGACACGCATCCTGCCCGCGATCATCGGCCGGTTCAGCGCCGCGTGGCCGGGCGTCGAGGTCCAGCTCATGGAGGCCAACAGCGACGAGGGCCTGATGGACATGGTCGAGCCGGGCCGGCTCGACCTCACGTTCGGCGTCCTCCCACTGCCCGACGGCCCATTCGACGGCGTCGAGCTCCTGAGCGACCCGTTCGTCCTCGTCGTCTCGGCCTCGTCGCCGCTCGCCGGCGCTACCACCGTCCCGTCCATCGAGCTGATCGGAGAGCAGCGGCTGATCGGGTTCCGCTCCTGCCGCAGCACGAAATGGGTCGAGAGCCAGCTGCGGGCGGCCGGCACCGAGCCCAACTTCGTGTTCCGGTCCGAGGACAACGGCACCGTCCAGGCGATGGCCGGCGCAGGCCTCGGCAGCGCGCTCGTGCCGCTGCTCGCCGTCGACACCACCGATACCTCGATCTGCATCCTGCCGACGGACCTGGAGCCGCGACGGATCGCGCTCATGTGGCACCGCGACCGCTACCGCTCGCCCGCGGCCCGGGAGTTCGTCGAGATCGCGCAGGCCGTCTGCGCGGGGCTCGCGGCGGACCTCGCACTCACGGGACCGGCGGCCGGCATGGCAACCGGCCTGACACCCACCCGGACGACCCCCCGCACCGCCGGCTGACGTCCCGATGGGGCGTTCGCCGGAGGGGGAATCCAGAGGGGCCGCTGGTATACTCCCGCGGTGCCCGACAACCCTTCGCTAGCAGGTCGGACCGTGTCTTCTACCCCTCCCTCCACGCTCGTCGTCGCCGTCGTCGGTGCCACCGGCGCGGTCGGCCGGACGATGATCCAGGTGCTGCTCGAGAAGCAGCTGCCGATCACCGAGCTGCGGCTCCTCGCGTCGGCGCGGTCGGCCGGGCGGACGGTCGAGGTGGACGGCAGGGAGTACACGGTCGAGCTCGCGACGCCGGAGGCGTTCGAGGGCGTCGACATCGCGCTGTTCAGCGCGGGCGGCGGCACGAGCAAGGAGCTCGCCCCCGAGGCCGCGAAGCGCGGCTGCACCGTCATCGACAACTCGAGCGCATGGCGCATGGACCCGGACGTGCCGCTCGTCGTGAGCCAGGTCAACCCGGACGACCTGGCCGCGCACGAGGGGATCATCGCCAACCCCAACTGCTCGACGATGCAGCTGCTGCCGCCGCTGATGGCCCTGCGCGACAGCGTCGGCATCGAGCGGGTGGTCGTCGACACGTACCAGAGCGTGGCGGGAACCGGCCACAAGGCGATCGTGGAGCTCGACGAGCAGGTGAAGGCGCACGCCGAGGGCCGTGAGAAGGTCGCCAGCGTCTACCCACACCCGATCGCGTTCAACGCCCTGCCGCAGATCGACGTGTTCCTCGACAACGGGTACACGAAGGAGGAGTGGAAGGTCGTCACCGAGAGCCGGAAGATCCTCCACCTTCCCGAGCTCCGGGTGTCGTGCACCGCGGTCCGG
>DASSRG010000213.1:0-5999 GCA_035701885.1 Candidatus Limnocylindrales bacterium
CGAGTCCGAGGTCCAGCCTGGCCAGCGGCCGGCTCGCGGGGGCCAGCTCGCCGGGGTCGAAGCCGCACGGGACGATCGAGATCCGCAGGGGATCGGCGTCGTACAGCCGGATCAGGTCCTCCTCGTCCTGGGGGCACTCGGCGACGATCGCGTCCGCCTCGGCGACGATCCGGTCCTCGATCGCGAACCGCTCGTCGGGGAAGCCGTCCGCGGTGCCCTGGAACTGCCGCCGGACGCGGCCGAGCGCGTGGAACGTGACGACGAACGGGATCCCGAGCGCCTCGCGGATCTCGCACGCCACGAGCCCGGACAGGAAGAAGTTCGCGTGCACGAGGTCGACCGGCGTCTCCCTGAGGCGTCCGATGACGTACGCCGCGAACGCCGGCATGTGTGGCAGCAGCGACTCCTTCGGCAGCTCGGCCGGCGGGCCGGCGGGGACGTGGATGACCCGTACGCCCGGCAGCCACTGAACGACCTCGGGGAGGTCCGAGGCGTCGCGGCGGGTATAGACGTCGACGCGGTCGCCGAGCGCGGCGAGCCGCCGGGCGAGGTGCGCCACGTAGACGTTCTGGCCGCCGGCGTCAACGCCGCCCAGGGTCGCGAGCGGCGAGGCATGCTCGCTGATGAGCGCGATCGACCGGCTCACCGCGCGGCTCCTGCGGGCGCCCGATCCATCGCCTCCTCGAACACCGAGTTCCAGTCGCGGGCGAATCGTTCGATCGAGAACCGGTCGCGGGCGGTCTCGTAGCCCGCGGCGCCGATCCGCGCCGCGAGCGCCCGGTCGTCGAGCAGCGCCCGCATCGAGTCCTCGAGGCGCGCCGGGTCAGTCGACGCGAACCCGTTCACGCCGTCGACGATGACGGTCGGCATCTCGGTCGCGGCGAGGGCGACGACCGGCTGTCCGAGCAGCATCGCCTCGCACACGGCCATCCCGAAGCTCGTCCAGCGCGCGGGGTGGAACACGAACCGGTACGCGGCCTGACGCCGGATGAGCTCGTCGTGCGCGAAGGCGCCGAGCCCGCCGATCGCCTCGGAGCCCATGCCGGCAAGGTCGATCGGGAGGCGCGACCTTGCGCCATCGACCAGGTCCGCGCCCAGACGCCGGCCGCGCTTCGCGAGCTCGTTGACGACGACGAGCCCGCGCTCCAGCTCCCCCGTCCAGCGGACGCCCTCCGGCATCGGGATCCCGTGCTCCACGACCCGGACCGCGTTCGTGCCCGTGTCCCACATCAGCGCGTTGAACGCCGTGACCTGGACGATCAGCACGCCGGGGTCGTCGACCGGGTGCCGCGTGTCCGTCGGGTGCTGGCGGGGCGGGTCGTGCTCGACGTACACCCGAGGCCCCGCGAGCTGGGCCGGCGACAGGATCTCGTGCTGATCGGTCGTCCAGTTGCCGGCGTGCTGGTAGAGGACGAGGTCGACGTCGAGGTCGCGGACGGCGTCGGCGGGCACCTCGCGGATCGTCTGCGGCCACGTCGCGTCGCCGGGGCGTCCCGCGAACCGCTCCGGGCGCCCGGGGCGCACGGGCACGACGATGTCCTGCCCGGTGTGCCCCAGCGCGTCGAGGTACGACCCGTGGATGTGCCAGGTGAGGACCGTCAGCCGGCGCACGGCAGCACCTCGGAGCGCGCACCCGCGCCATCGAGCAGCGCGACGGCCGCGTCGGCGACGTCCTCGGGCGGGACGTCGAGGCACGGCAGCCCGATGGGGCACTCGAACAGGCGGCACGGGGCGCACGTGGTGGACCGGCGCAGGGTCCGGGAGGCGGTGTCGCGGGGTGCCCACTCGGTCTCCCGGTCCGTGCCCGAGAACACGGTGACCACGGGGACCCGAAGCGCGTCCGCGACGTGCATCCCGAACGAGTCGTTGGCGAGGACGACCGCGGCCCTGGCAACCAGCGCGGCGAGCTCCCCGACGTCCGTCGCCCCGCCGAGGTCGAGGGCGCCGGGCGCGGCGGCTGCGACGGCGGCCGTGAGCTCCCGTTCGCGCTCGCCGCCCGCGACGACGACCGCCAGTCCGGTCCGCTCCCGGGTGAGGCGCGCGGCCGCCGCGAACCGCTCGGTGGGATACCGACGAGCCGCGCAGGAGGCCCCGGGCAGCACGAGGATGGGCGGCGTGTGGCCGTCGAGCCCGCCCTCGGCGAGGAGGCGCGAGACGACGTCCGCTGCCTGCCGCGGCACCCGGGCACCGAGTGACGGGTCGTGCACCGCGACGTCGAGCGCCCGGAGGACGTGCAGATTGCGATCGGCCTGGTGGACGGGCGCGTTCGAGCCCGCGCGGTGCGTCAGCAGGCTCCCGCCGAAGTCGTGGGCATGCCCGGCGCGGATCGGGATTCCCGCGAGGTAGCAGGCGTAGGCGGCCGGCCACGGCGTCTGCGAGAAGCTGGTCAGGATGATCGCCGCGTCGGCGTCGATCCCGCGGATCGCGTCGATCGCCCGCAGCTCGCGGGCCGGGTCGAGCGGCAGCCGTCCCTGCGCGTCCTGCCACACCGCGCGAAGGGTCTGGACGCGGTCCACCCAGGGGAGGAGCGCCGCCGCGGCCGATCCCCCGGGCGAGCCGAGGAGCACGAGCTCCGCGTCCGGCACCGCCTCGCGGAGCGCACGGAAGACCGGACCCGTCATGAGGACGTCGCCGAGGTTGTCGAGTCGGGCGACGAGGACGCGCCGGGCGCCGTCGAGGACGGTCCGCGGACCGGGGTCCTCCGCCGGGACGCCCGGGCGCGTTGCCTCGGGGCGCATTGCCTCTGGCCGCATCGCGTCAGGCCGCATCGGGTCGTCGCCGCCGGAGCATCCGGACGGCCTCCTCCGCCACACGTCGTGTGGACCCGCCGCCGATCGCGTGGTGCAGCGACGCGTCGAGCGGCGCCCAGCGCACGGGATCGGTATCGGTGAACACCACCACGGACGGCGTCGCCATCGCCGCCGCGACATGGGACACGCCGGTGTCGTTCGTCACCACGAGGTCGGCGCGTCGCACGATCGCGGCCAGCGCGTCGAGCGACGTTCGTCCGGCCAGGTCGGCCACCGCGTCCGGGTTCGCCGTCATCGATCGCACCAGCTGCGTGATCGGGCGCTCGCGGCTCGTACCGGTGAGCACGACGGTCGAGCCGGCGGCGACGAGCCGGTCGACGACCGTCGAGAAGCCGTGCGGCGACCAGCGCCGCACGGCGATCGACGCGCCCGGGTGGACGACGACGAGCCGCACGGCGGGGTGCCCCCCGAGCGCGTCATCGAGCACGGCGTCGGCCTGCGCCTCGGCATCCGCGACGAGCGGGAGCTCCAGCCGGGCGTCGTCGGACGGCAGCCCCAGGTGCCCGAGGAGGCGGAGCCAGCGATGGATCTCGTGCTCCGCCTCCCGCCACGGCAGATACCGAGCGGGTTCGGGCGGCGGCGTGCCGCGGGGGTAGAAGCCCGCCGTTCGACGGGCCCCGAACAGGCCGACGATGTCGTTCGTCCGGTCGCCGATGCCGTGGAGCTGGATCGCGAGATCGGCGCGTCGCTCGTGCATCGCCGCCAGGAAGGAGGGGATCGCGCGGACGTCCGGGCGGCGGTCCGGCAGTCCGGGGAAGCCCGGGAACTCGACGACCTCGTCGAGGTAGCGGGTGAAGCGCGACGCGAGCGGCGCCGTGCCTGGAAGCGTCACGAGCGTCACGTGGACGTCGGGACGGTGACTGCGGATCGCACGCATCGCCGGGACCGCGCACAGGAGATCGCCGACGCCGGGAAGGGCACGGAACAGGAGGACGCTCCCGCCCTCCGGGAGGAGCAGACCGGCGGCGGGCGGGGGCTCGACGAGATGCTGCATGGTCCTCCTGGGCGACGGGCCGGCTGGTGCTGCCGGTGGGGCGCCGAGTGTCGGACGGAGGGCATGCACCCTCGGTCCGGTTCGAACCGCCGCACGCTTGCAGCGCGGTGTCGCTTCTCCTCCTTCCGTGCGCGGACGCACGCGAACGTCCAGCCCGCGATGCGAGCGCAAGGCGCGGCTTGCCGACGGCGCGGTGCGGGCAAGCACCGAGTGCGGAAAGTTGTCGCTACCGCATTCCCGGCGCCGGCTTCCCGGTCCTTCTCGGTCGACGTCGGGGGTGCGGCATCCGCCCTTCGCCATCGCGGAAGCCCCAAGGGGCTGTCAGCTCGCTGCAACGCGCCCGCAATACGCAGCAGCGACGCGGGACACGCGCCCGAGGTACGGGGACGCGCACCGTTGCCCCTGCCGGGCGCTGTGCCCGCGTCAGCGAGGTGCGTCGGGGATCGTGCCGATCAGCGCCAGGCGACCCGGACCTGCCGCCGGGGGCGTCCTCAGCGGATCAGGAGCCCATGCGGCCCGTGCGGACGAGCTCGCGCACGAACAGCAGACGCTCGACCTCTTCCACGCGCCAGCCTCCGGGGACGATCTGGAGCCCGGTCAGGTGCGCGGTCAGGGTGCCCGCCTCGCGCGCCGAGAGCCCGGCGATCCGGAGGCGGCGGTAGGTCGTCCCGACCGTGTCGCGCGCCGGCGCCGTGGCCGCAGCGTCGAGCGAGCCGGAGGGGGTGGAATGCTGGGTGGCTGCCGCCTGCGGCTCGATCATCGGTATCTCCTGGACGACCCGTGCCTTCGCTCGGGGCTGGACCGTAGGCACCGAGATGCTGCGCGGAGCCCCGCTCGATGGGCCCGTCGCTTGCAGGGCGATTGCACGGGACGCGATGCAAGCCGCGTGCGAGGCCGGAGCGCTGCGCCCACTGCGCCGCCGCGATATCGGGGCGCCCGCCGGATGGCGGAGGCACGGCGGCGAGGCGTCGGGCGATGACCGAGCAGGAAGCCGTCAGCGGCCTGTTCTCGGCGACGCCCCTCCCGATGTTCGTGCTGGACGCGTCCGTGCGCCGCGTCCTCGCCGCGAACGACGCGGCGCTGGACCGGTACTCCCTGGACGCCGCGGACGTTCCGGGCCTGGACCCCGCGGGCCTGGTCTCGGCGGCGCTGGCCGACGCCTTCCGGCAGTGGGCGGGCGAGGGCGACGGCTCCCCCACCGAGGCGTTCGAGCAGCGGACCGCGGACGGCGGCTCGTTCGCCGCCGAGCTCCGGGTCACGAGGCTCGCCTGGGGCGGCGAGGACGCCCGGCTGCTCATCGTCCGTGACGTGAGCGCGCGCCTGCGCAACGAGGAGCGGCTGCGGCAGGCCCAGAAGATGGAGGCGATCGGCCGGCTCGCCGGGTCGATCGCCCACGACTTCAACAACCTGCTGACGGCGATCGGCGGGTACGCGGACCTCCTCGCGGGGACGATGGACCCCGACGACGCGGCGATCGAGGACGCGCGAGAGATCCGGCGCGCGGTGGACCGCGGCGCGGCGTTGACCCGGCAGCTGCTCGCCTTCTCGAGGCGGCAGCTGGTCCAGACCCAGGTCGTGGACCTGAACGAGTCGGTGCACGGCATGCGGCCGTTGCTGGAGCGGCTGCTCGGCGAGCACGTGCGGCTGACGCTCGGCCTCGGGCCGTCGGCCGGGTCGGTCCGCATCGACCCGGGGCAGCTCGAGCAGGTGCTGCTCAACCTCGCGCTCAATGGGCGCGACGCGATGCCCGAGGGCGGCCGGCTGCTGGTGGAGACCGCGCAAGTGGAGCTGGACGAGCAATACGCGGCGGCCCGCCGTGACGTGACCCCGGGCCGGCACGCCGTCCTCGCCGTCTCGGACGAGGGGCGCGGGCTATCGGATGAGGCGCGGGCGCACCTGTTCGAGCCGTTCTTCACCACCAAGCCGCCGGGAGCCGGCACCGGCCTGGGCCTGGCAATGTGCTACGGGATCGTGCGGCAGGCGGACGGGCTGATGCTGGTCGAGAGCAAGCCGGGCCGGGGCACCCGCTTCTCGGTGCTGTTGCCCCGGGAAGGAAGCGGCGCGGATGATGGCGCGCCGCCGACCATTCCGATCCCGGTGGCGGGGCGCGAGACCGTTCTGCTGGTCGAGGACGATCAGACGGTTCGGGCGGTCACCGGACGGATCCTGCGGGAGCTGGGATACAGCGTGCTCGA
>DASSRG010000214.1:0-6735 GCA_035701885.1 Candidatus Limnocylindrales bacterium
GCGTGGACGACGATCGGGTCGCCGCAGCCGGCCTGGCCGAGATCCCCGGCCTCGATCGCGAGCTCGGTGCCGTCTGGGGAGGGCACGATGCGGCCGGTCGGCGTGGGCGGAACGAGCGACGGGAACACGACGTTGTCGGGGCCTGGGAAGTCCTCTGCGACGAGCCGGTTTCCCTCTCGCCGCAGTCGCTCGACCCACAGGTCCGCCTGCGCACTCGACGTGTACAGCAGATCCCCGTTGCCCAGCTCGCGCGGCGGCGACCCGTCGCCGCCGGCGTCCACGACGTACGTCTGGAGGAGCTGGAGCATCGCCGGGCATGGCGCCCCGACGCCCACCTCCCCGCTCGCGAACGGGCCTGGAGTCACCGCGGGTGCCGCGGACGCCGGCACGGGCTCCGGCGTCGGGGCGACGACGAGCGCCGGGGCCTGGCTGGGCGAGGGGCGTGACTCCAGCAGCCCGGACCCGACGACGACCGTCGCCATGACGGTGAGAAGCGCGAGCAGCGCCACGGCGAGCCACGTCGCCGGCAGGACGCCCGCATCGAGCCGGAACCACGGCGCGCTCGGCGGCCAGGGTGCCGTTCCCGTGAATCGGATCCGGCTGCGTCGCTGCGGCAGCCCGCGCGCCTCGAGCAGCGCGCCGTCGACCAGGTCGGAATCGATGTCTCGTGGTCCCGCGACCTCGAGGAAGGCGGCGACCGTCCGCTCGAAGTCCATCGGCACCCGGTCCATGGGCATGCTCATGCGGGCTGGCCCTCGCGCTCGGGCAGCCGCTCGCCGGCGTCGATCGAGGCGCGCATCGCCCGCATGGCGTGGTGGAGGCGCGATGCGACGGTTCCCGCCGGGACGCCCGTGACCTCCGCGATGTCGCCGATCGGCATGCCGACGAGATGTCGCAGCACGACGACCGTCCGGTGGTCCGGACTGAGGTTGTCGAACGCCCGCCGAAGCTGGTCGTGCAGGACGACATCACCCTCGTGATCGAGGTTGCTGCGCAGGTCGACGTTGAGATCGACCACCCGCACGCCCATCCGCCGCTCGCGCCGTCCGGCATTGCGACATTGGTGGACCACCATGCGGTACGTCCATGCCTCGAACCGGTCCGGATCGCGCAGCCGCGGCAGGTCCTGCCACATCGCGAGCAGCGTCCGCTGCACCGCGTCCTCGGCCTCGTCGATGTCGCCGAGGATGCGGCTCGCGACGAGGAACAGGCGCCGAGCCGCGCCACGTGCGAGCTGCTCGTACGCGTCCCGGTCGCCAGCCTGCGCCCGTTCGACGAGGACCCGGCTCATCCCCTCGGCCCATCGATCCCGCCCCGGCGGGGCGCTCACTGTATCGGCGTCGGCAAGCCCTCGGTCGTTTCAATCTTCGTCGTCCGGCGTGCGACGATCGGCCCCCAAGGAGGTGGTCGATGGAGTTCGCCGACGTCGTCATGAAGCGCCGGGCCGTGCGCCGGTTCGAGGACGGTGGCGTGGACCCGGCGGTGATCGAGCGGATCGCCCGGCTCGCCCAACGCACCCCATCGGCGGGGTTCAGCCAGGGGCAGCGGGTGGTGGTGGTCACGGACCCGGAGCGTCGCAAGGAGCTCGCACGGCTGTGCGGGGAGGAGGAATACGACGACCTGGGCATGGGCCCGTGGATCAGCGAGTGCGCAGCCCAGTTCGTGCCCTGCGTCAGCGAGGAGATCTACCACCGCCGCTACCGGGAGCCCGACAAGGTCGACGACGACGGCAACGAGATCGAATGGCCGGTCCCGTTCTGGTGGATCGACGTCGGCGCGACGATGCAGAACATCATGCTCGCGGCCGTGGACGAGGGCCTCGCCAGCGGGTTCGCGGGCGGTGACGTCGACCAGATCAGGCGGTTCCTGGGAATGCCCGACGAGTTCACGCCGATCGGCGTGATGCCGGTGGGCCGTCCCCTCCCCGACGTCCGGTCGCCCAGCCTCAAGCGGGGCTGGGTGCCGTTCGAGGAGTTCGCCCGATGGGAGCGCTGGGGGTAGGGCGGCGGCAGCTGTCGGACGCCGGACACAGATGCGCCGGCCGGTGCCACCGAGCATGGGCACCGGCCGGCGGGGGGATGCAGGTCGATCGCTTGGAGGAGCTGGTAACCGACCTGCGGGCGATTCGAGGCTGTGACGCGGCCTCTCGAGGTCGTCTGATTGTTAGGGCGTGCAAACCAGGCGATTCGTTCATTCTTTTTCCCGGACGCGTGGATCAGCCGGGAACGAGACCCTCGTTCGGCGGCCGCTGGTCGGACAGCGGTGGGTCGATCCGGCCCGGGCCCCACGCCTCGGCGCCGCAGAACGGGGGGCGGGCGACCGGGCCGGGCAAGGGCGAGCCCGCCGCGAACGCCTCCAGCTCGCGCTCCAGCCAGCGCTGGATCTCGGCGAACTCCGTCCACCGGTGGAACGGCCAGCCCTGGTCGCGCATGAACCGCTCGAGGGACTTCTTCGCCCACACGACATCCGCGTAGCCGGCCGCGTATCGGTCCGATTCGCCGTCACCGATGAACACGACCCGGCGTCCGGCGGCCTGGTGGGCGAGGACCCGGTTGCGCTTGCACGTGCCGCACACGAAGCAGTCCGGGTTGCCGTTGGGGAAGTCGATCGAGGGGCCGCCGGGGCCGAACCGGGTGTCCGCCGTCACGACGGGGATCCACGGCACGCCGAGCGCGGCCAGTGCCGGCTCGATGAAGAAGCCGAAGCCGTCCGAGACCACCTCCACCGGGATCCGCGCGGCGCGCGCCACCTCGGCGAACGCGACGAACGTCGGATCATGCGGCTGGGCCGCGGCCTTGGCGTCGAGCGCGGCGGGATCCGCGGTGATGAGCCCCACCTCCCAAGCCATGAGCTTCCGCGACCCCACGATCCCCGCGTCGTACGCCGCGACGTGCGTCTCCCAGTCGGCGGTCACGAACTCCGCCATGAGGGTGTCGCTGACGTCGGTCAGGGCGATCGTGCCGTCGTAGTCGATGAGCAGGGCGATCGGCGGGTCGCCGGGTCGGAGCGGGGTGACCGGCGCCGGCGCACCCGTCGTCGTGGTCGGCGGGTCCGGCAGCGGGTAGGTCATGCCCGCGCCTCGCGCCGCGACCGCGCCAGCGACGGCACGAGCGACGCCCGCCGCGTCAGGCCAACGCCCACGAGGATGATCGCCCCGCCCACCACCTGACCCACCGTCACCGGCTCGTCGAGGAACGCCGCGGCGAGGATCACCGCGCCGACCGGGACGAGGAACTGGCTCGCCGTGACCCGGGTCGGGCCGACCAGCCGGATGGCGTTGAACACGAACACGTTCGCGATGCCGGCGGCAAGCGCGCCAGAGTAGAGGATCCCGAGGACGGCTTCGGGCGAGATGTCCGCCGGCGGCGACGTCGCGGCCTCCCACAGGCCGAACGGCGCGAGGACGACTGCGCCGGCGACGACCGTCCAGACCGTCGCGGGCAGCGGATCCACGTTGCGCATGATCCCCGCGCCGGCCGTCGTGTACACCGCCCACAGCGCTGCGGCGCCGAGCGTGAGCAGATCCCCGACGAGCGACGCCCCCAGCGACAGCTCGTGCCCGGCCGCGACGACCACGCCGACGCCGCCGAACGCGATCAGCGCCCCGGCCAGCTTCGGCGGGGTGAGCCGGTCCATCCCCACCGCGCCGGCCAGCAGCGCGGTGAACACGGGCGTCGCCGCGATCAGGAGGGCCGAGTCCCCGGCGGTGATCTGGGTCAGCCCCAGCGACCACATGAGCTGATACGCGCCGAACCCCAGCGCGCCCATCAGGAACAGCTGCCGCCCGTACCCTGCCGGCCAGCGCAGCGAGCCGGTCCGCCAGCGGAGGATCAGCAGCAGGGTCGCCGCCGCGACGACGTACCGCAGCGAGGTGAACGTGAACGGCCCGAGGACGGTGATCGCGGCCTTGACGACGACGAAGTTCGCGGACCAGATCGCCACGGTGAGGAGGACGGCGGCCTCGGCGATGCGACGCTCGCGGTTTGTCGCCCGGACGTGGTGATGCGGCGGCGCATCGCTCGGGTGCGGGGAGGCGTCCGCGTGCGGCTCGGCGGCATCGACGGCGCCGAACACGGAGACGCCCGCCTCGCCGGCGGGCGTCGCACTGGGCTCGTCGGGGTCGCCGGGCGTGATGCCCGGTGGCCGGCGCTCGTCGATCAGATGCCTTCCTGCTCGAGCTCCAGCGCCTCCTCGTCGTCCTCCTCGGTCAGCTTGAGCCAGACGAACAGGCCGGCGAGCACGACGAGGGGGATCACGATGAGCGCGCCGAGGGTCACTCCGAGCGCGACGGCAACGGTCCGCAGGGCCTTCATGGTCGGACCTCCTTCAGGGTGGGCTGAGGCTGCGATTGTGCCCGGCCCGACGCCCGCTGTCGATGCGTCGGCTGTGCGTCAGCCGGTCGGGGAACCCCAGCCGGGGTTGTCGGTGGGCGGCGGGCCGGGCGGCTGAACGTCGCCCGGGGCCGCGGCGACGGGAGGTGCCGCGACCGGCTGGGCGGGTGCCGGCTGGGCGGGTGCGGGCTGTGCAGCGCCGGCGGTCCCGGCGGCGGCTCCCGCTGCGGCGGGCGTCCCCGCCCCGGGGCGACCGGCCACGCGGAGTGACGGCCCCTGGCGGACGAGGTCGTTGATGTCGTCCTTCGTGAACTCGGCGAGGATGTGGTGCGACCCCGCCTGGCCGGCGACGTGGAGCCGCACGACGTAGGCCCCGTCCTGCTCGAACAGGAACACGTCCCGCGGCTTCTGCTCGTCCATCCAGCGGCCGACCACGCGGAGCGCGCGCTCGTGGACGCCATGGCTCGGGCCGGCGGCGGCGTCGCCGCGGCCGCGGCGGGCGACGGCCTCCTCCATGAACTTCGCGATGTCGTCGTCGAGGAACTGGAGGGTCTCCTTGACGACCGTGCCGATCGTGTCGGACCACGCGCCGGTCGACGCGCCGGCGGATACGAGGCCCTGGACGACGAACCCGTCGGAGACCTCGACCATCAGGATGTCGCGCATGCCGCGGGCGTCGAGGAACGCGCCGATCGAGCGGAAGACCTCCTCGAAGTCCTGCCGCGGGCTCCCGTCGTAGATCCGCATGCTGCTCCCTCTGCGGCGCCTTGGCCCCCGGTCTCGCCGGGCCGCTACGAGCCGGTCGTCCGGTCCAGCAGCCCCAGGTCTCGGGCTCGGTGCTCGCTGCGCCGGAAGAGGACGGTCGCGGCGAGTGTAGCCAGCGCCCCGGTGAGGAACAAGGCGATGACGATCTGGACGGGGTCCGGCGCGGCGGTTCCGGTGACGGCTGTCCACACCGAGGCGGGCCCGCCGATCCCGCTCGGCCCGCCGGGCAGGACGGCCTGGCGGACGCCTTCCACCCACCAGGTCACGGGGTTGATCAGGCCGAACCACTGCAGCGGCGCCGGCAGCACCGAGAGCGGGAACACGACGCCGGTGACGAGGAACAGGGCACCCGCGAAGGCGTCCGGGTACGACCAGCTCTCCTGCCGCGTCTGGAGGCAGACAGCTGCGAGCAGCACCCCGATCGCGAGGATCGGGACGATGCCGAGGGCGACGGAGGCCACGAGCAGCGGCCAGTGGATCGCGGACACGTCGACGCGCAGGCCGAGCACGATCACCGAGAACACGAGGGCGACCACCGTCCCGAGCGCGCCGGCACCAAGCCGCGCCATCCCGCGCCCGATCAGCAGCACGAGGAACGTCGCCGGGCTCACGTACAGGTACTTGAGCATCCGGTACCGCTCGCGGTCCTCGAGCACCGACCACGCGGGCCCCGAGATTCCTGCAACGAGCGTCGCCCAGAGCGCGGAGCCGAGCACGACGTACGTCCGCACCGTCTCCGAGTCCTGCCCGGTGCCGCCCGCCCCGATGATCTGGATCATCATCACGAGCAGGAGCAGCGACGCGATCGGCTTTGCGACGATGTAGATGACGAACAGGACCGGATCCGTCCAGTTCGACTCCACCCGCCAGCCGAGCATCAGCGCCGTCCGCAGGTTGCGCCCGGTGTCCGCGGCGCCGTCGCCCTCCGCCCGGGACGGGTCGAACGGGGTGCGATCGAAGACGAGGCCCGACGCGGGCGTCGCGGGCGTCACTGCCACCGGATCGACAGGCTGCCGCGGCTCCGGGCCATCCGCTCGATGCGGCGGATCATCCAGCGCGCCAGGACCGCGAACACGACGGTCATCGCCGCGAGGATCAGCGCCTCGGCCTCGGGCGACGGCGTGCCCGTGATGTACGGCTGGCCGGCGAAGACCAGCTGGCGCATCGCGTCGAGGCCGACGGCGAACGGGATCGTCGCGATCGCGAGGGCACCGAGCGCGCCCAGCCGCCCGACCGGGAAGTTCAGTCCCGATACGAAGTAGACCGGCTCGATCACGAGCTGGGTCATGTGGAACGCCTCGCGGCCCCACAGCAGGAACACGCTGGCGAGGATCATCCCGAGCCCGTACAGCGCGGACAGCGTCAGCGCGAACACGACGACCACGAGCCCCCACTGCTCGACGTTGAAGGTCACCCCGTAGACCAGCGACGACACGACGAGGATCGCCGCGGCGCGGGTGGAGCTCATCACGAGGCCGCCCACGGCCATCCCGAGCAGCACCGACATCAGGTTCATCGGTGCCGCGAAGTAGAGCTCGAGGTTGCCCTGGCTCTTCTCCCAGTACAGCTGGCTCGCCATCATCCACACGACGTTGAGCCAGAACGCGGCCATCGCCCCGCCGAGGACGACGTAGCCGAT
>DASSRG010000215.1:0-11933 GCA_035701885.1 Candidatus Limnocylindrales bacterium
GCTCGGCAACCAGGAGCTGTACGGCTGGGTCTACACCGCGTTCTTCCTGGGCAACCTGCTGGGCATCGTGCTGTCGGGCGGCGCGCTCGACCGGATGCCGCTCCACCGGCCGTTCGCGGCCGGCCTCGTCCTGTTCGGCACCGGCCTGCTGATCGGGGGACTCGCTCCCTCGATGCCGATCCTCGTCCTCGCGCGGTTCATCCAGGGCCTGGGCGGGGGCGCGGTCGCCCCCACCGCCTATGTCGCGATCGGGCGTGTCCTGCCCCAGAGGCTGCAACCGCGGATGTTCGCGATGCTCAGCACGGCGTGGGTCGTGCCCGGGATCATCGGGCCCTCGATCGCCGCGTTCATCGGCGAGTTCGTGAGCTGGCGCTGGGTGTTCCTCGGCCTCATCCCGTTCCTCGTCGTGGCAGGCGGCCTCGCCGTCTCCGCCCTGCGCCGTGTCGACGCCCCGATGCCCGAAGCCGAGCACGAGGCCGCCCACGCCACGATCCGCCGTCTGCCGAACGCGCTGCTGGCCGCCGGTGGTGCCGGCCTCCTCGTCGCGGGCCTCACGGCGGAGGCGATCCCGCTGCTGATCGGTGGCGTCGTCATCGGTGGCGCGCTCCTCCTGCCCGCGTATCGGCGCCTGACCCCGCCCGGGACGCTCGCACTCGCGTTCGGCGTCCCGGCCGCGATCGCGCTCCGCGGCGTCATGACCTTCGCCTTCTTCTCCGGCGACGCGTTCCTGCCGCTGCTGCTCCAGACCTGGCGCGAGACGCCCGCCTGGCTCACCGGCATCGTGTTCACGGTGACGACCGTGGCCTGGACCGGCGGGACGTGGTTCCAGGCCCGGCGCATCGAGCGGGTCGGCCCCCGACGGTTCACCGCCATCGGCTTCGGCCTGATCGCGACCGGCGCCCTGCTGACGATCCCGATCGTCATCCCGGCGGTGCCACCGGAGCTCGCCATCCTCACCTGGCTGGGCCCCGGCGTCGGGATGGGCTTCATGTACTCGGCGGTGACGCTGGTCGTGCTCCGTGGCTCGCCGCCGGCCGAGCAGGGCGCCGCGAGCGCGGCACTCCAGATGTCGGACATCCTCGGCACCGCGCTCGGGACGGGCGTCGGCGGGGCCATCGCCGCGGTCGGCGAGCGGGCGGGCGGCAACGGCCTGGGCATCGCGCTCGCCGCGGTGTTCGCGGTGTCGCTCGTCAGCGCGCTCCTCGGCCTCGTGGGATCGCGCCGAATCGGGAGCTTCTCGAGCATGCAGAACGCCGTTCCGGCTGCGGTAGACTAGCCGCCCGGCGCCGCCCGCCCGGCCCTCGGCGCTGCCCACCGAGCGCCATCACCCGGAGGACCCCGATCCCATGTCCGCCGAGACGCTTCGCGCGAAGATCCGCGAGATTCCGGACTTCCCGAAGCCGGGCATCCTGTTCTACGACATCACGACCCTCCTCAAGGACCCCGCGTCCTACAAGGAGGCGATCGACCTCATGCTCGAGCCGTACCAGGGCGAGCAGATCGACATCGTCGTGGGCATGGAGTCGCGGGGGTTCATCTTCTCCGCGCCGATGGCCTACCTGCTCGGGACGGGGCTCGTCCCGGTCCGCAAGCTGGGCAAGCTCCCGGCCGAGACGCTGACCGTCGAGTACGCGCTCGAGTACGGCTCCAACACCCTCGAGATCCACCGCGACGCGGTCCAGCCCGGTCAGAAGGTGCTGATCGTCGACGACCTGCTCGCCACCGGCGGCACGGTCCGCGGCACGATCGAGCTGGTCGAGCGCCTGAAGGGCGAGGTCGTGGGCCTCGCGTTCCTCGTGGAGCTCGACTTCCTCCGCGGGCGCGACCGGCTCGAGGGGCGCCGCGTCACGAGCGTCATCCAGTACTGACCGACGCGCCGCGACGGCGCTCCGGTCGGACGACCTGACATGAGCGACTCCGTCCAGCCGCCCGATCCGGGGCGCCGCCGCTTCTTCCGCCAGTTCGCGGGCGAGGTCGCGTCGTCGGTCGGGTCGGTCATCGGCGCGGCGCAGGTGCTCCAGCAGCAGTCGGCGGAGGCCGCGCGCGAGCTGCTGGGCGGCGAGCCCGGGGTGGGGGAGGCCGAGGGCGCCGCGGGGACGGCAGGCGGGGCGCTGCCGGAGATCGACGCGAGCACCGCGGGCTACCGGGCGCCCTTCCGCTGGGACGCGGACGTGTGCTGGGTCGTGGACCAGCGGCGGCTGCCCGATCGGCTGGCGGACATCGAGGTCCGAGGGGCCGCCGACGCCGTGACCGCCATCAACGACGGGGCGATCATCGGCGGCGCGGTCGAGGCCCAGCTGGCGGCGGTCACGCTCGCGCTCGTCGCCAGGCGATCCATCGGCTCCCGGGGGTTCGCGCGGCGCGCCACCCTGCGCGGCGCCGCCAACGCGCTGCGCCAGACACGTCCCGGCTCCGCGGCGGTCGGGCTGGCGCTGGACCGGATGCTCGCGCTGCTCGAGACGATGGACAACGACGTCCCCGGCGAGGACGTCGAGGCGGCGCTCCGTGCCGAGGCCGGCGCGATCATCGCGGAGGCGTCCGCGGATCACGGCGCGCTCGTGGGGCACGCGATCGCGGCGCTGGCCGGGATCGGCGGGTCGGAGCTGCGGGTGCTCACCCACGGCAGCACCGGCCCGATGGGCAGCGGGCAGTTCGGGACGGCCCTGTCGGCGATCATCACCGCACACCACGGGGACCGGCCGATCCATGCGCTCGTCGCGGAGACCCGGCCGTCGCTCGAGGGCGCCCGGATCGCGTCCTGGGAGCTCGCCCAGGCCGGTGTCCCGCACGCGCTGGTCACCGACGCCGGCGCCGCCGCGGCCATCGAGGCGGGTGAGGTCGACGCCGTCCTCGTCACCGCGGACCGGATCTGCGCGAACGGCGACGTGCTCGCGACGACCGGCACCTATCCGTTGGCCCTCGCCGCGGCCGCCGCCGACGTCCCGTTCGTCGTGCTGGCGGCCACCACCGCCGTGGACCTCGGGACGCCGAACGCCGCCGCCGCGCCGCTCGAGGATGGGCGCCAACGGCCGGTGCTCATCACCGCCGGCACGCGCATCGCGCCGGAGGGCACTGCGGTGCGCAACCCCCGGCTGGACCGCACCGCCGCCTCGCTGCTGTCGGCCATCGTGACCGAGGAGGGCGTGATCCAGGCGCCGTTCGAGCCGGCCCTGGAGGCGCACGTCCGGGCCGCGGTGGAGCGCCGGATCGTCCAGCCCGGGTTCGCGGCGATGGTGGCCCGCCGCGCCGAGGCCACGGCCTGATGGCGACCGTGGCCGTCAACACCCGCCAGGGGCTGGTCGCCCGCTCGACGACCGATCGTGCGCTGCTGCGCGCGTTCCTGGAACGCGACCGCCTCCTCGCGGCGTACGCGATCTGCGACCTCGAGGACCGCGAGTTCGGCCGGACGAAGTGGGGGATCGCCACGCAGGGCTCCGAGGTGGTCTCGGTCGGGATGGAGTACGGCGGGCTGACGCCGCAGCCGATGTTCCTCATGGGCGACAACGAGGGGATCGGCGCGATCCTGCGCGACATCGTGCGGCCGAGGGCGGCGTACATGGCCGCGCGCTCCGAGGCGCTGCCCGCGGTCGCCCAGCACTATCGGGTCGATCCCGGCCCGCCGATGATCCGCATGTGGGTGGATCGCACCACGTTCCAGCCGACGCCCGCGCACGTCGAGCGGCTGCTGCCTGTCGAGGTGGGCGAGCTCAACCGGCTGTACCAGCTCGGCTTCGCGGCCTGGCTCCCGTCGAACGCGATCGCCGAGGGCGTGTACTACGGCATCCGGGTCAACGGACGCCTGGTCGCGGCGGCCGGCACGCACGTGATCTCGCGCCAGGCGCGGCTCGCCGTCGTCGGGAACGTCCTCACGCACTCGGATCACCGGGGTCGGGGGTATGCGAAGGCCGTGACATCCGCCGTCACCGCCGAGCTCCTCCGGTACTGTGACCAGGTGGTGCTCAACGTCCGCTCCGACAACCCGCCCGCGATCCAGGCGTACACGCGCCTGGGATACGTCGAGCACACGCGATTCGAGGAGCGGCTCGTCCGCCGACTCGCCTCGCCGTGGGCGGACTTCACGGCGCCCCTCCGGCGCCTGTTCGTTCGCGCCAGCCGTCCCACGGTGTCCGAGGCCCGCGCCCTTCCTGTCACTCCGACGCCGTCCGTGGAGCCGGTGCGGTTCGAGCAGGCCCACCCGTTGGACGCACAACCCACGCAGCCCACCCAGCCCACGCAGCCCACCCCACCCGCCCCGCCGTCTCCCGTCGACGGCGCCCTCGAGGATCGTCGATGAGCACCACCGTCACCGTTCCCCACGACGTCACCGATCTCGGTCTCGCCGCCGAGGGCGTCCGCCGCATCGAGTGGGCGGAGCGCGAGATGCCCGTCCTGCGGCTCATCCGCGAACGCTTCGAGCGCGAGCGCCCGCTGGAGGGCCTCCGGATCGGCGCCTGCCTCCACGTCACCACCGAGACCGCGAACCTCATGCGGACGCTCAAGGCGGGCGGCGCCGACGTCCACCTTGCGGCCTCGAACCCGCTCTCGACGCAGGACGTGACCGCGGCCGCGCTCGTGGCGGAGTACGGGATCGCGACCTACGCGCGGCGCGGCGAGGACAACGACACCTACTACGCGCACCTTCGGACCGTCGCCGACACCCACCCCCGGATCACGATGGACGACGGCTGCGACCTCGTCTCGCTGCTCCACAAGGAGCGCCGGGATCAGCTGCCGGAGATCCTCGCCGGGACCGAGGAGACGACGACCGGCGTCATCCGCCTCCGCGCGATGGCCGCCGACGGCGCCCTGACGTTCCCCGTCGTGGCCGTCAACGAGGCCGAGACGAAGCACCTGTTCGACAACCGGTACGGGACCGGGCAGTCGACGATCGACGGGCTGCTGCGCGCGACCAACGTGCTGATCGCCGGCAAGAACGTCGTCATCGCCGGGTACGGCTGGGTGGGCAAGGGGATCGCGTCGCGGATGTCGGGACACGGCGCCCACGTCGCCGTGATCGAGGTCAACCCGGTCCGCGCGATCGAGGCGCTGATGGACGGGTTCCAGGTGATGACCGTGGCCCAGGCGGCGCCCTGGGGCGACCTGTTCGTCACCGCGACCGGCAACGTGAACGTCTTCCGCCGCGAGCACTTCGCGTCCATGAAGGACGGGGCGATCATGGCCAACTCCGGTCACTTCGACGCAGAGCTGGACCTCAAGGCGCTGCGCGAGATGGCCGAGGGCCACGTTCGCGACGTCCGCCCGAACGTCCAGGAGTTCGACCTGGGCGGCAAGAAGGTCAACCTGGTGGCCGAAGGCCGGCTGGTCAACCTCGGCGCGGCCGAGGGGCACCCGGCCGCGGTGATGGACATGAGCTTCGCGAACCAGGCGCTGGCCGCGGAGTACGTGGCGAAGCATCACGGGGAGCTCGAGCCGCGGGTCTACGTCGTGCCCGAGGCCATCGACGCCGAGGTGGCACGGCTCAAGCTTGCCGCGATGGGCATCACGCTCGATGCGATGACCGCCGAGCAGCTCGAGTACGTCTCGAGCTGGCAGCACGGCACGTAGGGTCGGTCGTTGACCGAGGAGAGGGGAGAGCCGGCGACCCGGGAGGCGCCCGAGCCGGTCGTCGCGCCATACGGGAGCTGGGCGTCGCCGATCACGATCGAGTCGCTGGCCGGGTCGTCGCGCAGCCTCTCCGAGGCATGGATCGACGGCGACGACGTCTACTGGCTCGAGGGCCGCTCGTCGGAGGGCGGCCGGCGGACCCTGCTCCGGCACGGGCTCGACGGCGCGACGCGTGAGCTGACTCCCGCCCCGTTCTACGTCCGCTCGCGCGTCCACGAATACGGTGGCGGGGCATACGTCGCGGACGCGGGGCGGGTGATCGCGTCGGGCGCGGACAACCGGCTGTATCGCGTGGATCCCGACGGGCTCGCGGCGCCGGAGCCGTTCACGCCCGAGGGTCCGTGGCGCTACGCGGACCTGCGCTTCGACCCGCGGGGCGGGCGGCTGTACGCGGTCCGCGAAACCCACGACGTCGAGCGCCCGAACGATCCGCTGCTCGTGACCAACGAGCTGGTGGCGATCGCCCTCGACGGCTCGTCGGGCGAGGGGACCCCGATCGCGAGCGGGGCCGACTTCTACGCCGCGCCGCGTCCCTCGCCCGACGGATCGCTGCTCGCGTGGATGGAGTGGGACCACCCCGACATGCCGTGGGACTCGGTGCGGCTCCGGGTCGCGGACGTGGCCGCCGACGGGTCGCTCGCCGGCCCACGGACGATCGCCGGGGGCCCCGGGATCTCCGTCGTGCAGCCGTCGTGGAGCCCCGCCGGCGTCCTCCACTTCGTCTCCGACGAGACGGAGTGGTGGAACCTCTACGCGTTCGATGGCCCGCGCGGCGTCGACGGCCAGGCCCGGAACCTCGCGCCGATGGAGGCAGAGCTCGGCGACCCGGCGTGGACGTTCGGGCGCGAGACGTACGGCTTCCTCGGTGACGGCGCCATCCTCGCGGTCGCCCGGTTTGCCGGCCGGGACCACTTCCTGCGGATCGAGCCCGACGCGCGCACCGCCGAGCTCGAGACGCCGTTCTCGGAGGTGATCAGCCTGCGCGTCGCTGGGGACCGGGTGGTTGCGATCGCGGCGGGCCCTGCGACGAGCGCGCTCGCGGTCCGTCTCGATCCCGTCACCGGAGCGATCCGCGGCGTGCTGGGCCGGGCCCGCGACCACGACCTGGACCCGGGCGTCCTCCCCGTCGCCGAGCCGATCACCTTCGCGACCGGCGGCGGCGCGACCGCCCGCGCCCTGTACTTCCCGCCGACGAATACCGGCTACCGAGGCCCCCAGGGGGACCTGCCGCCGCTCATCGTCGAGTCGCACGGCGGGCCGACCGGCGCCGCGGCGTCGTCCCTGTCGCTCGACCGCGCGTTCTTCACCTCGCGCGGGATTGCCGTCGTCGACGTCGACTACCGGGGCTCCACGGGCTATGGACGCCCGTATCGCGACGCGCTCAAGGGCCAGTGGGGGATCGCGGACGTCGAGGATTGCGTCGCGGCGGCGCGCTTCCTCGCGGAGCGGGGAGACGTCGACCCGGAGCGGCTCGCGATCCGTGGTGGCAGCGCCGGGGGCTACACCACGCTTGCCGCGCTCACCTTCCAGCCCGACGTGTTCGCCGCCGGGCTCAGCCACTTCGGCATCGCCGACCTCGAGCTCATCCACAAGGACGGTCACAAGTTCGAATCGCGCTACGACGAGGGCCTCGTCGCGCCCTACGACACCGAGGAGGGCCGCCAGGTCTTCCACGACCGCTCGCCGATCCACTTCTTCGATCGCGTCCGGGCGCCGCTGCTGATCCTCCAGGGCATGGAGGACCGGGTCGTGCCGCCGTCCCAGGTGGACGCGATGGAGGAGATGCTCGACCCGCGAGGCGTCCCCTATGTCGCGCTCCGGTTCGAGGGCGAGGGCCACGGCTTCCGGCGCGCCGAGACACGCCGCGCCGCGTACGAGGCGGAGCTCGCGTTCCTCGGCCGGGTGTTCGGGTTCACGCCGGCCGACGACGTGCCGCCGCTCGAGATCCCGCGCCTCGACGAGTTCCGCGCCGCCCACCGGGCCGGGATGGGCGGAGGGGCCATCCGCTGATCGCGCCCGCGTCCCCGCGCCGCGGAGGCGTCCCCGCCGCCGTCACGCCGCCCCCCGCGTCCTGCCCCACCCGCCGATGAACACCATCGTCGTCGTCCTCGGGCTGCTCGTCCTCGCGACGATCTTCGCCGGCATCGCGCGTCGCCTCCGGCTCCCCGAGCCGATCATCCTCACGATCGCGGGGGTGGCCGTCGGCCTGCTGCCCGGCGTGCCGGCCTTCGAGCTCGAGCCGGAGCTCGTGTTCCTGTTCTTCCTGCCGCCGATCCTGTATGGGGCGGGCTACTTCACCTCGATCCGCGACTTCAAGGCCAACCTGCGGCCGATCCTGCTGCTGTCGGTGGGGCTCGTGCTGTTCACCACGGTCGTCGTGGCCGCGGTCCTCAAGTACTTCGTGCCCGACATCCCGTGGCCCGCCGCATTCGCGTTCGGGGCGATCGTCTCGCCGCCCGACGCCGTCGCGGCGACATCGGTCCTGCGCCGGCTCCACGTCCCGCGGCGGATCCTGACGATCCTCGAGGGCGAGAGCCTGGTCAACGATGCAACGGCCCTCGTGCTGCTGCGGACGTCGGTGGCGATCGCGCTGGGGACGTTGACGTTCAGCCCCGTCAGCCTTACCACCGACTTCGTCGTCGTCGCCGTCGGCGGCATCCTCATCGGGCTCGTCGTCGCCCGGATCGCCGGCGTGTTCATGACCCGGATCCAGGACTCGGACCTCGGGATCGTGTTCTCGCTCCTGGTTCCGCTGATCGCGTACCTGCCGGCCGAGCTGCTCGGCGTGTCGGGCGTGCTCGCCGTGGTGGTCGCGGGCATCTACGCCGGGCGGATCGCGGCGCGGTCGATGACCTCCGCCCAGCGGATCGACGGGCTGGCGGCGTGGAACGTCGTCCTGTTCGTCATCAACGGGCTGGTGTTCATCCTCATCGGGCTCCAGCTGCCGGTGATCCTCGAGGAGCTGGACGGGACGGCGTCGCAGCTGATCGGGCTCGCGCTGATCATGAGCCTCACGGTCATCGTCAGCCGGTTCGTGTGGGTGTTCCCCGCGACCTGGCTCCCGCGCAAGCTCTCTAGGCGGCTCCGCGAGCGAGACCCGTATCCCGGCTGGCGGTACGTCGTGCTGGTCAGCTGGGCCGGCATGCGCGGCGTCGTGTCGCTGGCTGCGGCCCTCTCCCTGCCGATCGACTTCCCCCAGCGAAGCCTGATCCAGTTCCTCACCTTCACGGTGATCATCGCGACGCTCGTCGTCCAGGGCTCGACGCTGCCGGTCGTGATCCGCTGGCTGGGGATCACGTCGGGCGACGGAGAGGTGGAGGAGGAGCGCAGCGCGCGGGTCGCGGCGGCCGAGGCGGCGCTCGCCCGGATCGACGCGCTCGAGAAGGAGTACCCGGACCACAAGCCGCTCATCGACCACCTGCGCGAGACGTACGCCCACCGGCTCGAGCACATCGACATCTCCGATGGGACGCCCGCCGACGAGGCGGAGCAGGAGCTGCTCGAGCACCGGGAGATGCGACGCAAGGTGATCGACGCCGAGCGCGAGGCGGTGATCGCGATGCGCGACCGCGGCGAGCTGAGCGACGAGGTGATGCGCCGGCTCGAGCGCGACCTGGATCTGGAGGAGCTGCGCGAGGACGCCTGAGCCGGAGCACGCCTGGCCGCGGGAACCGCTCGCCGCACGTCAGCGGCTGCCTGCACGCTTCGGTCCGTCGCCGCGCGGTGGTCCGTGGCGGCGCGGTGGTACCCTCGCGCGAGATTGCGGCGCGGGATGCGCCGGCACGCCGGGAGCCCAATGAGCATCGTCGACGCCGAGCACTACCTGTTCACCTCCGAGTCGGTCACCGAGGGCCACCCGGACAAGATGTGCGACCAGATCTCGGACGCGATCCTGGACGCGATCCTGCGCGAGGATCCCGACGCCAGGGTGGCGTGCGAGACGGCGACCACGACCGGCCTCGTGATGGTGCTGGGCGAGATCTCGACCACGACCTACGTCGACTTCCAGACCGTCGTCCGCGACACCGTCCGCGACATCGGCTACACCAAGGCCGACTACGGCTTCGACTACCTGACGTGCGGGACGCTGGTCTCCGTCAAGGAGCAGTCAGGCGACATCGCGATGGGCGTCGACGCGGCACTCGAGGTCCGGTCGGACGCGGCGCCGGCGCACGAGCTGGGTGCCGGGGACCAGGGGATGATGTTCGGCTTCGCCTGCCGCGAGACGCCGGAGCTCATGCCGCTGCCCATCGCGCTGGCCCACCGGATGGCCCGGCGGCTGGCCGAGGTCCGCAAGAGCGGGCAGCTCCCGTATCTGCGGCCTGACGGCAAGACGCAGGTGACGGTGGAGTACGAGCGGGGCGTGCCGAAGCGCGTGCGGACGGTCGTCGTGTCGTCGCAGCACGACCCTGACGTGCGGAGCGAGCGGATCCGCAACGACATCGTCCAGGCCGTCGTCCTGCCCACGATCCCCGAGGAGCTTCGCCCTGTCGACCCGGTCATGCACGTCAACCCGACGGGCCGGTTCGTGACCGGTGGCCCGATGGGTGACGCAGGCCTCACGGGGCGGAAGATCATCGTCGACTCGTACGGCGGCATGGCACGCCACGGCGGCGGCGCGTTCAGCGGCAAGGACCCGACGAAGGTCGATCGGTCGGCGGCGTACGCCGCCCGATGGGTTGCGAAGAACGTGGTCGCGGCGGGGCTCGCGGACCGGTTCGAGGTCGAGGTGGCCTACGGCATCGGCATCGCCCGCCCGATCTCGCTCTCGATCGAGACATTCGGGACGGGCACCATCGACGACGCGCAGATCCAGCAGCTCGTCGAGCGGCACTTCGACCTCCGGCCGGCCTCGATCATCGACGCCCTCGACCTGCGCCGGCCGATCTACCGCCAGACCGCCGCGTACGGCCACTTCGGCCGGTCCGACCTGGACCTGCCCTGGGAGCGCACCGACAAGGCGCTCGCGCTCGCCGCCGATGCCGGCCTGCCCGAGCCCGAGCTCGCCGAGCCCACGCCGGCCTAGCTGACGAGCGCCACTCGCTCGGGGCGGGATCCCGTGACTGGCGCGCCCGAAGCAGCCATCGGCTGGCGAAGCCGCAGCCGAGGCAGAGCAGCCCGTGCGCGCGGCGCCCAGGCCGTCGAATTCATCCTTCACATATTCCGAAGCGCTCTCGGCTCGCGGTCCATCAGGCGGCTGGCGCTACCTCGCACGTCCACCCAGACGATCGCCGCGCCCGGCCAAGTGCCGTCCGAGTCGGTGAGCGCCTTCACTGCCGTCCGGGTGTCGCCCGGATAGCCGGCTCGGAAGGTGGCTCGGGCTGCGGCCACCAGGTCGTGCATCGCCGAGCACGAGCGGAGGAGCAGCAGGCGGGTGACGGGCGGCACCTCGAGCGCGTCGCTGAACGGCCAGCCCGGTGCGGATGGAAGGCTGTCCGCTTTCAGCGAGGCCCACCGAAGCTGGCGCTCAACCGCGGTGAGGACGCTGTGGCCTTCCCCGGCGACGAGCGTGCCTTCCTGTCGATCCTGGAGCACGAGATCGATCACGCCGCGGGCAGGTCGATACACCGGGACCTCGAGTCGCGAGACCCAGCGGGCGTTCAACTCGCGGAGCAGCGCTTCGATCATCCGCACCTGAAGGTGGTCGCGAACGAGCGGTCCATCGCTCGGGAAGAGGCGCGTTGACACCGCGTGGCCCATCACGGTTGCATACGCGACGAGCGAGTCGTGCGACGCGTCGCGCTCGCCGGCCTCGATCCTGGCCAGGTGACTGTGGTGGAGCCCGGCGGCCCGGCTGACCGCCCGCACGCTCAGCCCCTGGTCTTCGCGGATCCGCCGCAGTTCCTCCCCGACGGACCGTCGCAGTCGGCGCTGACGGTCTGCGATCACGAGTTCGAGCTTGGTGCTGCCCATGGCCGTCTCCTGTGCGGCGGGCGTGTCGCCTGACAGTCGACCATGGCTGCCTTACCGGCCGCTTATCGTCGGTCGGGCTGCAGAGGTGCACCGAACGTCGCCTCGAGGTCGACGATTCGCTCCGTTCGTCGGGATGAGCCCGTCGAACGGCTGCCGTTGTCGCCTGCCAGTCGACGCGCGGCCGCGCAGAGCGAAGCGGGCGCGCCGATTCGGCTCGATCGATGCGCGGGACTCGCACCGGCAGCAGCCCACACGCGAGGGTCGCGGCCGAAGCGCGATGCCAGCAACGGGAGCGGCGTGATGGATGAGGCCGACGGCGCGGCGACGCGAGGGACGCCGAAGACGAGGACGATCCTCCGGACGACCTAGCCGCTCTGCTCCGCGATCATGCCGGC
>DASSRG010000216.1:0-17654 GCA_035701885.1 Candidatus Limnocylindrales bacterium
CCGAACGCGGCTCCGGTCGCCCCGATCTCGTCGCGAGCGAACCGCGGCGCAACCGGCAGTACGAGGCCGCCGGCGATGAAGAACACGAGGCTCGAGGCCATGAGCGCGGCGAACGCGCCGGTGAACAGGCGGGGTGTGGCCGTCGTCGACGTCGGCAGCGCCGTCATCCCCGCCTCGCTCCGGGATCACCCAGGAGCGCGAGCAGCCTGTCGGCGGCCTCGTACGGGTCCAGCTCGTGGCGTGCAACGGCGTCGTACACCGCTCCGGTGACGCCGGCCTCCACGCCGTCGGCGAGCCGGTCGCGGATCCGCTGCGCGAGGATGCCGTCGACCTGGGCGGTCGCCCGCGCGAGCCGGGCAGCGCCCGCGGCGGTCCCGTCGGCGCGCCGCCGGTCCAGCAGCGCGACGAGCGCCGGGATCCCCTCCCCGGAGATGGCGGTGGTGACGATGACCTCGGGCCGCTTCGGCCCCGGGCGCGACAGGTCCGCGTCGCCGCGGCCCACCGACGGGACGAGCATCGCCCGCAACTGTGCCGCCGTGCGCTGCGCACCCGGCCGGTCGCCCTTGTTCACGACGACGATGTCGGCCACCTCGAGCAGGCCGGCCTTGATCGCCTGGACCTCGTCGCCCATCTCGGGCGCCTCGAGCACGACGGTCGTGTCGGCGGCGGCCGCCACCTCGACCTCGCTCTGCCCGGTCCCGACGGTTTCGAGGAGCACGATGTCGAAACCGGCCGCGTCGAGCACGGTTGCCGCGGCCGTCGACGTCGCGGCCAGCCCGCCCGCGTGCCCGCGCGACGCCATCGAGCGGATGAACACGCCGTCATCAGAGGCGTAGGCCTGCATCCGGACCCGGTCGCCCAGGAGTGCGCCGCCGGTGATCGGTGATGACGGGTCCACGGCGATCACCGCCGCCGTCCGGCCGACCTCGCGGAGGGTCGCGATGAGCGCCGCAACGAGCGTCGACTTGCCGGCGCCCGGGGGCCCCGTGATCCCGACGAGGTGCGCGTCGCCGGCCTTCGGGTAGAGCTCGCGGAGGGCGTGCTCCGCGACCTCGGTGTGGTTCTCGACGGCGGTCAGCAGCCGCGCGAGCGCCCTGCGATCCCCCTCGCGCGCGGCGTCGGCGAGCTGGATCGCCCGCTCGCGGGCGGTCATCGGGCCGCCATGACGGCGGTCAGTCCAGCTTCCGCGCGTTCGCCCGGATGTACTCGGCGACCTCGCGGATGGTGGTGCCGGGCCCGAACACCTCGGCGACACCCGCCGCCTTGAGCGGCTCGATGTCGTCGTCCGGGATGATCCCGCCGACCGTGACCAGCACGTCGTCGAGGCCCTTGTCCTTCAGCTGGGCGGTCACCCGCGGCACGAGTGTCATGTGCGCGCCGGACAGGATCGACAGGCCCACCACGTCGACGTCCTCCTGGAGCGCGGCGGTCACGATCATCTCGGGCGTCTGGCGGAGGCCGGTGTATACGACCTCGAAGCCCTCGTCGCGGAGCCCGCGGGCGAGGACCTTCGCGCCGCGGTCGTGCCCGTCGAGCCCGGGCTTCGCGATCAGCACCTTGAGCGGTCGATCGGTCATGCGGGCGATTGTAGGCCGCGTCCCGGGCCGCGAGACCGGCGGCTACGCGCCCGGCGCGGGGCGGGCGATGTGGGCGAAGAACTCGTTGCGGGTCTTGTCGTTGCGGCGGAACAGGCCGAGGACGGCCGCAGTCGTCATCGTCGTGCCCGGCTTGCGGACGCCGCGCATCACCGCGCACAGGTGGGTCGCCTCGATCACCACGCCCACGCCCTTCGGCTCGAGGCGCTCCATCAGGAAGTCCGCGATCTGCTGCGTCATCCGCTCCTGGACCTGCAGGCGGCGGGCGTACATCTCGACGATCCGGGGGATCTTCGACAGCCCGATCACGCGCCCCTCGGGCACGTACGCAACGTGCGCGGAGCCGAAGAACGGCAGCAGGTGGTGCTCGCACAACGAGTAGAACGGGATGTCCTTGACGACCACCATCTCGCTGTAGTCGACCTCGAAGATCGCCTTGTTGATGAGGCGCTCGGGGTCGACGTGATAGCCCGCCGTGAGCTCGAAGTACATGCGGTGGACGCGGTCGGGCGTCGACACCAGTCCCTCGCGCGTCGGGTCCTCGCCGATCTCCGACAGGATCTCGCGGACGGCCGCCTCGATCCCGCCGTTCGAGCCCGGGAACGGGTGGGCGTGCTCGTCGTCCGAAGCCGCCACGACACCGGGCGCGATCTCATCGGCGAACCCGTCGTCGCCGATCTCGTTCTCGATCTCGTCAACGAGACGGCGGACGTGCTCGGGGATGTTGCGGACGTCGGGACGCTCGGGGGGCTGGCTCATGGTCGGCCGATGGTAGCGCGGCCCGTCCGCGCATCATGGCGGCGTGACCAGCGGCGGCCGCGTGATCGTCCTCAACGGCACCTCGAGCTCGGGGAAGTCGACGCTCAGCCGCGCGCTCCAGGCGCGGCTGGAGGGTCCGTGGCTCGGCGTCGGCATCGACACCGTCGTGTTCGCGCTGCCGAAGGCCTACCTCAACCCCCCGCTGTGGGGCGAGGTCTTCCGGTATGTCCCGCGCGAGGAGAAATCCGCGGCGCCGTTCCGGATCGAGACCGGCGAGCTCGGCCATCGGCTCATCGAGGGGATGCACCGGATGGTGGCGTCGTTCGCCGACGCGGGGTTGGACGTGATCGTCGATCACGTGCTGCTCGAGCCGGAGTGGCTGCCCGACCTGCGCGACCGGCTCGCAGGCCAGGAGGTGCTGGTCGTCGGCGTTCGGTGCCCGCTCGACGTGGTGGTCGCGCGGGAGGCGGCGCGCAAGGACCGGACGATCGGCCAAGCCGCGGCACAATTCGACGTCGTGCACCGCGCCGGCGGCTATGACCTGGAGGTCGACACCTCGTTGCTCACGGCTGACGAGGCGGCGGACCGCATCGCGACCGCGATGGAGGCGCGGGTGGCCTCCTCCTAGTCGACGGCGGGCGTCACGCGGCCCGGGTCGAAGTCGCGGCCCTCGGCGCCGCGCAGCCACGCCCGGGCATTCTCGCCAAGGTCGCCGACGTGGTAGCCGCCCTCCTGCAGGATCACCAGGCGCTTGCCGAGCGCCGAGACCCGCCGGCCGCACTCGTGGTAGACGGGCCTCGTGAGCGCGAAGTCGCAGATCGGGTCCTTGCCGTAGGTGTCGAAGCCGAGCGACACGACGACGACGTCGCCAGGCTCGTCGGCCACGCGCGCGAGCCCGCGATCGAGCGCGGCGAGGTACTGCTCGTCGGTGGTGGCGGCCGGCAGCGGGATGTTCAGGTTCGCGCCGTCGCCCTCCCCTTCTCCGACCTCGTCCTCCCAGCCGAGCACGTACGGATACTGCCGGTCGGGATGCGCGTGGAGGCTCACGTACAGGACGTCGCCGCGGCGCCAGAAGATCTGCTCGGTGCCGTTGCCGTGGTGGTAGTCGAGGTCGAGGATCGAGGCGTGCCCGCCGGTCTCGCGGGCGATCCACTCGGCGGCGATCGCGGCGTTGTTGAAGTAGCAGAACCCGCCGTACATCGATCGCGCGGCGTGGTGGCCGGGCGGCCGGCACAGCCCGTATGCCGCCCGCTCGCCGCCGAGGACGAGGTCGACGGTCGTCAGCGCGACGTCGACCGCGGCGCGCGCTGCCGGGTATGTCCCCTCGAGGATGTAGGTCGACGTGTCGAGCGCCCAGTAGCCGGCCCGCCCGTCGGGCCTGTTCGTCTCGTGGCCGAAGCGCGCGGACATCCCGGCGGTCGCGGCGCGGTTCGGGATGGTCTCCGGGGCGAGAAAGCCATACGGATGGCCGAAGGCGACGGCGTCGTCCCAGGCAGTCTCGAGGAACCGGACGAGGCCCGGATCGTGGACGTCGAGGATCGGCTCGGCGCCGTGCTCGGTGGGCTCCTGGAGCTCGAAGCCGCCGTCGCCGACGAGGGCGGCACGGATCGTCTCGGCGCGTTCGGCGATCTCGTTCGCGTCGACCTGGACGCCCATGATGGTCTGGGTCCGGATGTCGTGCCGCAGGTGGAGCGGCGAGTACACGGCGCGCATGGCCAGCGATGCTAGCGACGCCGAAGGGCCGACGTCAGGCGATCTCGAGCAGCGCGGCCGTGACGTCCGCCGGACGGTAGCGCATCAGATTGTGCGCAACGCCGGGAAAGCCCGTGACGCGGATGGGGCTGCGGCCCGTCGCGGCCCGGGCGTCCGCCGTCCGACGAAGCTCCGCGAGTCGCGCGTCCGCGTCGCCCGCGCCCAGCGCGACGAGCGCGGCGAGAGGCGCATCCACCACGGCGAGTCCCGCCCCGGGATCCCAGGCGAACATCGTCCGAACCATGGCCTCCACCACGTGCGGCCGCACGGCGCGCACGACGTGGCCAGCCGCAGTCTCGACGACGGCATCGCGCGCCGCCCGTTCCTGGTCCGCGTCCCAGGTGGTCGGGTCGAAGCCGCGGCGGTCCGCGAGGTAGGCGTCCATGGATCGCAGGATCTCCGGCGGCTCGTCGAGGCCCCGAAGGAACTCGTCCACGTCCACGTCGGTCGTCACCTCGAGCCGCTCCCAGCCACCGTCGACGAGGACGACGCCCGCGCACCGGTCGCCGAGGGCGGACGCGCCGACGGCCGCGACAATCGCGCCGAAGCCGTGCCCGGCGACGACGATCGGTCCCCCGCCCGCGAGACCCGACCCTTCCGCCACGGCGACGACGTCGGACGCGAGCGTGACGAGGTCGTACCCCGACATCGGCGAGTCCGAGAGGCCCTGCCCGCGAAGGTCTGCGACGACGACGCGGGTCGCCCGCGCGAGGCGCCGCGCGACCGGTGCCCAGGACCACGCGGGCTGCAGGAGGCCGGGCAGGAGCAGCACGCCTGGCGACGTGGCATCGGCAGGCCCGCCCCAGTCGAGGAAGTGGAGCTTCGATCCGTCGTCCGCGGCGACCACGAACGCCTCGGACTCGAGCGACGGGTCGGGCGCCGGCGCGATCGCGACGTCGGGCGCCCACGGCTCGAGCGAGGCAGTTTCGGCGGCCATCGCGGCTAGGATACGGGCGCCATGCCGAAGCGCCGACGCGGCTCCCGTCACGCTGCGATGCGGCCGCGCGCCGCGCGGCATGCGCCCTTTGCCGCGCTCGTGGACCGCGCGATCGCAGGCATCCCGTCGCCCTTTCGCGAAGCGCTCGACGAGATCGCGATCGTGATCGCGGACGAGCCGACCGCCGACCAGCTGCGCGAGAACGGCCTCCCGCCCGACGACACCCTCTATGGACTCTACGAGGGCGTGCCGCTCGACGAATGGGGCGGCGACTGGCTGCCGGTCCCGACGCGGATCATCCTGTTCCGCCTCCCGCTCGAGGAGGACTTCCCCGATCCGGACGACCTGGCCGACGAGGTGCGGATCACGATCCTCCACGAGCTCGCCCACCACCTGGGGATCGAGGACGAGGACCGGCTCCACCAGCTCGGGATCGACTGAGCGGACGCCTCACCTCCCACGCTGCTGCCGCGCTGACAGCCACCAGTGCTGCTGGTGCTCGGCCGGCAGCCTGTGACAGTCACCACGCACAGTGGTGCTCGACCTAGGAATCGGGTCATTCACCAGCGGCATTGGTGCGCGGCAGCGTGACTCGCGCCCAACACCAGCGCCATTGGTATGTGACAGGGAGACCGGCAGGCAGACCGGCAGGCCGCCGGCGGGCAGACCGGCCGAAGAACCACGACCCGGGCAATCCACCCCTCGCGCACGAGCCGTACCGACGGCAGAGACCGGACGCACAGCATTCTCCCAGCCCGATCACAGGCGGGATTTGCGGTGATCCGTCACCATTCGTCGTCCGAGCCACCTGCCCCGCCGCTCGAGGCCGCGTCTCCGTGACCTATCTGCTCGACGAGCCTCCGTCGCCCGCCCCGGAACCCGGCCCGGCACCCACGCCGGCGGGCCGAGGCGAGCCCCCGGACGCGCGCCGAACGAGGGCGAGCCGGACAGCCCGCCGCGCCGCCCCGATCCTCCTCGGCGCAGGCCTGATGCTCGTCGGGATCCTCGCCTGGTCCGCGCTCCAGCCGAAGACGCCTCCTCTCACGAGCGCGGATGTCCGCGACGCGATCGAGTCCGCCCTCGCCAGCGTCACCCCGCCGCCCGCGCGCGGCGAGGGCATCTACGCCGCCGTCCGCCCGTCGCTCGTCCTCATCGAGAGCGAGGGCTCGGACCCGGACGTCCGCACCGACGACGGACAGGGAACGGGCGTGGTGATCACGGGCGCCGCCGAGATCCTCACCGCGCTGCACGTCGTGGAGAACGCCGAGACGATCAAGGTCCGGTTCGCCGACGGCTCCAGCTCCGAGGCGGTGATCGAGAGCGCCGACGAGGAGAACGACATCGCCGTCCTCCAGCCGATCACCCCGCCGACGATCGTCGTCCCCGCGGTGCTCGGCAACCCGGCGTCCCTGCGGATCGGCAGCGACGCGTTCGTCGTCGGCAACCCGTTCGGCCTCTATGGCTCCATGAGCAGCGGCGTGGTGTCCGGCCTCGAGCGCAGCTTCAGGGACCCCAAGACGGAGATCGTCCACACCGGGCTCATCCAGGTCGATGCCGCCGTCAACCCGGGCAACTCGGGCGGTCCGCTGCTGGACCGGGAGGGCCGCGTCGTCGGCATCGTCACCGCACTGATCAACCCCACCGAGCAGCACGTGTTCATCGGGATCGGCCTCGCCGTTCCCATCGACGTCGCCGGCGGCGCCGCCGGCCTCCCCAACTACTAGCCGATCGACCGAAGACCGAAGACCGCAGCGAGGAGCCACCACGTGGACCACGACCCCCTGGCCCAGCCCGCCGGCCCCGACGCCGCCCCGATGGAGCGGCTGCTGTACGAGGTGAAGAAGGTCATCGTCGGGCAGGACCACCTGCTCGAGCGGATGATCGTCGCCCTCCTCGCCCGCGGCCACCTGCTCGTCGAGGGCGTGCCGGGCCTCGCCAAGACGATGGCGATCAAGACGCTGGCCCAGGCGATCGGCGGCGACTTCAAGCGGATCCAGTTCACGCCGGACCTCGTGCCGGCCGACCTCGTCGGCACGCGGATCTACAACCAGAAGACCGGCGAGTTCACAACGTCCCTTGGGCCGGTGTTCACGAACCTCCTGCTTGCCGACGAGATCAACCGCGCGCCGGCGAAGGTCCAGAGCGCGCTCCTCGAGGTCATGCAGGAGCGCCAGGTGACGATCGGGCACGAGTCGCACCTCGTCCCGGACCCGTTCCTCGTCCTCGCGACCCAGAACCCGATCGAGACCGAGGGCACGTACGCCCTGCCGGAAGCCCAGGTCGACCGCTTCATGCTGAAGGTCCTCGTGGGCTACCCCAGCCCGACCGAGGAGTTCGCGATCGTCGAACGGATGACGAACGTGGTCGATCGAGTGACCCAGGTGCTGTCGACGGCCGAGCTGGTCGCGCTCCAGCGAGCCGCCGACCGCGTGTACGTCGACCCGGCCCTGTACGACTACGCCGTCCGGCTCGCCGTCGCGACGCGGACGCCCGGGCGGCTCGGGATGCCGGAGCTCGCCCGGTTCATCACGTTCGGGGCGAGCCCGCGGGCCTCGATCAACCTCATCCTCACCGGCCGGGCGCTCGCGTTCCTCCGGGGCCGCAATTACGTCCTCCCGGAGGACGTGTTCGACATGGCGGCCGACGTCATGCGCCACCGGCTCGTCCTCTCGTACGAGGCCCTCTCCGAGGACATCTCCGCGGACCGCATCCTCGCCACGATCCTCCAGCGGGTCGCCCCGCCCGCCGTCCCGCTCCGAGAGCATGCCGTCGCAGCCGGCGCCTGAGCGCGTCCTCCAGCGCCTCGACTGGCACGTCGTCCGGCGCCTGGACGGCCTGCTCCAGGGCGAGTACCGCAGCCTGTTCCGGGGTCCCGGCGTGGACCTCGCGGGCCTGCGCGCCTACCAGCCCGGCGACGACGTCCGGTACATCGACTGGAACGTCACGGCCCGCACGACCGAGCCGTACATCCGCGAGTACCACGAGGACCGCGAGATCACCGCCTGGTTCCTGCTCGACCTCAGTCCGTCCGTGGACTTCGGCACGGTCGGCGAGGACCGGCTCAAGCGGACGGTCCTCGTGGATTTCGTGACGACGCTCGCGAGGATCCTCACCCGCCGGGGCAACCGGATCGCGGCGATCGTGGACACTGGCGACACGCGGCGGACGATCCCGGTCGCGTCAGGGCGGACGGCGGTCCTGCGGCTCACCGACCAGCTGCTCGCGGAGCCGATGCGCGCTCACGCCCCGGCGACGGACCTCGCGGGCCTGCTCGAGGCCGGCGTCCGGACGATCCGCCGCCGCTCGCTGGTCGTGATCGTGTCCGACTTCATCTCCCAGCCCGGCTGGGAGCGCCACCTCCACCTGCTGGATCAGCGGCACGAGCTGCTGGCCGTCCGGCTCATCGACCCACGCGAGCGCGAGCTGCCCGACGTGGGGATCGTGGTCGTCCAGGACGCCGAGACCGGTGAACAGCTGGAGGTCGACACCGGCGACCGACGCTTCCGTGAGCGGTTCGCCGAGGCGGCCCGCGCGCGCGAGGCGGACGTGCACGCCGCCTTCGCGAGGTCCGGGGTCGACGTGCTGACCGTGTCCACCGACGACGACCTCGTGCGTGCGATCGTCCGCCTGTCGACCGAGCGCAAGCGCCGGAGGGCCGTCCCGGCATGAGCTTCCTGTGGCCGGTCGCGCTCCTCGCGCTGCTCCTCGTGCCGCTCGGCGTCCTCGTCGCGCGACGGATCGACGAGCGGCGCCGGGGCCGCGTCGCCGCCCTGTCCGGGACGCTCGCGCCGGTGACTGGAACCGGGACCGGAACCGGGACGACGTCCGCCCGCCCGGCGCTCGACCGGCTCGGCGGCGTCCTCGTCGTCGCCGCGTTCGTGCTGCTCATCGTTGCCCTCGCGCGGCCCGTCGCGACCGTCGCCGTCCCGCGCCTCGAGGGGACGCTGCTGCTCACCTTCGACGTGTCCGCCAGCATGTCCGCGACCGACGTCCAGCCATCGCGGCTCGAGGTGGCCAAGGCGACCGCGCGCGAGATCGTCGACCGGCGCCCCCAGGGCGTGGTCATCGGCGTCGTCGCGTTCAGCAACGCGGGCATGACCGTCCAGGCGCCGACCCAGGACACGGCACAGGTGATCACGGCCATCGACCGCCTGACGCCGACCGAGGGGACGTCGCTCGCCGAGGGGATCGCCGCGACCATCGAGGCGATCGACGCGGCCGGGGCGCCGACCCCCGCCGACTACTACTCGAGCCGCTCCCCCGAGCCGACCCAGGCACCGGCGGCCGTGGCGCCGGGGTCGGACGCCTCCACCCTGATCGTCCTGTTCAGCGACGGCGAGAACACCACCGACCAGGATCCCTCGGCCGCCGCGCGGATCGCCGCCGACCGCGGGATCAGGCTGCTCGTCATGGGCATGGGCACGACAGCGGGGGCGTCACTCGACCTCGACGGGTTCGTCGTCGACACCCGCCTCGACGAGGGGCTGCTGCAGCAGCTGGCGGACGTCACGGCCGGCACGTACGTCGCACCGGGCGGCGCCGACCCCGCCGGGGCCGCGTACGACGACCTCGAGCGGCGCGTCGTGGCGAGGGACGAGGAGCAGGAGCTGACGGCGCCGGTCGCGGCGCTCGGGCTGCTGCTGCTGGTCGCGGGCGTCGTGATCGGGCTCGCGAGGACCGGGGTCGTGCCGTGACGCTGCTGTGGAGCGAGCTCCTGGTCGCACTGCTGCTCCTGCCGCTCGTGTTGCTGCTCGTCTACCTCTGGGCGAAGGGCCGACGCCGGCCCCAGGCGGCCCGCTACTCGAGCCTGTCGCTGTTCGCCGCGGCCGGCCCGCAGCGCCGGCGGTGGCGCCGCCACCTGCCGTTCGTGCTGCTGCTCGCCGGCGTGACGTCGGTCTCCTTCGCGCTCACCCGCCCGGTCGCGGTCCTCGCGGTCCCGTCCAACCAGACGACGATCCTGCTCGCGATCGACGTGTCGGGGAGCATGTGCGCCGACGACATCTCCCCGACCCGCCTCCGGGCGGCCCAGGAGGCCGCCTCGGCGTTCATCCGCGACCAGCCGTCGGGGACGCAGATCGGGATCGTGGGCTTCAGCTCGTTCGCGGCGATCCTCCAGCAGCCAACCGAGGATCGCGACGAGCTCCTGTCGGCGGTCGAGAGCCTGCTCGTCGGGCGCGGCACCGCCATCGGCAGCGGCATCCTGACCTCGATCGATGCGATCGCGGGGACGGATCCCAACGTCGCGCCGGCCGACGTCGACGGCCGGCCGGGCCTGCCCCCTGCCCCAGTGCTCCCCGGGGCCTATGCACCGGCGATCATCGTGCTGCTCACCGACGGCGCGAACAACGCCGGCGTGGAGCCGCTCGAGGCGGCCCAGCAGGCGGCGGACCGTGGCCTCCGCGTGTTCACGATCGGCTTCGGGACGGACGAGGGCGGGCAGATCGGAGAGGGCTGCCGGCGGCGGCTGATGGGCAACGAGCCCGGGGCCGGCAACTTCGGGGGCGGGTTCGGGGGCGGTGGAGGCTTCGGCGGCGGTGGCGGGTTCCGGCGCGCGATCGACGAGGACACCCTGCGCGCGGTCGCCGACCGGACCGGCGGCACGTACTCGCCGGCTGGCAGCGCCGCCGAGCTCCAGGCGGTGTTCGAAGGGCTGCCGACGACGATCGTGACCAAGGCGGAGACCGTCGAGCTGAGCGTCGTGTTCGTCGCTGTGGGCGCGGCGTTCGCCGCCGTCGGGCTGCTCCTGTCGCGGGCGTGGCGCCCGCTGCCCTGAGGCTGCCGCCGGCCTCTAGCCCGGCAGGGCGAGGATCGCCGCCACGACGCTCAGGACGCCGAGGATCGCGGCGATCGCCAGGCCCGGCGTGACCCACGGGCTCCACACGGCCGTCCCGTTGGCCGGCCGGTCGCGCCCGACCTGCAGCCCGTGGGTGTAGTGGGTGAGCGCCTCGAACGCGTACACGGCCGGCGCCGCGGTGATCGACTCCACGAGGAACAGCAGTGTGCCGAACGCGAACACGAGCACGGCCGAGAGCGGGATCACGAGCGCCGGCGGGAACGACTCGGCGATGCCCGTGCCGTCGACCAGCCGCACGACGACGTCGGCCCCGATCGACACGCCGAACAGCACGATGAACTGCGACAGGATCCCGAACATCGCGACCACGATGGCGAGCCGCTTACGCCGGAGGGCGAGCCGCATCGAGCGCTGGATCGCCTCGAACGTCCCGACCTCGCCGAGGACGATGCCCGGCGCGACGTAGACGAACGGCGCCCCGACGAGCGTGCCCACGATCAGACCGATGCCGTAGTTGATCGCCTCGACGTTGCCCAGCGCGAACCCGAGCGGCAGCTGGATGGCGAGCGAGATCGCCAAGGTCGTGAAGCCGACCACCAGGCTGGCGCCGACCATCCGCCAGAACCGTCGGCGTGCGAGCGCGATCGACTCGCGCAGCCGGAGGGGACGTCCCTCCGCCCGTCCGCCGATGACGGCCGTCGCGATCAGCCGTGCCTCGATGCCTGCAACGAAGTACCCGCCCAGCGCGATGAACGCCCCGAGGAACAGCGCGGAATCGAGGGACGACGCCTGCTCCACCTGCTCGTCGAACACGGTGGCGCCGGTCGTCGCGATCAGCCCGATCAGCATCACCAGCGGCGCGACGGTGACCAGGACGAAGAACCCGATGTAGAACGAGGCCCCTCGAAGGCCCGAGTCCTGCCGGGTCAGAAGGTCGAGCGCCGCTCCGACGAGCTGCCGCGTCCCGAGCGGCAGCGCGAGCACGGCATCGCTCACGGGTGGCGTCGAGGCGGCGTTCGCCATCGCGGGCGCGCCGGGTGGCAGGACCGGACCGATGAACGCGCCGTCGTACACGAGGCGTGGCGCGTGCTCGGGCGGTGCGGGCGGCTGCGGCTGCAGCCCCTCCCCGGGGGCCTGGTCCGTCACGTACCGGCGGCGGCGATCGGCGGGACGGGCGGGATCGGCGTGGCGGCCGCGAGCAGGTCGCCCAGGCGCTCGGTGGCGACGTTGCCCCCCGAGAGAACCACCGCGACCCGGTCGCCGTCACGGAGCGGCACGGCACCCGTCAGGACCGCCGCGAGCGCCGCCGAGCCGGCCGGCTCCAGGACCTGCTTGAGGCGCTCGACCGCGAACCGGAGGCCACCGAGGATCGTGGGATCGCCCACGAGGACGACGCCGTCGAGGTAGCGGCGCGCCACGTCCAGCGCGAGCCGGCCGACGATCGGCGCCCCGAGCCCGTCCGCGACGCTCACCGGCGTGACCGTGACCGGCTCGCCTGCCGCGAGCCCCTGGGTCATCGCCTCGGACCCCACCGGCTCCACGCCGTAGACGCGGACCGAGGGCCGGGCCTCCTTGAGCGCGACGGTCACCCCGCCGATCAGCCCGCCGCCACCGACGCCCATCACGACGACGTCGACGTCCGGCAGGTCCTCCAGCAGCTCGAGACCGCAGGAGCCGTTTCCCAGCAGCACCTCCGGCTGGTCGTACGGATGGACGATCGTGAGGCCGCGCTCCTCGACGAGCTCGTGCATCCGCGCCATCGCCTCCCCGACGTGCGTCCCGTGGAGGACGACCTCGGCGCCGTAGTCGAGGCACGCGGCGACCTTGGAAGCGACGGCGCCGGCCGGCATCACGACGGTGACCGGGACGCCGGCCTCGCGACCCGCCCACGCGTACGCCTGCCCGGCGTTGCCCGCCGAGATCGTGATGGCTCCCCGTCGACGCTCGTCGGGCGTCAGCGCCTCGATCCGTGACAGCGCCGCCCTCGGCTTGAACGAGCCGGTCTGCTGGAGATGCTCGGCCTTGAGGTAGATCCGCCCGTCGGCCAGACGCACGCCCGACGCCTCGCCGGCGACGCGCGCGGCCGTGGCGGACGACAGCAGCGGCGTGTGGTGGACGCGGTCGCCGAGCCGCGCGCGCGTCTCGCGGATCCCGGCAAGCGTCACGGCGGCGTCGGTCACGCCCGGGAGGATACGCCGCCGTGTTCGTGCGTGGTCGCACTTGCGTCCTTGCGCAACCAGTGAGAAACTGGGTTCGTGATCGACATCACGGCATCCACCGAGGACGAGCGCCAGCGGTCCGCCGCCGTCGCCCGGGCCCTCGGCGATCCCAAGCGCCTGTGCGTCCTCGAATCCCTCGCCGGTGGCGAGGCATCCGTGGGCGAGCTCGCGGGACGGGTCGCGTGCCAGGTGCCGAACATGAGCCAGCACCTCGCGGTGCTGCGCTCGGCCGGACTCGTGACCGCCCGCAGGGACGGAAGCACGGTCTATTACCGCCTGTCGGATCCCCGGATCCTGGAGGCGTACCAGCTACTGCAATCGCTCGCCCGCTGATCGGGCGCTGGGAGGTCCTGCCCCGAGCAGGAGAAAGGAGCCGCCTCGTGGCGGAGATCAAGGTCGCGACGGACACCACGTTCGAGGAGCTCGTCCTCAACAACGACAAGCCGGTCGTGGTCGACTTCTGGGCCACCTGGTGCGGGCCGTGCAAGATGGTCGCCCCGGAGATGGAGAAGCTCGCCGCGAAGTACGACGGCGTCGTGGACGTGGTGAAGGTCGACGTCGACGCGAACCCCCGCCTGTCGCAGGCGTTCGGGATCATGAGCATCCCGACGATCGCGTACTTCAAGCCCGGCGCGCAGCCGCAGGGCGTCGTCGGCTTCCGCCCGCTCGAGCAGCTGGAGCAGGCATTCCAGCTGACCGCGCTCGAGGCCCCGAAGGCCTCCTGACGCACCGCCGGCTCCCAGCCGGCATCTCGCACATCGACGACCCCGGTCCCCGACCGGGGTCGTTTGGCGTCCGGGGTCCGTTCAGCGGCCGCGGTACGACCCGCGGCCCCGCTGCTGCTCCGGGTCGGCGGCGAGGCAGCACCACGCGCGCCGGAACACTGTTCCGGCATCGAGGGCACTCCGGTCGCTGCCCGGATCCGCGTTCCGGTTCGCTGCCCCGATTCGCGCGATATCCGCGCGGTATGCGATGGCTTCCGGAGTACCGGTCCGGTTGCGGTCAGCCTCGGCGCGAAAGCCGGACTCCTGGTCCGGCGGAGCGCGCCCCGGTCAGTGGCCGCCGGCGCGACGATGGGCGAGCCGGACCCACGCTTCGGCGCGGTCCAGCGCGTAGCGGTCGACGGTCCGCGGCGAGAACGTGATCCAGCCGGCGCCGGCCGGTGATGCCGCCGTGTCCGGCGTGCGGAGCGCGGCCTTGGCGACGGTCGCGTCGAGCGCCGCCTCGAGCCGGTCGTCCGCCAGGCGCGCGAACACACGGCCACGGACGGCGTAGTCGACGCCGTCCGCAACCCGGGTTCGCTCCACGCCCCCGAGCTCGTCGATCACCGATGCCACCCGCTCGTCGAGCGACTCGTCCACCTCGTCCGAGGCTGCTGCCGCGCCAGCGGCCGCCTCATCGGCATCGAGCGGCTGCGCATCGAGCGCGTCGAGCGCGGCTTCCGCCCCGTCTGGCGCCCCGTCGTCGAACGCTCCGTCGACGCCCGGAGGAACGTGTCCGTTGCTCCTCGGACCGGTCACGAGCGGGCCACCTCGAGGATCGCCGCCAGGTCCCTGGCGTGGTCCTCGTAATGCTCGATCGTCTCGGAGAAGAACCAGTTCTGGTGGTCGGCGTGCTTGATCCAGCGTGACTCGGGCACGACCGTGAGGTAGCCGCGCAACTCGCCCGCGGTCGTCCGGAAACGCTCCCGGAGCTCGCTCAGCGGCAGCTCGCGGAACCGGGCAAGGTGCTCGGCGTTGATCCGGTCACCGGCGTCGGGCGTGGCATCCCAGTCGCGGTCGGCCTGCTCCTTGGTCGCGCTCGTCTCCCCCACCGCGAGCTCCTTGGCCGATGCGAGCGCCGCCTCCTGCCACACCACCATGTGGCCCATCAGGTCCCGGCCGCTCCAGCCATTCGCGGCAGCCACCGGCCGCTCGAGCTGCTCGTCGGTGAGGTCGAGCAGCGCCTCGTACGGGCGGAAGGCGTCGCGTTCGTCCTCGAGGAACGAGAGGGCGTCGAAGTACATGGACGCATGGTATGCCGCACCACTCGGCCGGCGAACGGTGCGTTCGGCCCTTGTCGGGCCGCGCGGACAGAGCGACGATCCGAGCCCGGACGGGAGGCACGGATCGATGCGTCACCCAGCGGCGGCTGCGATGGTCCTGCTCGCGATCGCCCTCGCGGCCTGCGCGTCGAGCGCGGAACGGCCCCCGCCACCGACGATCGAGGCATCGGTCGCACCCACCCCGCCGCCGCGTCCGACCACGCCGGCAGAGCCGACGCCGACGCCCGATCCCGCTCTCCTGACGCCAGCCACGGCCGACGGCTGGCGACCCGTCCCGACGGACCCGCTCGTCGCCGGGACGCAGTGGGATCAGGTGGTGTGGACGGGCGATCGGTTCCTCGCTGTCGGCGAGAACGTCATGATCGGCTCCGAGGACGGGATCCGCTGGAGCCGGGTCGAGCCTGAGCCCGGCGCTCGCGTCGGCGCGGTCGGGATGCTCGGTGAGCGCGTCCGTGTGCTCGGCGCGGTGGGTGGTGACGCGGACGTGGCATGGGAGTCCGCCGACTCCCGGACGTGGGCGCGGATCGCGCGTGCGTCCTCGGTGCCTGGGCAGTTCGTCGCCGTAAGCGATCGCGGCTGGGTACGGGTGGGCGGCGAGTACACCGACGAGCCGTGCGCCAGCTACTGCGCGCCGACCGCCGGCGTCTCCTGGGCGTCACCAGACGGGATCGGGTGGACCAAAGCCAAGCCCCAGGTCACGCTGGAGGAGGTCGACTTCGGCGCCGTCGTCGACTGGGACGGGACGTGGCTGGCGGCGGGCACCAGGAACGCCGCGATCGGGATCTGGTCGTCGACCGACGGGTTGCACTGGACTCGCGTGAAGGGCGCCACGCTCCGCCCCTGGGACCGGGACGCGATGGCATGGGCTATCGGCTTCGGGAGCTTGGGGGACACCCTCGTGCTGGCCGGTTTCGAGGCGACGCAGGAGTCCGGGTCGGTCCGGCTGTGGTGGTCGGCGGACGGCCGCGCCTGGAACGACGCGGACGTGGAGGGACTCGGCACCGAAGGGCAGCTCAATGCATTGTGGAACGAGGACGAAGAGATACTCGCGACGGGCTGGTCGTCGGCCTGCCGGGCGTGGTCGACACGGGACGGCCGGACGTGGCAATGCATCGCCAGCAACGAGCCGGCCATGGAGATAGTCCCGTGGGGCATCGCCGCGTCGCCGGCCGTCCAGGTTCTGGTCGGGATGGCCGACGAGGGATCTGACGAGGATTCCGAGCAGGGGCCGCCGGGTTCGATCTGGTGGCGCCCCAGGCCCTGATCATCGACGTCCACCGCTGCGCTACATTCCCCACGTGAGCGACGACCTGCCGATCAGGCTCCCGCCGGTCGACCCCGGCCTCGTCGACGAGGTGCCCGCTGCCTCGCTGTCCCCGGAGCTGCTCGCCGGGCTGCTGGCCGACGGCGACGACGAGCTCGCGGCGTGGACGCTCCGCCACGCGCTCGCGGAATCCCCGCGCGAGGTCGTGTTCGATGGGTTGCTGCGGGACGCGATGACGCTCGTGGGTGAGCGTTGGGCATCTGGCCAGTGGTCCGTCGCCGAGGAGCACCTCGCCTCGCGGACACTCCTCCGGGCGCTGGAACGGGTCCGGCCGCAGCTCGGGCCGGAGCACCGTATCGGGCCGGTGGCAGTTCTCGCCGGTGCGGCCGGCGAGCAGCACATGATCGGGCTCGCGTGCCTCGAGCAAGTGCTCGCCGAGCACGGCTGGACCGTTGCGAACCTGGGGGCGGACGTGCCCGCGGGAGATCTCGGCGCGTTCGTCGGCCGCAACGAGGTGGCGCTCGTCGCCCTGTCGGCGTCGCATTCGGCACGCCTGGAGCCGCTGGCGGACAGCGTGCGGGAGGCGCGAGCGGCGAGCCCCGCTCGCCTCCCGGTGATGATCGGCGGGATGGTGACGGCCTCGCCGGGAATCGCGGAGGCCACCGGCGCGGACCGCGTGACGACCTCGATCGCCGAGGCCCTTGCCTACGCAGAGTCCGTGCGACCCGAGTCCTAGACCGCGACCGGCTCCCTGTACTCCCCGAAGACCTCGCGCAGGACGCGGCACTGCTCGCCGAGCGTCGCGTACGCCTCGGCGCACCGGATGAAGTGCGGCATGAGGTTCGTCTCGCTCGTGCCCGGTCGCGTCGCCGCGTCGCGCAGGCCCGCGAGGGCCGCCGAAACCGCCTCCGGGTCGCGCTGCGCCCGCGTCCGCGCCAGCCGCTCCATGTGCCGCTCGAATGACCCTTCGGGCACCTCGAGCACCGGGATCGTCACCGGCTCCGCCGTGACGTACCCGTTCACCCCGACGATGACCCGCTCGCCGGCATCGAACTCTCGCTGGAACCGGTATGCGGCATCCGCGATCTCGCGCTGCGGGTAGCCCTCGGCGATGGCCTTGACCATGCCGCCGCGGCGGTCGATCTCGTCGAGGTAGCGCCACACCTCGCGCTCGACCTTGTTCGTCAGCGACTCGACGAACCACGACCCGCCGAGCGGATCGACGGTGGAGGCGACGCCCGTCTCCTCGAGCAGGATCTGCTGCTGCCGGAGCGCGAGCAGCGCGGCCTC
>DASSRG010000217.1:0-11518 GCA_035701885.1 Candidatus Limnocylindrales bacterium
GTGCCGAACAGGACGAGGCCGGCCGCGAACGGCCGGTGGAGCGGCATCCGGTCGAGCGCGCCGCCCGACAGCACGATGCCCAGCAGGTTGCCCAGGAAGAACGCGGTGTAGACCCAGCCGTACAGCTCCTGGTTGCCGAGCTCGCTGGTGACGATCGGCATGACCGTGCCGATCGCCAGCGACTCCAGCGCGACGAGGGTGATCGTCGAGATCAGGCCGATCGTCAGGCCGCGGAGCTGCGGCGTGAACAGGTCGGCCGTCCGGGCAGGGGCAGCCGTGGGCACGGCAGTCGCGGAGGTCACCGATCCATGATGCCGGAGGTTTTCGACGCGGGGCTCGGACAAATGTCGCGGCGTTCTCGGCTGCGAGGCTCGGGCGCTCGGTCCGTTGACCGGTCCCGCTAGCGCGGTGTCGCCTCTGAGTCGCCGACAGCGGCAATCGAGGCCCGCGGGCTCGGGAAATCAGCGTGAACTTGCGATCGGTGGCGCCTCCGGGTCGACGATCCAGGGAATCTGGTGCGCGCGCCCGGCCGATTGGCATCGGTCGTCGCCTGGCAGTCGACAGCGAGTGAGCGGCGCCGATGGGACGACCGGCGAGGGTGGGCAGCCGCCGGTGCAGGCCGCGGCGGACCGGCTAGAACCCCGAGAGCCGCTCCACGACGGGGGCCAGCGTGTCGACGTCTCCGACCATGAACGACGAGATGCCCAGCCGCTCGCGCAGCTCGGCGAACTTCGCCACCAGCCCGTCCACCGAGCCGATGAACACGTGCGGCGACTCCAGGTAGTCGTCGACCGCGACCTCGACCCCCGTTCGGGCGCGGACCCCGTCCAGGATGTCGGCCGCCTCCTTCCGGGCATTGTCGGTGATCATCGGCGGGCTGCCCGTCGGGTAGACGTTGAGCTCGAGCGAGTCGAACCGCTCGCCGGCGGCCTCGCGGATCCAGCCGATCTTCTCCTCGGTCGCCGCGATCGTGATCGAGCGCGGGTCGGAGCGGACGACGTCGCCGCCATCGGTCGCGGGCAGCGTGCGCGGCGCGAGCCCGACGATGTCGGCCTCCCGCCCGGCCAGCGTCAGGACGCGTCTGCCGCCGCCCCCGATGAAGATCGGCGGGTGCGGCTGCTGGATCGGCCGGGGCTGCCCGTCGTGCTCGGTGATCGTGTAGTGCTCGCCGGCGAACGAGAACGGCCCGTCGGCGAAGCAACCCTTGATGACCGTCACCGCCTCGGCGAGGCGCGACACGCGGACGCCCACCGGGTCGAACGGGAGTCCGAGCGCCTCGTACTCCGGCCGGTTCCAGCCGGCCCCGAGCGCGACCTCCACCCGCCCGCCCGATAGCGCGTCGAGGGTCGCGAGGTCCTGCGCGAGCAGGGCGGGATGGCGGAAGTCGTTGTTCGTGACGAACGCCGAGACCCGCAGGCGCTCGGTGACCGCGGCCGCCGTGGCCAGGAGCGGGACGAACCCGAACGGGATCACGACGTGGTCGGGGTAGACCAGCACGTGGTAGCCGATCGACTCCGCCCTGCGGGCAGCCTCTCGCACGGACGGACCATCGGTGACGTCGCCGGGGTCGGCGAGGAATCGGAACGGACGCACGTCGGGGGTACCGGCGCCTGTCGTCCGCGGTTCAACCGCCGTCACGCGACGAGCCGCAGCAGCTCCCCGACGACCGCGATCTGCTCCGGGGTCCGGTAGACGTTGTTGTTGAACGTGAAGCCGGTGAACCCCGCGTCGATGTACGGCCGGAGCTCGTCGGCCGCCTGTGCCACCGTCATCGGCCGCGCCTGCGCCTGCCGTTCGGGCGACAGCGTTTCCCAGATCGCGCGCGCGTCGGCCTCGGTCGCGCCGACGAGCACCGGCGTCGCCAGCGTCCGCTCGATCTCCGCGGGATCCCGCCCGATCCGCTCGCAGTAGCCGCGCAGGACGTCGGTCTTGTGGGCCAGGCCGTCGAGGCCGATCGGGAACCAGTGGGTCATGTCGGCGTGCTTGGCGGCGATCCGGAGGGTGCGCTGTTCGCCCGCTCCGCCGACCAGGATCGGCGGGCCGCCGGCCTGGACCGGTCGCGGGACGTTGAGGACGTCGCTCGTCCGGTGGTAGCGGCCCTCGAACGTCGAACGCTGCTGCTCGAACATGCCGTGCGCGATCGACAGCGCCTCGTCGAGGCGGTCCATCCGCTCCCTGATCGGCGGGAAGTCGAAGCCGAAGGCCACGTGCTCCGCCTCGAACCAGGCCGCACCGATGCCGAAGATCGCTCGGCCACCGGAGATGACGTCGAGCGTGGTCGCGGTCTTCGCGAGCAGCGCGGGGTTGCGATACGTGACGCCGGTCACCAGCGTCCCCAGCCGGACCCGCGTCGTCTCGCGGGCGAGCGCCGCGAGCGTCGACCACGCCTCCAGCATCGGGTGGTCCTGCGGGCCGATGACCGGGATCTGGTTGAGGTGGTCCATCACGGTGACGAGGCCGAAGCCGGCCTCCTCGGCGGCGTGCACCTGGCCGAGCAGCTGCTCGAACAGGCGCTCCGGCGCCGGGGCGTCGAAGGTGTAGTTGGGGCAGTGGAGTCCGAACCAGACAGGCATGGAATCAAGGATGCGTCCGATCGCAGGGTCGTGCCATGCTGCCCGCATGGGCCCATCTGACATCGCCGCGCTGTTCGACCACCTCTACTGGATGCGTGACCGGATCCTCCGAGCCGCGGACGCGCCCGGCGTCCCGCTGACCACCGAGGCACACGCGACGATCCGGGACCTCCGCGCAACCCTCGTCCACGAGCTCGACGTGGAGTGGAGCTGGCGCGAGCGGCTCGCCGGCCCGGACCCGACGCAGTTCCTCGCGTACGACGAGGAGCTCGACCCGAACGACTTCGGGACGCTGGAGGCAATCCGGACCCGCTGGGCCGAGGACGAGCGCGACATGCGGGCGTGGCTCGCGACGCTGGACGAGGCCGCGCTCGAGCGGCCGTGCCCCGCGGAGCGCGACGCGGAGCACGCGTTCTGGGTGCACCTCCAGCACCTGTACACGCACGCGGTGCAGCAGTTCAGCGACTGCGCGGTCTCCCTGACGCTCGCGGGCCGGTCACCGGGCGAGCTCGACTTCCTCGACTTCGTCCGCGAGCGCGAGCGGCGCGGGTAGCGCGCGCCACCCGGCATCGACGACACTGCGCACATGACCACCTCTCCGCTGGCGTCGTCCGTCATCGACGTCACGCTCACCGAACGCATCGAGGACCGGGGTCGCGACTTCGCGCCGTTCCGTGCCGACATCGCAGCGTCGCCGCGTGACCGCGGGACGCTTCAGGGGCTCGTCCGGCGGCCCGCACGCGACCGCCGGGAGATCCTCACCGAGGTCGAGCTCAACACCGTCGAGGGCGTGGCGGGTGACGACTGGCTCACCCGGGGCTCGTCGCGGACGCCCGACGGCAGCGCCAACCCGGATTCGCAGGTAACGCTGATGTCCGTCCGTGTGCTGGCCGCGATCGAGCCGGACGAGTCGCGGTGGCACCTGTCCGGCGACCAGCTGCTCGTGGACTTCGACCTGTCCCTCGAGAACCTCCCGATCGGGACGCACTTCCTGGTCGGCGATGCCGAGCTCGTCGTCAGCGAGGATCCGCACACCGGCTGCTCGAAGTTCAGCGGCCGGTTCGGCAGCGACGCGCTGCGCTGGGTCAACGGGCCCGAGGGACGCGAGGGCCGCTATCGCGGCATGAATGCACGGGTGGTGCGCGGCGGGGTCGTCAGGATCGGCGACGACGTCCGCAAGGCCTGACCGGGCGGCCGCCCTACCAGACGTCCCCGGGTCGCCACTCGCAGGTCAGCGTCCCGGTGAGCGGGACCGTGACGGACGGGCCGGTCCGCAGCACCATGAGCCATGCGTCCTCGTCCGCCGTGTGGCGGCGGGTGCCGTCCCGCTCCATCACCTCGCTGCGGCCCGCCCAGCGCTCCCACCCGAGTCGCTCGTAGAACGGCTGCTCCCCGGTCCCGAGCGCGCCCAGCTCGTACGCGGCGCGGATGTGGGCGGTGGCCGCCTCCATGACCCGCGACCCGAGGCCGCGGTGCTGGACCGGCGGCGCGACGGCGACCGCCTCGACGTACCCCGCGCGGAACGGGCGGCGGTCGATCTCGAGCCGGCGCTCGACGACGCTCGCGTGGGCGACGAGCCGTCCGTCCAGCTCGACCAGCCAGTGCCGGCCGCCGAGGCCGTGGTCCAGGTCGTCGTCGGTGAAGTCGTCGAACGCCTCGTCCATGAGCGCACGGATCGCGACGAGGTCCTCGCCGGACAGCTCGTCCGTGGCGGCCTCGCGCAGGCGTGGCTCCGGTACGTTCAGCTGGGCTCCGCCGCGAGCTGACGGACCCGGATCTCGACGATCCGCCGGATCAGGTCGAGGGGCAGCGGCTCCGAAGCGCTGAACTGGAGCGTCCCGCGGCCCTTGACGTGGGGCGCGATCTCGTCGCCCAGCTCGGCGACCATCTCGTCGTTCCACGGGAACAGGCTGTAGTGGCGCTTGAACGCGTCGTACGAGACGAGGAACGAGGTGCCGGACTTGAACCCGGGCATCTTGTACGTGATCACCTCGGTCGCGTCGGGCGCCGCCGCGCGGATCGTCTGCCGCAGCTGGCGCATCGGCTCCCGCCGGTCCTCGGGGAGGGCGTCGATGTGGGCGTCCACGTCGGGGTTCGGTGCGGACATCAGCCGACCGGCGTGGTCGGCTCGGTCTCGGTCAGCCGGCCGTCCTTCCAGGCGTAGGCCCAGGCGTCGATCTCCGGCGGCTCGATGCCGAGCGAGCTCAGTGCGGTGCAGACCTGAGACCGGTGGTCGGTGCCGTGGTGGATCACCTGGACGATGCGGATCGACAGCGGCGCGGTGCTGGTGCTGCCGTCGTCGCGATGCCGGGTCACGAGCTGGGTGCCGTCGAGCTCGCGGGCCGCGAGCCGCTCCCACGCCGCGCCGCACGCGGACATCGTCGCCCGCAACTCGCCGATCGTGAGCGCGTCCTCCTCGTCGATGCTGGTGACCTCGCCCGGCGCGAGCAGCTCCAGATACCCGGCGTCCGCGGCCACCGTGTGGCGAAGGGTGCCGATGATCGAGCCGAACGTCCCGGGGACCGTCGTGGCCAGCTGCTCGTCGCTGAGGGCGGCGCAGGCATCCAGCAGGGTCAGGGTCGCCCAGGTGTGGTGGCCGAAGGCATCGGCGAGGATCGAGTTCGTCATGGCGCGAACCCTACCGCACGGCGCGCACGAATCGGTCATGAACGACGGCCGAGCGGGGATCGTCAGTCGATGCGCTCGACCCACTGCGCCCGCCAGGCGGGGGGTTCCAGCGGCGGCGCGAAGTACCAGGTCTCGCGATAGATCAGCCCGCCACGGAGCTCGATCAACGCGGCGGCGAACCAGCGCGAGCCGTCGGGATACGTCGCCGTGCCGTCGCCCCACCAGGCGTCGCCGCTGCCGACGATGCGCTGCACGGTCAGACCGGGAGTGACGACCCATCGATCCTCGCTCCCCACGAGCCTGACCTCGCCCGCCTCGGGCAGTCCACCCGGCCAGTTGGCCATGATCGCCCGGTCGTTGGCGTTGCCACGGACCCGCTCCCCGGACTGCGGCCACTCCTCCATCCAGTCCGGGTGCCGCAGCGCTGCGACCGCGTCGTAGTCGTGTGCCCGGTGGGCGTCGAAGTAGCGGTGGACGACCTCCTGGTTCGATGCCTCGGCCATGCGCTTCCTCCCTCGCCTGTGCGGGCACGGTGACGCGGTCGAAGGCTTCGGTCAAGAGACGCACACACGTGACATCTCCTGACGTGGACGTGCGGCAGACTGCAGCCATGGTCACGCCGGTGCGCATCATGGTCGAGCGCGGCAAGAAGAAGCGGGTCGTGGCCTGCGCCTTCGACTGGCCGGGCTGGGATCGGAGCGCGAAGACCGAGGACGAGGCGCTGGCCGTGCTCGAGTCGTACCGGCCGCGGTTCGCGCCTGTCGCCGGACTCGCCGGGCTCGGCGACGAGTTCGCGGAGGCGGGGCGGTTCGAGGTCGTCGAGCGGCTCCCCGGCATCGGCACGACCGACTTCTACGGCCTGTCCGGCGTTCCCGCCGCTGCCGAGCACGACGCGATGTCCGCCGCAGCGTGCGAGCGCAAGATTGCCATCCTCCGTGCGACCTGGGCGTACTGCGACGCGGCGGCGTCCCGCGTGTCCGCCGAGCTCCGCAAGGGCCCGCGGGGCGGCGGCCGCGAGCGCGACGAGATCTACCGCCACGTCAACGGCTGGGAGATCTACGACCTGGCGAAGAAGGTGGGCGTCCAGTGGCCCGTCGAGACGCGCGAGGACCCCTCAGCGCTCGCCGCCTACCGGGAGGCGTTCGTCGACGCCATCCGCGAGCGGTGTGCACGCGGCGAAGCGATGGCCCGAACCTGGACGCTCCAGTTCCTCATCCGGCGCTGCGCATGGCACCAGCTCGACCACGCCTGGGAGATGGAAGACCGCGACCTCGGCGGTACGAGCTGATCCCCGGAAGGCCTATGCCCAGGGCGATGGCAGGTGTGTCAGCGGCTCGCGGTCGGGCAGGACGTCGGTCTGGAGGGACGGGTCGGCGCCCGGGACGTAGCGCTCCTCGACGCCCAGCTCCTTCAGCACGATGTTCCGGCCCTGGGCGATGGCCGCCGCCTTGTAGTAGGCCACGATCCGGTTGCACCCCTGGCGTCCGAAGCCGCAGTCCGACGAGAGCACGAGCCTGTCGGCCGGGATGACATCGAGCGCACGTCGGATTCGCCCGGCCACGACCGACGGCAGGTCGGCCTGCAGCTGGCGGTGGTTCACGACGCCGACCGCCACCTTCTTCGCCAGGTTGGACGCGTAGGGCTTGAACAGGTCGATCTCGGCGAAGTCCCGCTCGGTCATCTCGACCGTCCACACGTCACCCTTCAGGCGGTTGAGGTACGTGTCGATCGAGTTCGCGTACGACTCACCGCTGTAGACCTTCTGCATCATCGGGTTGCCCCAGCAGGTGTGGATCCACAGCTCGACGTCGTCCAGCCCCTCCACTTCGTGGTTGAAGGCCTCGACCATGAAGTCGAGCAGCTCCGTCTCCTCGGGGTGGAACGCCGCGGTGAAGTGGATCGTCGGCTCCTCGATCTGGATCACCTTCGCGCCGGCGGCCGCGAGCTGGCGGAGCTCGACGTTCATCGCCGTCGCCATGTCCCAGATGAGCTGCTTCTTGTCGTCGAGGTCGTACTCGGACGTGTGGCTGTCGAGGAAGATCGCGAGGACCTGCGACGAGCAGGTGCCGAACTTGACCGGCTTGCCGGCGCGCGCCTGCGCGATCCGCCACAGCTTCGCGTACTCGAGCGGGTTCTTCGGGTTGTGCTCGACCTTGCCGACGACGCGGGGCCAGCGCCAGGTGGTCTCGATCTCGTTCATCAGCGTGCCCGGCGGGAACGCGAGGAGGCTGTCGCGCGAGCGCTCGTACTGCAGCTCCTCGTGCTCGAGGCCCGCCCAGCGCTGGAGCGGGTAGTGGTGCCAGGAGCGGCCGGCGTAGTCCTCGTCGAGGTGATAGTCGCCGTTGGTGAGGATGTCGAGCCCGGCCCGCGTCTGGTCGGCGATGACGACCGAGTGCGCGTCGAGGAACTGCTCGCGGAACTTCACGTCGAGCAGCGCGGTGTCCAGCGGCCGGCCCCACAGCCCTCCGTCGTACCAGCGCGGCCGTGGCCACGACCCGGTGACGGTCGCCGGGAGCATCAGGTCCTTGGTGGCCGTGAACATCGCGCGTCTGCCTCCTGACGGGAGTCGTGCGGCGGGAGGTCGCCGCGGTCCCTCGTCCGAGTGTACGGAACGGGCGGGCGGGGCAGGCGACTCCCCGCGTCCGCCGCCTACGCCGCCGGAGTCGCGCGCAGGGCGAGCTCGAGGTGCCGCTGCACGCCCGTATCCACGAACCCGAAGACATTCGGCTCGAAGATCGCCAGCAGTCGGCGCCAGCTGATCGACAGGTGCAGCTCCGCCAGCGGGGCGGCGAGCTCGAACGCCTCGCGGAGTGCCGCCGGGTCCGCGTAGGCAGACCACGCGTCGAGATACGCGGCCTCCATCGCCGCCTGCGCGGCGACGTCCTCCGTCCGCGTCGTGCACGTCCTGACGTCGAAGAACGGGTGGCTCCAGCAGGCATCCGACCAGTCGAAGATCACCAGTCGATCAGCGTCACGCTGGACGTTCCACGGGTGGAAGTCGCCGTGGATCAGCGTCTCGGAAATCGGTCCCTCCTGGAGCCGGGCGATGAACTCGCGGTAGCGCGGCAGGTTGGCGACGAGCCGGTCACGCGACTCCGCGTCCAGGCCGGGTGATGCCGCTTCGTCGGTGACGAGTGATTCCAGCTCGCCGTCCAGGGCTGCAAGCGACCGGTCGACGACGCCAAGCTCCATGGCCTCCGACCGGCGGCCGACCCATGACTGCTGGAGCCCGGCCATCGCGACCAGGCCGTCCGCCCATCGGGCCGGGTCCTCCGCACCCAGGAACGAGCCGCCGAACGCCTCCATCACGAGGAGCCGACGGTCGGCGTCGATGGCGAGCACGGTCGGCACCGAGCGGGGGTGCTCGCGATGGAGTGCCTGGGTCAGGGCCGGCTCGTGCGCGAACAGCGCGGGCGACGCCTTGACGACCACCTGCCCCGCATCGGTGGTCGCGCCGAGGAAGGACGAGACCGGCCACGAGCTGAGCTGCTCGACCGGTCCGATGAGGGGCCGGCCGAGCCTCGTCATGGTCGCGTCGAGCCATTCGACCGTCCGTGCGTACCAGCCCGGGCGGGCCCAGTCCGCACGCGCCGCGGCCACGGCTCCGGAGCGGACCTCCTCCACCCATGCGGCGACATCCTCGCCGAACGGTCCGGCGTCGAGCCGGCCCGCCAGCACGTCGTCGAAGGGCATCCACGTGAGTCCGTCGGTCGCCGTTCCGTCCGCGACGTCGAATTCGAGCAGCGACCGCACCTCGTCGTCGTGCAGGGAGTCGCCGTCCTGGCGCACCTCGCGGAGGAACGGTGCCGTGATGCCCGACGCTCGTGCCGCGCGGAGTATGTCGGCCGGGTCGGGGTCCTCGACGCTCCACGACGGCAGCGAAGCCCGCTCGCCGGCGACGACGAGCACGCTCGTCCGCGCCGCATTCGGCACCAGGGCCCGCTCGACGAACGTCTTCGGCACGGCGGCGATCGTACCCGCTGGGTCAACGGGCATCGTGCACCCTCGCCACCACTCGCCACCGCTCGTGTCGGCCCGCCAATGCCGCAGTACGATGGCGTCCACTGCACGAGGTGCGCGCGATGACCGTCGACCGCATCCGCCGTTCCGACGCGCCCGCGAACGCGTCTGCCCCAGCCCGCCGCGGCCCAGCCGCGCCTGGACGCGCCCCGGCCTTCGATCAGCACGACCCCGCGTTCATCGCGGACCCGGCGCGCGTGTTCCAGCCCATCCGGGAGTCCCACCCCGTCCTCCACTCGGAGATGTACGGCGGCTTCTGGCTGCTCACGCGGTACGACGACGTGACGGCTGCCGCCCTCGACTGCGAGGCGTTCACATCTGCCGTGCCTGGAACGACGCTCATCCCGTCTACCCAGCCCCGGACCGAACCGCTGCTCCCGCTCGAGCTGGACCCGCCCGCGCACAGCGTCTACCGCGCGCTGGTCAACCCGCTGTTCGCGAAGCCGCGCATCGACGCCCTCCGCCCGGGCCTCGAGGCGCTCGCGACCCGGCTCCTCGACCCGTTCGTCGCCAAGGGCGGCGGGGACGTCATGGCCGAGTTCGCCCACCCGATGTCGCTCGGGTCGCTCGCGCGCCTGATGGACCTGCCGGAGGACGACGAGGACCGCTGGTTCGACTGGGTCGAGCGGATGTATTCGAACGCGATCCTCGACAGCGACGATCACGCGCAGGCGGCGCACGAGGCCGAGGCCTACATCGACGAGCTGATCGCCGAACGGAAGCGGGACCCGCGCGACGACTTCCTGGGGACGCTCATCAAGGCCGAGGTCGATGGGCACTGCCTGTCGGACGCGGACGTCCGCCAGTTCGGCATGGTCATGCTCCTCGCCGGGTACGAGACGACGTCCGGCGCGATGGGCATGAGCCTGATGCACCTCGCCCGGCACCCGGAGCTGCGCGTACAGCTGTTCGGCGACCCCGCGGGCCTCGCCCACACCGCGGTCAACGAGTACCTCCGGTTCGTGTCACCAGTCCAGGTGTTCGGTCGCAACGCCTCCCACGACGTCGAGCTCCACGGGCAGGAGATCCCCGCCGGTGACGTCGTCCTGCTCGGCTACGGGGCCGCCAACCGCGACCCGAGCGCGTTCGAGCATCCGGACGAGGTCATCCTCGACCGCCACCCGAACCGCCACGTGGCGTTCGGGCACGGGCGCCACCTGTGCCTCGGCGCGAACCTCGCCCGCCTCGAGCTCACGATCATGTTCGAGCAGTTCGCGGGGCGGTTCCCCGAGTTCCACGTCGACCCGGACCACGAACCGACCTGGAAGCCTCGCGGGGACGTCCGCGCGCTCAAGTCACTCCACCTGGTCGCGGGGCCGGCTTGACCAGCGCCCGGTAGCCCTTGGCGAGCGCGAAGATGTCGCCCATGCGGTGCCGCTCGCCGAGGGCGCGGAGATCCGCCGCGAACCGATCCGCCGTGAGGTCGATCGGCTACCCGGCGGTCCGGATCTTCCAGAACGAGTCCTTCTTCACGACCTTGCCATCCCGGAACGTCCACAGGTCGCAGCCGCGGACCTCGATCCGCTCGCCCCCGGTCGTGGTTCCCGACAGCGTCCACTCCGAGGCCCCGCGGTCGCCGTCGACGAAGTGGGCATCCTGCTGGTAGCGGACGTCCGGGATCCCCGCGAACCGCGCGGCGAACGCGTCCCGGATCGAGTCGATCCCCACGAAGCGCGTGCCCCACGGGTCCGAGCCACGCGGACCCTCGAACACGGCGTCATCCGCGAAGTGCTCGAGGATGGCGTCGAGGTCGTGTGCGTCGAACCCGGCCGTGATCGCCTCCAGTATCCGTAGCGCCTCGTCTCGCTCCATCAACGCATCCTCCGGCTCGCTTCGTTCCGCGCCATATCGTCAGCCCTTCGGCTGGACCACAGCGAGGCAGTTGCCGCTCGGGTCGATGAACCAGGCGGCCCACGAATGGCCCATGTCGGCGATCCCGTCGGTGGTGACCGGATCGGGCGCGACGTACTCCTCGATCCGGACGCCGCGCGCCCGCAGTTCCGCCACCGCCGCACGGATGTCGGCCACCCGCCACGCCATCTGGGTCTGGGAGTCGGACGTCCCGACCGTGCTCTTCGTCACCGCGATCTGGGTCCCGCCGCCGGCCCGGAAGACGATTCGGTCGTCCTCGTCCTCACGCGCGATCTCGAGCCCGAGCACGTCGTGGTAGAACGCCCGACTGGCGTCGAGGTCGAGCGACAGGAGGATCGGGAACACGGGGAACTCGCTGAGCATGGACGCAGACCTCGGATCCCGGCGATGGCCGCCGGAGTATGCGCGCCGTCACGAGCCACCGC
>DASSRG010000218.1:0-10617 GCA_035701885.1 Candidatus Limnocylindrales bacterium
CGTGATCCGCGAGGGCAACCCCACGCCCCTGCGGTCCGACACGGTGCTCGCCGAGGGCGACAAGGTGATCGCGATCGGGCGGCCCGACTGCGAGGTGCAGCTCCGCGAGCAGCTCATCGGGAGCCCCGACGAGGGCTGACCCCCGAGCCGCGCGCCCGGCGGGCTCACCGTCCTCCCCGTCCTCCCCGTCCGCTCGCCGGGCAGGCCGGGGACGCTCACCGGCTTGATGTGGCGGATCAGCGGCAACCGCGTCCGCTCGTCGGGCGGCCCGTCACGCTCGCCGGATGAGCGATCGGTGGCAGGCACGTCGCATCCTGCCCATCGGGTAGGCGAAACCTGGCCACCGGACCCCGCCCTGCGTTGGATGGCCCACCCGGTGAGCGAACCGCAACCGCCGTGCCATGGACCGCCCACCTGGCGAGCAGCGCCGCCGGCCCGGCGGGCTCACCCGCGCGTGGCTCGGAGCAGCCACGCGTGCGCCCCGTCCGGTGACAGGCGGGAGGCGAGCACGGCCTCGTCGATCGTGTCCACCCGCCAGCCGGTGGCGTGCGTGAACGTCCGCCGCAGGTCGCCCCGCCGGATCCGGCCCGGCCCGTACCCGAACGGGTTCCGCTCGCTCCACGCCACGACGAACGCCTGACCGCCGGGCGCCACGACCGAGGCGAGCTGTCGCGCGTACGGCTTGCGATCCTCGGGCTGGAGCACGTGGAACAGGCCGACGTCGAGCACGGTGTCGAACGGCGCACCGAGGGCGACGGCGTACCGGTCCAGCTCCAGGGCGTCCCCCACGACGAACGTGAGCCGGTCCCCGAGGAGAGCCTCGCGCGCATTCGAACGCGCGCGCTTGATCGCGGTGTGCGCCACGTCGATCCCTGCCACCCGGTGCCCCGCCGCGGCGAGCCGCACCGACCCACGGCCGGAGCCGCAGCCCACGTCCAGGACCGAGCCCCGGATGACGCCCTCGGCGAGCAGACGCTCCAGGACGGGCTGCGAGCTGCCGGTCTCCCAGCTCGGCGTGCCCTCCCAGGCGGTGTCCCAGGCGCGCGGAATCGGCAGACGCGGGCTCATCCGGAAGGCGGTGGAAGGCGCGGGCGCCCGGCATCCCCCGTGCCGGACGCCCGGTCGTCCCAGGTCAGAAGACCCGGTACGAGACTTCGGCGGGGGCGAGCAGGAGCTCCTTCAGCTCCTCGTCCACCTTGAGCAGCGAGATGTGCGCGCCGGCCATCTCGAGTGAGGTGCAGTACTCGCCGACGTAGCTCCGGAACACGGAGATCCCCTGGGCGGCCAACCGCTTGTGGGCGGCGCCGTAGAGGAGGTACAGCTCCGAGATCGGGGTGCCGCCGAGGCCGTTGACCATCAGCGCCACCTCGTCGCCGGACGAGAACGGCAGGTCAGGAACGATGGCGTCGAGCAGGAGGTCGACGATCTCGTTCGCGCTCACGAGCTTCGTGCGCTGGCGACCGGGCTCGCCGTGGATGCCGATGCCCACCTCCATCTCGTCGTCGCCGATCTCGAACAGCGGCGTGCCGCGGACCGGCGGCGTGCACGACGACAGCGCCACGCCCATCGTCCGCACGTTCGCGATCACCTTCTCGCCGACGCGGACGCACTCCTCGAGGCTGCCGCCCTTGTCCGCCATCGCCGCCGCGGCCTTGATCACGAAGAAGTTGCCCGCGACGCCCCGGCGGCCGACCGTCCAGGTGGAGTCCTTGACGGCGACGTCGTCGTTGACGAGCAGGTAGCCGATCTTCTGGCCCTCGGCCTCCTGGAGCTCCTTCGCCATCTCCCACGCCGACCGGTCGCCGGTGTAGTTGTTGACGATGTAGAGCACGCCGGCCGGGGTGTCCATCAGCTTGGACGTCTCCGTGACGAACTCGACGGGCGGACCCGCGAACACGTCGCCCGGGCAGGCGGCGTCGAGCATCCCCGGGCCCACGATCATCGTGTGCGCGGGCTCGTGGCCGGACCCCGACCCCTGGATGATCGAGACGCGGTCCGCCCGGGGCATGTCGGCCCGGTAGATGAGGTTGTACTTGGGCTCGTACTTGAGCGCCCCGCCGCTGGCGAGCTGGATCCCCTCGAGGAACTCGGGCACGAACTGTCGCGGGTCGTTGACGAACTTCTTCACGAAACGCCCTCCTGTGCCGATCCATACCTGTCTGCCCAGGCCGTGGCGATGGCCTGGAGGATGACCCCGATCGCGGTGGCGCCGGCGTCCACCGAGTCCCGGCTCCGCTCGCCCGTGTACGCGGCGCGACCGCGCAGCGCGAGCATTCCCTTCGTCTCCTCCGCCGCCTTGACCGCGACGTCGGCGGCGCGCTGGATCGCGGCCGTACCGTGGTCGCCGTGCATCGCCGGGTCCGCGATGCTGGCTTCGAGGCTGTCGGTGGCCGGCGAGAGCGCGTCGAGCAGCGTCTTGTCGCCCAGCTGGGCGCCACCGCGGGCCATGATCCCGGCGATCGCTGCGCGGAGCATCTCGATGACGTCGTCGGGAGTGATGACCTCCTTGTCGCCCGCCGTGGCGCCCGCACGCAGGAACGCCGTTCCCCACATCGGACCGCTCACCCCGCCCACCTTCGCGGCGAGCGTGGCGCCGATCTTCTTGAGTGCGGCACCCGTCGTCGGCAGGTCCCAGCTGTCGTAGTCCGCCAGGACCACCTCCCAGCCGTTGCGCAGGGAGTAGCCGAAGTCCCCGTCGCCGGCGATCGAGTCCAGCTGGGCGAAGTAGTCGGCGTTGTCCACGATGGTCTTCGCCATCGTCGTGATGACGAGATCCAGCTCGTCCTGGGACGAGTGACCCATCCGGGCCCCCTTTCGAGGTCTAGCCCTCCTGCCGCACCGGTTCCGAGGCGATGCACGCCTCGAGATCCGCGAGCGTGATGTAGTCCCCGGGCGTGGCGCGGCTGCGGTTCGCGATGACCCGCGTCCGCTCCCCGTCCGGGTCTCCGAGTGACGTCACGACAAGGATCGACTCGGTGTTGTCCTCCTCCTCCGTGTAGCCGTTGACGGTCATCAGGCAGCGGAGCCCGGCGCCGTGGGCGGCGAGCAGGCCGTTGCGTGAGTCCTCGATGACGAGCACGTCCGCCGAGTCGACGGCGAGCCGCTCGAGCGCCAGCAGGTAGATGGCGGGGTCGGGCTTCTTGCGCGGCACGACGTCGCCCGCGAGCACGAGGTCGAAGCGGTCGGCGCGGTCCTTGCCCACGGCGTACTCGAGGATGGCGCGGACCGACGGCTCGGCCGACGTGGACGCCACGGCGAGCGTCCAGCCCGCGTCCTGGGCGTCGCCGATGATCCGGCGGATCCCCGGCCGCGGCGGCAGCCTGCCTGCGGCGACCATCTCCGTGTACAGCGCGGTCTTGCGCTTGTGCCACTTCGCGACCTCGCCGGCGAGGGCGTCGGGATCCTCCGGGAGCCCGGCCGCCCGGATGACCTCCGGCGTCAGCTCGCTGGCTATCCGCTCCTTGCCGCCGCCGATCGCGAGCTTCCGGCCGTAGTCCTCCTCCGACCAGCGGAACGGCAGGCCGAACTCCTCGAACGTCTGGTTGAACGACGGCAGGTGCCCGTACCGCTCCGTGTCGGACAGGACCCCGTCGCAGTCGAAGATCAGCGCGGGCATCGCATCACCACGCCTTGCCGTCGCTGCCGAACAGCCGCATGTGGTCCATCGCCATCGCCTTCACGGCGGCGTGCTGGACCTGCATCTGCGACGGCGGGTCGAACTTGCCGGTATTGGCCTGCATGTGGTCGAACCCGGCCTGCATGAACGCGATCTTCAGTGCGGTCGAGATGTTGACCTTCGCGCAGCCGCGCGCGATGAGGTCCGTGAACTGCTCGGCGGTCATGCCCGTGCCCCCGTGGAGCGCGACCGGGATTCCCGTTGCCTCCACGATGTCGGTCACGCGCTGGCTGTCCAGCGTGGGCGTCGCGGCATACGTGCCGTGCGCGTTGCCGATGGCCGGGGCGAACACGTCCACGCCGGTCGCCTTGATGAACTCGACCACGGTGCCGAGCGACTGGACGTTGGTCGCCTCGTCCCCGGTCATCTCCTCGGTGCGCTTGAAGCCCTCGATCTCGCCCTCGACGTCGGCGCCGTACCGTCGCGCCTCGGCAACCACCTCGATGCACTGCCGCTTGTTCTCCTCGACGGACAGCTTCGAGGCGTCGAACAGGACGGAGTTCCAGCCCAGCGCCAGGCACTCGCTGATCACCGCGCGGTCCGGGCAGTGGTCCAGGTGCAGGGCGACGGGGACCGTGACGTCCTTCGTCATCGCCCGCCACATCGCGATCATCACCTCGGCGCCGGTGAGCTGGACGTGCTTCACCGACGTCTGGACGATGACCGGCGCGCGCAGCTCCTCGGCCGCTTGGAGCACCGCGTGCATCGTGAGGTCATTGACGACGTTGATGGCGGCGACGCCGTACCGCTCGGCGAACGCGCGGCCCAGGATCTCTCGGGTGGCAACGACGGGCACGGTTCTACCTCCGGGTCAGGGACGCGTGGCGGGGTCGGGAGCCCGGCCGCGGGCGCGGTCGGGCGCGCGGTCGCGGCTGGGCTCGAGCTGGGATGCCGGGGCGGGCTCGGCGGGCCCACCGGGCTCGGCGCGCTCACCGGGCTCGGCCGGATCACCGGGCTCGGCCGGCCCACCGGGCTGGGCGAGGATGCGGGCGTTGTGCTCGTCGACGATCAGGACGTCGACGACGCCCGTCGCGAGGACCCCTCGGATCGCCAGCGGCTTCTCGCGCTCGCTCACGACGGCGACCACGGTGTCGATCCGGTGGAGGTCGTCGATCGACAGCCCGATCAGCCGGGCGGTCTCAGGTGACTCGAGCCGCCGGCCGCGGATGTCCACGTAGTTGCCGACGACGTCGCCGACCGCGCCCGCCTCGCGCAGCCGGCGCAGCTCCTCCTGCGAGACGCAGCCCGTCCGGACCATCGTGCACTCGTCGTCGGTCCCGCCGATGCCGACCAGCGCGATCGACGCCGCCCCCGCCCGCTGGAGCGTGTCGGCGACCGCGGCGTGCTGGAGCAGCTCGTCGCGGGTGGCCTCGCTCTGCACGTAGGCCGGCGCGTACAGGGCAACGGCGGTGCCGCCGCTCCGCTCTGCGAGGCTGCGGGCGATCTCATTCGGGTTCGTCGGAGCGTCCGTATGGGGCGAGCCCCCCATCGCGCTGACGAAGGTGACGTCCATTCGCACAGCCGGGCGGAAGAACCGCGGCACGTCGCCGGTGTCACGGCCGTGGCTCACCGCGACGACGGATCCGTCCTGCAGGCGCCGCTCCAGGAACCGTGCCGCCGCCCGGGCAACCTCCTCGCGCTGGGCCTCGGAGTCCTGCCGCGCCGGTGCCACGATGACCTCCGCCAGCCCGTGGCGCTGGCGGACGCGCCGCTCCAGCTCGAGCTGGACCCAGGGCGGGGCGCTGATACGGATCTCCACGACGCCGGTGGTTCGTGCGCGGTCGAGGAGTCGCTGCACCTTCTGTCGCGACAGCCCGAACTCACGCCCGAGCGCCTCCTGGGTCAGGCCGTCGTCGTAGTACGCGCTGGCGAGCCGCGCAAGCAGCTCGTACTCGTCAGGGCCGAGATCGTCGGGTGCCATGTCCCCTCGAAATGGGCATCTGCTCACGTGTGAGCAGATGTGACGAGGCAATTGTGCCCCCACCGTGGCGCCTCGACAAGCCCCGTTGCGACCCCGACCAGAGCCACCCAACCGACGCCCCGACCTTCGACCAAGGTTGTGGATACGTATCTTGACAACACCATTGTCAAGGTTCTAGGCTGCGTCGTGTCCGGTGATCGACCTGCGGGCGACCCGGACGACCCTTCCATATCGAGCCGGCGGCGAGACCGCCGGGACCAGCCAGGAACCCGCCCACGCGGGGACACATGCAGGAGGTTGACCGATGACGCTCACCCGTCGACCGTCGCCCTTCAGCGAGCTCGTGACGCTTCGCCAGGCGATGGACCGCCTCTTCGACGACACCGTCTTCCGGCCGCTGACGGCCTATACCGGTAACGGCGAGTTCGCCCGTCTTCCGCTCGACGTGCGGACGACGAGCGACGCGCTCTACCTCGAGGCAGCCCTGCCGGGCTTCGCCCCCGAGGACGTCGACATCACCGTCGAGAACGGCACCCTGACCATCCGCGCCGAGGACCGCACCGAGCGGACCGAGGAGCAGACGGGCTGGGTGGTCCGTGAGATCTCGCGCGGCAGCGTGATGCGCACCGTCACCCTGCCGACCGGGCTCGAGGCCGACAAGGCCGAGGCAACGTTCGAGCACGGCGTGCTCAAGCTCCGCGTTCCCAAGGCCGAGCAGGTCAAGCCGAAGCAGATCCGGATCAGCCCGGTGAGCGGCGGCCAGGCCAGCGCCGTCGAGACCCCGGCCGTCGAGTCGGGCGAGACGGCTCCCGCCGGGACCGGCACGGAGGCCTGATCATGGCGGCAGCGCGCCGGCCGGACCGGGACCCCACGAGGCCCGTCTACGTCATCAGCGTGGCGGCGACCCTCGTGTCCGCCCATCCCAGGACCCTGCGCATCTACGAGGACGAGGGCCTGGTCTGTCCGGCGCGCACGCCGACGAACATCCGGCTCTATTCCGAGGAGGACATCCGGCGGATCCTGTGGATCCGGCACCTCACCCGTGACCGCGGCGTGAATCTCGCCGGGGTCCGGACCCTCTTCGAGCTCGAGGAGCGGCTGGGCACCCGCATCCTCGAGGCGCTGTACGACGAAGGAACCCGCGACCAGGCCAACGCCGAGTCGGAGGCCCGCAAGGCCGCCACCACCGGCGCCGGCTCCGCGGGGACCGGCCCCGACGACGGTTCGGACCCCACGTGATCGCGAACCACATCCACATGACACCCGGAACCCGAACCGAATCGCCGACATCCACGCCGGCACCCAAGGAGACCTTCTGATGGCCAAGCGACCGTCGTCCCCGTCGCCCGAGCCCGAGCCCGCCACCGCCGAGGTGCGCGAGCTGCCGCTCGTCGCGCTCCGGGAGACGGTCATCTTCCCGGAGATGATCGTTCCGCTCCAGGTCGGCCGCGACAAGAGCGTTGCCGCGCTCAACGCCGCGGTCGAGTCGAGCGGCCCCATCGCCCTCGTGACCCAGCGCCAGGCTGAGCAGGAGGACATCACCGACCCCGCCGACCTGTACGAGGTCGGCACGCTCGCCAAGATCGCCCAGGTCGTGCAGCTCCAGGACGGCACCGTCCGGGCCATCGTCCAGGGCCAGACCCGGATCCGCGTCCACGGCTTCAGCCAGGTGACGCCGCACCTCGCCGCGCGCGTCGAGGAGCTGCCGGACCAGACGCCGGAGGGCGTCGAGGTCCAGGCCCTCGTGCGCAGCGTCCAGGCGCAGATCGAGCAGTACGTCGCGAACGGCGCCCCGGTCCCGCCGGAGGCGGCCGTCGCCGCGCGCAACATCACCGAGCCCGGCCTCCTGGCCGACATGGTGGCGTACAGCCCCGACATGTCGACCGAGCAGCGCCAGGAGCTCCTCGAGACGATCGACGTCGAGGAGCGGCTCAAGCTGGTGAGCGCGTTCCTTGCCCGCCAGATCGAGATCCTCGAGCTCAAGGGGAAGATCCAGAGCGAGGTCAAGTCCGAGATGGACAAGACCCAGCGGGAGTACATCCTCCGCGAGCAGCTCAAGGCGATCCAGCGCGAGCTGGGCGAGGACGATCCGCAGCAGGCCGAGGTCAACGAGCTTCGCGAGAAGGTGGAGCAGTCCGGCATGCCGGAGGAGGTCCGCGCACGGGCGATCAAGGAGATCGACCGGATGAGCCGGATCCCGTCCGCCTCGCCCGAGGTCGGCGTGATCCGGACCTACGTGGACTGGCTCGTCTCGCTGCCGTGGAACGTGTCCACCGACGACCGCCTCGACATCAAGGAGGCCGCCCAGATCCTCGACGAGGACCACTACGGCCTGGAGAAGATCAAGGAGCGCATCCTCGAGTACCTCGCGGTGCGCAGCCTCGCGGACACGATCCGCTCGCCGATCCTGCTGTTCGTGGGCCCGCCCGGCGTCGGCAAGACGTCGCTGGGCAAGTCGATCGCCAAGGCGATGGGCCGCAAGTTCACGCGCATGAGCCTCGGCGGCATCCACGACGAGGCGGAGATCCGCGGCCACCGGCGCACCTACATCGGCGCGCTCCCGGGCCGGATCATCCAGAGCATCAAGACCGGCGGCACGAACAACCCGGTGTTCATGCTCGACGAGGTCGACAAGATCGGCATGGACTTCCGTGGCGATCCGAGCTCGGCCCTGCTCGAGGTGCTGGACCCGGAGCAGAACTTCAGCTTCCAGGACAACTACCTGGAGGTGCCGTTCGACCTGCGCAAGGTGCTGTTCATCGCGACGGCGAACCTGCTCGATCCCATCCCGGCGCCGCTGCGCGACCGGATGGAGGTCATCCAGCTGCCGGGCTACACCCAGCAGGAGAAGACCGAGATCGCGCGCCGGTTCCTCGTCCCCAAGCAGATGGAGAACCACGGCCTCACGGCCAAGCACGTGGAGGTGACGGACGAGGTCCTCGTGGCGCTCGTCCAGGCCTACACGAAGGAGGCCGGCGTCCGGAACCTCGAGCGCGAGCTCGCGAACGTGATGCGCAAGGTCGCGCGCTCGGTGGCCGAGGGCCGCAAGCGCAAGACCGTCGTGGACCTCAAGAAGCTCGAGGAGTACCTCGGCCCGCCGCGCTTCGAGTACGGCGAGCTGGAGGCGGAGGACCAGACCGGGTCCGCCACGGGCCTCGTCGTGACCGAGGTGGGCGGTGACGTCGTCGCCGTCGAGGTCACCAAGATGGAGGGCAAGGAGGACTTCATCCTCACCGGCCAGCTGGGCGACGTGATGCGCGAGTCCGCTCGCGCGGCGCTGTCCTGGATCCGGTCGAACGCCGCGTCGCTCGGCATCGAGCGCGAGGTGTTCGAGAAGAACACCCTCCACATCCACGTCCCGGCCGGCGCCATCCCGAAGGACGGCCCGTCCGCCGGCGTGACGATGGCCACGGCCATGGTGTCCGCCCTCACCGGCATCCCGGTCCGCAAGGACGTGGCGATGACCGGCGAGATCACGCTCCGTGGCCGGGTGCTGCCGATCGGTGGCCTGAAGTCGAAGATCCTCGCCGCGCACCTGTCCGGTGCCGGCATGGTGATCCTGCCGAAGAAGAACGAGAAGGACCTGCGGGACATCCCCGAGGAGGTCCGCAAGCAGATCAAGCTGGTCCTCGCCGACTCGATGGACCAGGTGCTGGAGGCGGCGCTCCGTCGCCGCCCGAAGCCGCTGAAGGCCGTTCCTCCGACGATCGTCGAGGGCGGCGAGAAGCTGCCGACGCCCGAGCCTGAGAGCCGCGTCCGCCGGAACACGTTCCCGCCGGACCAGCCCCAGGTCGTCGTGCAGGGCGACCGCTAACCGCGAATCGCCGGGGCGCGCGAGCGTCCCGGCGGTCCCCAGGATCCCGAACGATGGAGTATCGCGACTACTACGAGATTCTCGGAGTGCCTCGCTCGGCCACCCAGGCCGAGATCAAGAAGGCGTTCCGGAAGCTCGCGCGCGAGCACCATCCCGATCGGAATCCCGGGGACACCACCGCCGAGCAGCGGTTCAAGGACGTCAACGAGGCGAACGCCGTCCTGTCGGACCCCGACAAGCGCAAGCAGTACGACCTGCTGGGCTCGAACTGGGAGCAGTTCCAGCGGGCCGGCGCGGGGGCTCGCGGCGGCGCGGGTCACGCGGGCGCCGATCCCTTCGGCCCTAGCGGCCCGTTCGCGGGCTTCGGCGGCTCGGGCGCGGCCGGCGCGGGCGGCTTCGGCGGCCAGCAGGGCAATGTCCGGTACGAGTTCCGGACCGGCGGCGACGCCGGGTTCTCGGACTTCTTCCGGATGTTCTTCTCCGGCGCGGCCGCGGGCGCCGCGTCCCAGGCGGGCGGCGACCGCGACTTCGCCGCGGAGCGCATGGCGCGCCGGACGGGAGGCGGCGGCCCGAGCTTCCAGGACATCCTGGCCGAGATGGGGCTGAGCGGAAACGGCGCGTCGACGGGGACCCGGTCCGGCGCCGGCGGCGCGAAGCAGAAGACGAAGTCGACGTACGAGGCGCCGGCCGAGCTGACGCTCGAGGAGGCGTTCCACGGAGCCCAGCGCCTGCTCGAGGTCGAGGGCAAGCGGTACGAGGTCTCGATCCCGCGCGGCGTGGACACGGGCAGCCGCGTCAAGCTGTCGGGGACGGGCCCCAAGGGGGCGGACATCGTCGTGACGGTCACCGTCGCACCGCACCCGGTCTACACGCGCAAGGGCGCGAACCTCGAGCGTGAGCTGCCGATCACCCTGCGCGAGGCGCTCCTGGGCGCCGAGGTGCCGGTCACGACCCTCAAGGGCCGGATCCTCCTGACGATCCCGGCCGGGACGCAGAGCGGACGGACGTTCCGTCTCACCGGGCAGGGCATGCCGAAGATGAAGGACGGCGGCGCCGGCGACCTGTACCTGAAGGCGCGGGTCGTCCTGCCCACCAAGCTCGACGAGACGCAGCTCGAGGCGGCACGTGCATTCCTCGACGCCGTCGACCAGCCCGATCCCCGGGCGACCACCACCTGATCCACCCACGCCCGCGAGGCACCGAACC
>DASSRG010000219.1:0-21640 GCA_035701885.1 Candidatus Limnocylindrales bacterium
GGGATGACGGTCGTGCGGCCGCTCGCCGTGTCCAGGGACACCGAGGCGAGACTGGCCGTCATCACGTATCTCGACATCGCGTCGGTCGTCCTGCTGGCCGCGTCCGTGGCGATCGGCCTGCTGCTCATCGGCCGACCGAACATCCGGCGATCGCTCGTCTCCGGCGCAGGGAAGGCGCGTCGCCGCGTGACGGCGACGGCGGTCCGCCTCCGCGGAACCGAGTCATGAGCGGCGTCGTGCGCCGCGGGGCGGTCGTCCTCGCCGTCGCCGTGGTCTCGGTCGCCGTGCTCCTGGCGCCCCCCGCCGCACGAGTCGTGGACGCCCGCATCGGCCCGACGCCCGTGCTCGCCTATTACTACATCTGGTTCGAGCCCAGCTCCTGGGACCGCGCCAAGATCGACTATCCGCTCCTCGGCCGGTATTCCAGCGACGACGCGGCGATCATGGAGCAGCACATCCTCGAGGCGAAGGCCGCCGGCATCGACGGGTTCATCGTCAGCTGGAAGAGCTCGGCAAGGCTCGATTCGCGTCTCGAGACGCTCGCCACGCTCGCGGAGAAGCACGACTTCAAGCTGGTCGTGATCTACGAGTCGCTGGACTTCGGTCGCCAGCCGCTCCCCGTGGACCAGATCCGCGACGACATCGCCACGTTCGCCGACCGCTGGGGGGACCGGCCCGCGTTCGACCTGTTCGACAAGGCCGCGCTCATCATCTCGGGGAGCTGGGAGTTCACCCCACAGGAGCTCCAGACCATGATCGGCGACGCACGCGACCGGATCCTCGTGCTCGCGTCGGAGCGGAACGTCCAGGCCTACGGGCTGATCTCGTCACTGGTCGACGGCAACGCGTACTACTGGTCGTCGGCCAACCCCGAGTCCGCCGGGTTCGCGAAGAAGCTCAAGGCGATGGGCGAGGCCGTCCACGACACGGACGGCCTGTGGATCGCGCCGGCGTCGCCGGGCTTCGACGCCAGGCTGGTGGGCGGCACGCGCGTGATCGATCGCGCGGACGGTGACACCCTGCGCGCCGAGGTGGCCGCTGCCGCGCAGTCCTCCCCCGACGCCCTGGGGATCATCAGCTGGAACGAGTTCAGCGAGAACAGCCACATCGAACCGAGCGAGCAGTTCGGCAGGACGGCGCTCGACACGCTGGCCGAGTTGACCGGCAAGTCCACCGACGGCGTCTCGCTCGGCCCGATGGACTTCGACTCGGAGCGGCAGGACGACGCGGCGGGCACGATCAGCGACGTCGAGAAGGCCCTCGCGATCACCGGGCTGGTCGGGCTCCTGGTAATCGCCTGGGTCGTGCTGGTCCGGCGCCGGCGACGTCACGGGTCGGAGCCGGCCGCCGGTTCCGCGCGCGACGGCGGGCCGTCAGGGCCGGGGATCGACCCGGAAGGTCCACGCGCAGTCTGAGTTCACGTCGATGTAGTAGGTCCCCGCCACCTGGCCGTCGAGCGGCACCTGCTGGTCGGCGATCGCCGCGGTGACGTCCTGGTCGACGACCGGCTGGACGATCTCCTCGTCGGTGGTCTCGAGCGCGGCCCGGTGGTGGCACATGTCGGCCCCGGCGGCCGGTGCCGCCGACCAGGTGAGCACGTAGTCGCCCGGCTGCAGGTCGAACGCCTCGGATCCCCCGGGTCCCTCGCCGCTCGTCTGGAGGATCGCGGTCGAGGCGCCAGCAGGCGACCCGGCGCCGGAGGCGGCGGCGTCCGGCGACCCGGCGGGTGGCGCGGCACCGGAACCGCAGGCGGCGAGAAGGACGAGGCAGGCGGCGGCCGACGCCGCCCGCCTCGCGACATGGCTCAGTGACACGCCCGGGAGCCGGAGTCGGTGAACGTCTTGCCGGCCTCGGGGAGGAACTGCCAGTCGAAGCTGTTCGCGTGGAGGGTCATCTTGAGGATGCCGAAGGTGGCGTCGTCGTGGGCGGCGCTGTTGGGCGCGAACGTCCCCGAGAACGCGTAGTGGTTCTTGCCGCCCGTCCCCACGACGAACTCGGTGAGCCCGTGGGCATCGTCGAGCTGTCCGCTCGGGTCCTGGGGCAGGAACCGCTCGTAGTCGTGGTCGTGGCCGTTGATCACGACGTCGGCGCCGGCGGCGTACAGCGCCTCCCACAGCGGCTTGTAGGCGACGTAGCTGCCGTGCTGGCCGCTGCTGAACCGCGGATGGTGCCAATAGGCGGCGACGCATGCACGCGGGTTCGCGGCAAGGTCGGCCCGGAGCCACGTCTCCTGGGGTGACCCGGCGCCACAGCCCCCAACCTGGGAGCAGTTGCTGTTGAGCGCGTAGATGCGCCACGCGCCGAGGTCGAACGCGTACCAGCCCTTGGACGGGTCGCCGGCCGCGGAACCGTAGTAGCCGTAGTAGCCCGACGCGCCGGTGGTGAGGTACTCGTGGTTGCCGGGCGCCGGCTTGATGCGGCTCTTGTGCGCGCCCCAGGACGGGCCGAAGCAGTTGGCAAACTCGGTCGCCGTGCCCGAGTCGTAGGCGTTGTCGCCGGCCGTGATGATGGTGCCGCTGTTCGCCGCGAGCAGCTTCGCGGTCGCCTCGTCGCCGGACGAGGAGCAGCCCGCGATGTCGCCGGCGGCGAGCAGGACCTGGTCGCCGGGGGCAGGCGTCGGCGGCGTCGACGCGGTTGCCGTCGGCGTGGGCGTCGGCGTCGGCGTGGGCGTCGGCGTCGCGGTCGGCGTCGGCTTCGCCGTCGGGGTGGGCGTGGGCGTGGGCGTCGGGGTCGGTGCCGGGACGGGGCCCGTGCCGTTGGCGTGCAGCGCGTCGAGGTAGGCGCCGTAACCGCTGTCGGAGTTCCACTCCGTCGCGCTCTCGATGGATGTCCCCTCGCCCCACTCGTTGATCGTCGTCACGAGCTGGAACGGGGCATTGGAGGCGACCATGTCCCGAATGTTCTGGTTCCAGCGGGTGAGGTCCCGACCGAGACGGGTGGCCTCGTTCGCCTTGTCGAAGCCCGGGCTGATCGTATAGCTGTAGCCGCTCTGGTTGCTCGCGGCGACGGCGGGGCCGTACTGGTGCCAACCGGCGGGCTGGCTTGCGCAGTTGCGGAACCCGGTGAACACCTTGAGGACCACGTACGCATCGATGCCCGCGTTCGCCTGGGCCCAGCGATCGGCCATGCCGCACGCGTCGGCCGGGTCGGCGTACACGAACACGACGAACTTGCCGTTGATGCGCAGGAACGCGGGATCCGAGGCGTACCGGTCACGGATGTAGGCGAGGTCCGACGTCAGCTGCGCGACGCTCGGGTCGCTCGAGCCTTCGGGCTCGTAGTAGAGCGTCCAGCGGAAGGACGTTCCGGCGGTGTTCGCGAGGATCGCCGGGATCCGGCCATCGGTCCGCGACCCCTGGCCCCACCAGGATGCGATCCCCATGTCGATCCCGCCGTACTGCATCGCGGCGACGTGCTGCTTGATGACGTAGGCGGAGCCCGAGTCGTAGTAGCCCATCGTCGGGTGGTACTTGGTGAACGGGTTCATGCCCTGCTGGTTCCACGCCTCGGGGAACCACGGGTAGTAGAAGGCACCGCGCATCGGGAACGACGGCTGGAGGTCACCGGCCGGGGGGGTGGACCCCGGCGTCGCCGTCGGCGTCGCGGTGGGCGTGGGCGTCGGCGTGGCCGCGGGAGTCGGCGTCGGCGTCGCGGCGGGCGGCGCCGTGGGGGTGGCAGTCGGCGGCGCGGTGGGTGTCGGGGTCGGTGCCGGCGTCGGGGTGGGCGCCAGCACCTCGACCGCGGCGCTCGCAACGATGCCCGTGGCCGCCGCCGCCCCGCCGCCCTTGCCGCCGTTCTTCTGCGTGTTCTGCGCGGCGACGGTGTGCGTCCCGGCCGTTGCGGCCGCGGGGATGGTCAGCATGACGGAGAACGTGCCCGACTTGCTCGTGCGGTACTTGGGCATGCCGGACGCCGACCCGTCGAAGGTCAGCTGGCCGCTTGCGTTCGGGGGAAAACCTGCAGCGTTGATTCGGACCTGGGTGCCGGACCTGGCAGCGCTCGGGCTGACCGCGAGGGACGCCGGCGTGGCGGCCGCCGAGACCGTCAGCGGCGTGACGAGGAGGACCAGCGCGAGCACCAGCGCGTTGCCGGAGCGTACCGCCAGGAGACGTTCCCGGCGCGTGCGCGGAGGCGTGCTGCTTGCCGACCGGAGGCTCACAGGGCGCGCTGAACTACGGTGGGGATTCGCGGGCATCTACGCACTCCATCTGGTAGCGATGGAATGCCGTTCAGCTCACCGGAGCATCAGCGCCGTAGGCGCTGCCAGGGCTGACGGCCGCTTGGGCAACTGGTCGGCTCCGGTTCCGGACCAGCTGTCCGAGCCCCATCGCTGGGGCCAGGTGTTCCGTCGTTCTGTTGTCGGCCTTCGCTGGGGGCAGACCCTCGACGACCAGACTGCGACCTGCCCACCCTACCGGATGTCGCGGCCCCGTGCGTCGGTCCTTTGGTCCCTCCGGCGCAGACAAGAAAGTCCCCGGTCGTTGCTGGGAGGCAACGACCGGGGACGGAGCGGACGGCTGCGACCGTGCCGTCCTGGCGCGCGCGGAGACAGGGGGTTCTCCGCGGGGCGCTTCGGATGGGGACTGGAGGGTCACCGATCCCGGCGGCGACCCTCCAGGGTCAGTTGACGGTGACCGTGATCGTCATGCGCTGGCCGGCGTTGCCGGCGGCATCCGTAGCCGATGCGGAGATCGTGTGACTGCCCTTGCTGACCTTCTTCGTGTTCCAGGTCGTGCTGTACGGGCTGGACGTATCGGTTGCCAGGGCGTTGCCGTCGATGTAGAACGTGACGCTCGCGATGCCGCTGCCGCCCGTGTCGGCCGCGGTGGCGGTGAGGGTGACCATGCCGGTCACGGTCGCCTGCGCCGCCGGTGCGGTGAGGGTCGCGGTGGGTGCGGCGAGGTCCACCGTCCACGTTCGGGTCGCCGGGGTCTGATCGGTGTTTCCGGCGGCGTCCGTCGCCACCACGCTGAAGGTGTGGGAACCGGCCGCGAGGCCGGACAGCGCCTTGGGCGAGGTGCAGGCCGCCGCGGCCGCACCGTCGACCTGGCAGCGGAACGTGGAGTTCGCCTCATTCGAGCTGAATGAGAAGGTCGTCGAGCCGGCGGAGAACCCGCTCGGGCCGGCGGTGATGGTCGTATCCGGCGGCGTCGTGTCCGCGGCCGCGACGATCGTCCACGTGTACGAGGCGAGGCTCGGATCGACGTTGCCGGCGGTGTCCGTCGCGGCCACGCGGAAGATGTGCGATCCGAGGGTCAGGCCCGTGAACGTCTTGGGTGAGTTGCAGCCCCTGAGCTTCGTGCTGTCGACGCTGCACTGGAACGTGGCCGGTTCGGTGGCCGTGAAGGAGAAGGTGGCCGACGTGGCCGTCGTCGGGTTGGTCGGCTTCGCGGTGATCGTCGTGTCCGGCGGCGTGGTGTCGGCCAGCGTCGTGAAGGTCCAGACGCGGTCGGCCGCCATCGCGTTTCCGGCCGGGTCCTTCACACCCGTCGAGCCGCCCCTGATGGTCGCGACGTACGTCCGGTTGCTCTGCAGCGCGGCGGCGGGGTCGAGGATCCCGCGAGTCGTCGCCGCGTCGTAGGTCACGGTCGCGGTGATGTGCGCGGTGGAGCCCTGGAGCGTCAGGAAGAACGTCGTACCGGTCAGGGTCGTGGGGTTGAGCGCGCCGTTGAAGCCCGCGATCACGTTCGTGTCGGTCGGCACGTTCGTGCTCAGGTCGAGCGGCGACTCGTCGCCGGACGGCACACCCGGCGCGACGGTGTCGACGGTCCAGGTGGTGGATGCAGGCGTGGCGTCCACGTTGCCCGCCGCGTCCTTGGCGGCGACCTGGAACGTGTGGACGCCGTCCGCGAGCCCTGAAAGCGCGCGCGGCGAGGTGCACGCAACCGTCGTCCCGAAGTCGAGCTGGCACAGGAACGTGGAGCCCGATTCGGTGGAGGTGAAGGCGATGCTCGCCGACGTCGAGCTGGTGTTCGTCGGGGGTGCGGTCGTGATCGACGTGTTGGGGGCGACGTTGTCCACCGTCACGACGACGTTGGCCGAGGTGCCCTGGTTGGTCGCCGCGTCGTAGGCGCGGGCGGCGAGCGTCGCGTTCCCGGCCGCGTGGCCGGTCGAGCTCCAGTCGAACGAGTACGGCGACGAGGTGTCGCTGCCGACGACGGAGCCGTCGACGAGGAAGTCGACCCGGGTCACGGCGTCGTTGTCGCTCGCCGTCGCGGTCATCGACACCGTCCCGGAGACCTTCGCACCGGCGGCCGGGGCCGTGAGGGACACGCTGGGAGGCGTGCTGTCGGCCAGGGTCGTCACGGGGGTGGCTCCCGGCGCGGACAGGTTCTCGGCGGCGTCGAACGAGCGAACCTCGTACGCGTAGGCGGTCGATGCGGTGAGCCCGGTGTCGGTGTACGTCAGCGTGGCCGCCGGCAGGGTCGCGATGACGCCGCCGTCGCGGTAGACGTGGAAGCCCGCGGCGCTCGCAACGGTGCCCCAGTCCAGCCGGACCGAGCTGATGCTCAGCGGCGTCCCGGTGACAGACGGGGTCGCGGGCGGGGTGACGTCGCCCGGGTTCACGTACGCGTCCGCCACGACGAGGTCGTCGAAGACGACGTCATACGTGTGGCCGGCCGTGTCGTCGCCGAGCGCGATCAGCTGGACCGGGTTGCTGCCGATGTCTGCGCTGCCGCTGACGTCGGCCACCCGAACCCCGTCGAGCCACAGGTCCACGGTGCCGGTGGCGCCGTTGGCCTGCGCGTGCACCTGGAGCTCGTGCCACGCGCCGGTCGAGATCGGCGTGGTGCTGCTCCGGGTGGAGGCGCTCGTGTCGTTGGTCCACGCCACGCGGCCCGTCGGGCTGACCGTGGCGCGAAGGATCTTGCCCCCGGCCCCGGTCCGGAGGCCGAGGAGGGTGGCCCCGTTGCTCGTCCCGACCAGCTGGAACCGGGTGCGGACCCACAGGTCGGAGCGGGCGGTTCCGAGGTCGAGGACGGCGACCCTGGCCGGCCCTGCGACGCTCGTCGCGCGCGCGGCGTAGATACCAGCGTCCACGATGGCCTTCTGGACCGTCAGGCCGGACACCGTCGCCCAGCGGCTGAGGTCGCCCGTCTCGAACCGCTCGAGCGCGTAGACGGGCTTGGTCGTCGCCTGTGCCGGGTCGCTGAACGGCGATGGGTTGCCGCCGACGTCGCGGGCCAGCAGTCGGTAGCTGTAGGTCATGGACGGACCGGCCGAGGCATCGCTGTAGGCCGTGACCGGACCCACGGTCTTGAGGAACACGCCGTCGCGGTAGATGTCGTAGCCCACGACCTCGACGTCGTCCTGGGCGGCGGTCCAGGACAGGTCGACCTGGCCGCTGCTCGCGGCGGTCGCGGCGAGCGCCGTGGGCGCGCTCGGCGCCCCGGTGTCCCCGGGCGTCGCCATGGTGGTGGCCGCGGGCGCCGACGCGTTCTCTGTGGCGTCGCGCGCCCGCAGCAGGTATTGGTACGTCGTGGCGGGCACGAGGGCCGCGTCCGAGTACTGGGAGACCGCGCCGAGGCTGGCCACCAGTGCCCCGTTGCGATACAGGTTGTAGCCGCTGGCATCGGAGACCGGATCCCAGCTGAGATCGATCCGGATCGGCGACACGGCGGTCGAGCTGAAGTTCGCCGGTGTCGCCGGCGCGACGGTGTCGCCGTCGTTGATGAAGGCGGGTGCGGCGACGACGTCGTCGAACAGCACGTCGAACGTCCGGGCCTGGTGCTCGCCCAGCTGGATCTTGGCGATCGGTGTGGACCCGAGGTCTGTGGTGCCGCTGAGCGCCGCGACCCTGGCGCCGTCCAGCCAGACGTCGACCGTGCTCACCGCGCCGTTCACGAGGGCGTGGAGCTGGAGGTCGTGCCATGCGCCGGTCGAGACGGTCGTCGTGCTCGTGGAGGTGGCGCCGGTGAAGCCGTTGACGAACTCGATGTTGCCTGCGCCGGTGACGAACACCCGGCCGACGAAGCCGGAGGCCGTCGACGTGCGCAGCGCGATGAGGTCGACGTTGTTGGCCCCACCGTCAAGGATCTTGAAGCGGGTCCGGTAGTACAGGTCGGTCGTCGGCTGCGCGAGCGTCCTGGTCGCGAAGCTGGCGGCGCCCGACGCCCCCGCACGAGCGGCGAACGCACCGGCGAAGGCGTCGGGGTCGACCACGACACCGGAGTTCGTGGTCCATCGTGAGAGGTCGCCGGTCTCGAAGCGATCGGCGAAGGTGGCGTCGAGCGCCGTGGCGGAGGCACTGGCGCTACGTGCCGACTCGAGGGCGGCGGCATCGAGCGCCGTGACCTCGTACGAATAGCCGGTCGAGGGCCCGGCGGTCGTGTCCGAGTAGCTCGTCACGTTGCCGAGGGCCGCGATCTGGGCGCCATCCCGGTAGACCCGGTAAGCCGTGACGCCGACGTTGTCGGAGGCTGCGGTCCACGACAGGTCGATGCGGCCGCTCGAGATCGCCGTCGCGGTCAGCCCGGTGGGCGCATCGGGCGGCTGGGTGTCGATCGCGCCGGTGAAGAATGACCACGTGTGGTCGGCGGCGAGAGCGTTGCCAGCGAGATCCGCAATGCCGCTCCCACCGCCGATGAGGGTCGCCGTGTAGGTGGTGTTCCCCTCGAGGCTGGCGGTCGGGTCGAGGGTAGCCGTCCTGGTGGCGGGGTCGTAGCTGACGGTGGCGTCGACGCCGCCGGGGGCGGTCGACGACGTGAGCACGAAGGTCGAGGCGCTGACCGTCACCGGCTCCGAGAACGTGGCGCTGACGGTCGTGTCGAGCGCGATCCCGGACGACCCGTCGGCGGGCGACTCGAGGGTGACGGTCGGAGCCGTGGTGTCGATGGTCCAGCTGCGCAACGCGGGCGTCGGATCGACGACGTTCGAGGCGTCGGTGGCGCGGACCTGGAAGGTGTGCACGTCCTCGGCGAGGCCGCTGTACTGGGCGGGTGATTGGCAGGCGGCGTACTGCTGCCCGTCGAGCGCGCACTCGAACGTCGCGCCGGGCGCCGTCGACGAGAAGTCGAACGACGCGCTCGTCGCCGAGACGCGGCCCGAGGGGCCGCCGTCGATCACCGTGTACGGCATGGCTGTCGCCGCGATCGGCTGCGGCTTGACGAGCACCTCGTCGAAGGCGACGTCGAACGTCCGGCCGGCCAGGCTCTCACCGAGCTGGACGCGTCCGATCGACGTGCTGCCGAGGTTCTCGACCTTGCTCAGCGCGGACACCGGCGACCCGTCGAGCGAGACGTCGACCTGGCCGCTGGCGCCGTTCACGAGCGCGTGGACCTGGAGCTCGTGCCACGCATCGCCGCTGACCGACTGGGTGCTCGTCGTCGACGTACCCAGCGTGTCGTTGGTGTAGCCGAGCTTGCCCGTGCTGCTGACGAACACGCCGAGGAGGGCGCCGCCGGTGGCCGTCCGGAACCGGACGAGGGTGAGGTTGTTGGGTCCCTGGCTCTCGATCCGGAACCAGGTCCGGTACGAGAGCTCCGCGCGCGTCGGCGCGATCGAGGCATACGCCCACGACGCGGTGCCGGTTCCCACGGCTCGGGCGGAGAAGTCTCCCTCGAGGGCGTGTGCCGTCTGGGTCGTGAAGCCCGTGCCCTGGGTCGTCCACAGCCCGAGCCCCGTCTCGAACCCGTCGCTCACGAGCGCGCTGTTGGACGTGTCGATCGTCCATGCCGCGCCGGCCGGGGACTGGTCGACGTTCCCTGCGGCGTCACGCGCCTGGACGGCGAACGTGTGCGCGCCATCGGCGAGACCCGAGTACGTCTTGGGCGAGGGGCAGGCCGCGAAGGCGCCGCCGTCGAGGCTGCACAGGAACGTGGAGCCCGGTTCGTCGGACGAGAACGAGAAGCTGGCGCTGGCGTCGGTGACGACGCCTGACGGTCCCGTGAGGATCGTCGTGTCAGGGAGCTTGTTGTCGATGATCGCGGTCCGCGCCGCCGTCGTCGTCGAGTTACCGGCGAGGTCGACGGCCATGGCCGCGAATGTTGCCGGGCCTTCCGGCAGCGTCGTCGTGTCGAACGACAGGCTGAACGGGTCGACGTCGGAGTCGCCGACCTCCTGGCCGTTGACGATGAAGTCGACGTGGTCGACCGCGCCGTTGTCGGAAGCCGACGCCGACAGTGAGATCGTCCCCGAGAGGATGGCGTTTGCGGAAGGCCCGGTGAGGCTGACCGTCGGGGCGACGGTGTCAGCCGCGGCGGTGACGGGCGTCGCCGTCCGGAACGCGGAGGCACTGCCGTCGGCGGCGAGGGCGCGGACCGCGTACGTGTACGCGATGCCCGGGACCACCGCGTGGTCCGAGTACGTGGTGACCGTGCCGAGCACCGCGAGCGGCGACCCGTTGCGATACAGCTCGTACCCGGTCAGCGACGGCGAGCTCACCGACGACCAGCTGACGTCGATCCGACCCGGCGTCGCGACGCCGGAGACGCTCGCGGGGGCGGGGATCGGCGCATCCGCGGTCGGGATGAACGCGGCCGCCACCGCGGCGTCGTCGAGGGTGAGGTCATAGACACGGCTCGCCTGCGGCTCGCCCAGCTGGACGATCCCGACCGCGGCGGTGCCGAGGCTCTGCGTCTGCGTGACGGCGGTGACCCTGGCGCCGTCCAGCCAGACCTCCACGGTGCTGTTCGCGCCGTTGATCGTGACGTGGGCCTGGAGCGAATGCCAGTTGCCCGGCGTCACGGTCCTCGACGTGTCGGTCTCGGACGCGGACGTCGTGTCGTTGCGCACGTTCAGGCGGTCCGTGGCGGTGACGGACACGCTGAGGAGGGCAATGTTCCCGGCCGTCCGGAAGCGCAGGATGTCGGTGGAGTTCGAGCCGTGGCTGTTCAGCTTGAACCACGTGCGGTAATAGATGTCCGGCATTGCCGGGCTCAGGGTCTTGGCCGCGAACTTGGCGGGATCGCTGGTCGCGGTCGTGACGGCGCTGGCGCCCCACGACCCGTTGAACACGTCGGCCTGCTCGGCGACGAGCGTCGCCCCCACGTTCCAGCGCGACAGGTCACCAGTCTCGAACCCGTCGGCGAACACCGCGGACGGCGTCGTCACGGACGCCGTATTGCTGGCTGCCGAGGAATGACCGGCCGCATCGAGGGCCTTGACGGTGTAGGCGTACGTCGCCCCGACGCTCACGGTGGCGTCCGAGAACTTCGGCTCGGCCGCGGTCCCGATCTTGACGCCGTCGCGGAACACGTCGTACGACGCGACGCCGACGTCGTCGGTCGACGCGGTCCAGGTGAGGTCGATCTTCGTGGCGGACGAGCCGCCGACGGCGAGGTTCGAGGGCGCGGTGGGCGCGGTCGTGTCGGCCGGGGCGCCGGAGCAGGCGCGCGAGCCCGAATCGAGGATGCTGCCGTCCTTGTTGACGAACCGCCAGGCGGCGCCCGAGGGGTTGAGCTCGAGGCGGAGCGCGCCGTAGCTGATGGGCGAGGTGTCATAGCCCTTCAGCATCCGGGTGTCGCTCTTGATGAACGCGCCGATGCCGTGGCCGCCGGTCCCGACGACGATCTCGGTCGTGCCGGCCGCGTTCGGGACGCCGTTGAGGTCCATCGGCGTCCAGCGCTGGTACGAGTGGTCATGACCCGTCAGGAGGAGGTCCACACCGTGGGCCGGAAGCAGCCGCCACACGTCCTGGAGCCGGGCGCTCGTCGCGTCCGACGCGCCGGTGGTGAACGGCGGATGGTGCATGTAGACGATCGTGCAGGCCTTCGTGCTGGTCGTCAGGTCATTGAGCAGCCACTGGTACTGCGCAGACGGGGGGTCGACCTCACCGAACTCGCTCGTCGAGTCGATGCTCACCAGGTGCCAGTTGCCCACGTCGTAGCTGTAGTAGCGAGGCAGGTTGTCCCAGTAGTCGAAGTACCCGGGTGCGATGCCCCCTGCGGCCTGCTCGTGGTTGCCGATCGCCGGATTGGTGATCGTCCTGAACCGGCCATAGAAGGTGCTCGCGCTGCCGTACCAGTTGCGGAACTCGGTCGAGGTTCCCTTCTCGTAGACGTCGCCCACATACAGCAACAGGTTCGGATTCCAGCCGGCGATGGTGTCGGTCACCGCGCCTGCGGTGAGCTCGCCACCGGCGCCGTCGCCGGTCACCGCGACGACGTACGGCTGGCCGGCGCCGGGCGCCGTCGCGGGGACGGGGCCGCGGGTGTTCGTGTTGGGCGGAGGCGTCGTGATGCCGTTCGAGAACGTCATGCCGATCGTCGCGCGCGTCGGCGTGAGGTAGCCGTCGCGGAGGACCGCTTCGACCGACAGCGCGTGGGACCCGTCGGCCCAGCGCGTGGTCGGGAGGACGAAGGCGTAGGGCGACTGGTAGTCGGTCAGGAGATACGTGCCGTCCAGGTAGAACTGCAGCTTGCCGCCGCTCGCCGGCGGCGTGGGTCCGGTCACCGAGAGCGTGGCCGTGATCGTCTGTTCGCCGCTCACCGTCGCGCCGCCTGCCGGCGCCGTGATGCACAGGGTCGCGGTGTAGGCGCCTCCCGGCGCGGTGCTCACGGCGCAGTTTCCAGCCGCGAACACGGTCGTCGCGCCGGCGAGGAGCGTTGCCAGCAGCAGCACGGATGCCAGCAGGGCGACCGCCAGGTGACGGGCCGCTGATCGATCGACCAAGGTGCGTGATGCCTGGTTCATTCCTGAACCCCCTGACAGACTGGGTGACGGGGAGTGGATGGACATCGCGTTGATCCGCGGGTCGCAGTCCAGCGCGGATCAGTCGCTCAAGGTGGGCTGGTCGTCGGTGAACATCGCCACGGGGATCCGATCGGCCTCGTAGGCGGCGGCCGACGTCGCGGAGCCGGAGGACGCCATGACCGGGATGCCGACCGGCTGGAGTGGGCTCGGCTGCCTCATGCGTCTGCGCGGCGCGCGCCCCATGGGCGCCGGCAGTGGCATCGGCTGCGCCTCGTCGACGCGCGGGTGCATCGCTGCGGTGGCGTCCATGATCGAGGGGATCACGTCCGACCAGCCGTACCCGTGGACCGAGAGCTGCCACTTCGCCGCACGCGATACGGCGATCGCGAGCAGCTCGCGCTCCTTGCGCCGCAGGCTGGCGTAGTCCTCGCCGCCGATCCTGATGTGCGGCGCGAACGATGCGAACGGGGGGAAGGTGTAGGCGTCGTCGGTGTTGTCGAGGAGCGTCTTGACCGTTCGCCCAAGCGGGCACGGGTCGAGGCGGTCCTCACCCTTGGACAGCAGGACGACGTTGCGGATGGGGTCTCGGCCCCCGACCGCGCACGGGAACAGGCGCTCGATGCGGTGCTTGGGCGGCGGGACGATCGCCTGGACGATCGAGTTGAGCGTCATGATCGGGAGGTTCCGGTCGCCGAGGGTGCGGCCCACCGTGCGCCCGCTCTTCGAGTGCAGCCGGCTCTGGATGGCGAGCGCCGCGCGGTCGCGCCGGGTCAGGTGCCCGTCCTTGGCGACCGCCATCGTGTGGAACGACAGCGTCATCGGCTTCGGATAGCTGATCGCGTAGCCGGACGGATCGATGATCGTCATGTCGTCCGACAGGAACCGGTAGCCCTTCGACCGGACGAGGGTGATGACCGTGCTCGTCTTGCCCGTGTCGGTCTGCGCCGACAGCAGGGTCACGCCGTCTTCGTTGGCGATCGCCGCCGAGTGGAGGAGGACGTAGCCCTTGGACACGAGCAGGAAGCGCAGGAACGCCTCGACGATGTTCGTGTAGACGACGTGCGGCGACTTGGCCAGCAGTGGCGAGACGCGGACCTCGATCGGCTCGCCCATGTGGAGCGAGAAGTTGGCTGAGAGCGCACCGAGGTGCTCGCGGTAGACGATGTCCTCGCCGGCGTCTTCGAGCAGGACGTGCCGCGTCGGCCGGGGCGACACGAGGCCGACGGTGATCCGCAGGTCGGGCGATGCCACCGCTCCGACGGCGAAGTTGCGCAGCTCCCGGAGCTCGACGTCGGAGTGGATCGTCAGCAGGCCGGCGATGTCGTAGCGGTGCCGGGGCACCCCGCTGACCGCGGTCGTGCTGTCGGCCTCCACGTCCGGGAATGGCTCGGGGCGCCACAGCCACTGGTCGGCGATCACGAGCCGGATCGCGAACATCGCCAGGAGGCTGATGATGTTCGACCACCCGTAGTGGAGACCCACGATGTCGGTCAGGAACCACAGGACGGGGAGGCGGGCCGGGAGGAGCGCGAAGTTGAGGCCGAGGAACGCCAGGTAGCGGTGCGACGTGCGCCCGCCGACCTGCCGATTCGCGAACGCCCAGCGGTCGGCGAGCAGGAAGTTCCAGGAGCTCGAGACCAGCGTCGCGAAGACCGCCGACAGGAGGTACCAGATCCCGAGGAGATCCGTGATCACCAGGAACACGACCTGGTTGACGACGAGCCCCGAGAGGCCCACCAGCCCGAACCGGGCCCATTCCCGGACGCGTCCCTTCCCGAGGCGCACCGCGTCCCGTGTCCCTATCGGCCGGTCGGCCAGGGCCCCCTTCGTCATATCGCCCTCCTCGTCGAGGCGTGGCCGATGGCGTCCCCTCCATCGATCCGTTGCTGGCACGGCCTCCCGGGGCCGCGCGATGGCTACTCGGATGGAGTGGGTGCCGCCTCGGCAGGCGCGGGGCTGCCGGCGCGCCGGCGCGTCAGCGACTCCCAGCGGAGCTGGAGCACGACCACGAACGCCTCGAGGACGATCCGGCGGCTCATCTTCGACGTGCCCTCGCGCCGGTCCCGGAACGTGATCGGCACTTCCTGGATCCGCGCGCCGCCACGGACGGCGCGGTACGTCATCTCGATCTGGAACACGTAGCCGCCCGCTCGCACGCCCTCGAACGGGACGGCGGCCAGGGTCGACGCCCGCCACGCCTTGAACCCGCCGGTGAGGTCGCGGGCCGGCAGTCCCAGCACCGCCCGGGCGAACAGGCTGCCGCCGCGGCTGATCGCACGCCGTGCGAGGCCCCAGTCCTCGACCCGGCCGCCGCTCGCGTAGCGGGACCCGATCACGAGGTCCGCGCGCCCGGACCGGACCGGCTCGACGAGCGCCGGGAGCGCGCTCGGGTCGTGCGAGAAGTCGGCGTCCATCTGGACGACCGTCTGCGGCGAGTCCCCGAGGGCCGTCGTGAAGCCGGCCAGATACGCCCGCCCCAGACCTTCCTTGCCGGCCCGATGCAGCACCCGGATCCGCGGGTCGTGGGCCGCCATCTCGTCCGCGATCTTCCCGGTCCCGTCGGGCGACGAGTCGTCGACGACGAGGACCGTCGCGGCCGGCAGCGCGGCGAGGATGGCCGGCACGATCCGGTCGATGTTCCCGCGCTCGTTGTAGGTCGGCAGGACGACGCAGATCGCGTCGGTCACGGACGGTGCAATCCGGGAATCGGCCATGGTGATCCGGACCCCTCTGTCCCCGGTGACCCGCACCCTCCCGTGGGTGAACGAATAGGGAGGTGTGGGGATTGACAGGGGCCGAAGTCTTCGCCTAGGGGGTCCGGCGCGCGACGGTGGATCTACGCGAAGGACACGTGCCTGGCTACGCGAATCGCGTCAGCCGGAGGGCTGCGGGGTACTCGCGTACCGCGTCATCGGTCGTCGTCTCGAGGACGCGAAGCGCTCCATCCGGGCGGCGCTCGGCGGGGCGTGAGACCGCTCGGGGACGGCATCGCGGGGTGGTCAGCCGGCGATGATGGTCAGCTCGCTCCCGGGCGCATTCGTGCCACCGCCTCGGCGCGGTTGCGCACGCCGAGCTTGCGCAGGGCACTGGCGACGTGGCCCTCCACCGTCCGCGGTGACAGGACCAGGGCGTCGGCGATCTCGCTCGTCGTCTGGCCGGCGGAGATCAGCTCCAGGACGGAGCGCTCGCGCTCGGTCAGGGTCGCGTGGGCGACGCCGTCGCTCGATCGGGTGGGGGAGATCCCGTCGGCGAGGTTGCGGACGACGACACGGCCCATGCGCCTCGAGATCGCGAGCTCGCCTGCAACGACGCCGCGGACCGCGCGAGCAAGGGATTCGCCGGACACGTCCTTGGTGATGTAGCCCACCGCGCCGGCCTGCAGCGCCTCCTGGGCATCCTCGGTCGAGGTGGACATCGTGAGGACGATCACGAGCGATCCAGGCAGGTGCGTCCGAAGCCACCGGGTCAGCTGGAGGCCGCTCCCGTCGGGCAGGTTGATGTCGACGAGGATCACGTCGGGCCGCGTCTCGATCGCGCGCTGCTCGGCTTCCCGGACCAGGCGCGCCGATGCCACCACCTCGATGTCCGCCCGTTGCAGGGCGGCCTTCACGGCCTCGCGTACCAGGTCGTGGTCGTCGACCAGCATCGCACGCGGCCCGAGCGGCATCATCCCGTGGCAGCCATGTCACCGGGCAGGTCGATCACGACCGTCGTGCCTGCTGCCGGCCCCGATTCCCAGTGCACGGCCGCGCCCACGAGCCCCGCACGCTCGCGCATCGAGTCGAGCCCGACTCCGGACCCGCGCGACTGCAGGCCCACGCCGTTGTCCGCGATCTGCACCCGCACGCCCGAGCCGTGCGGTCGCGTCTGAACGCGCACCCTCGTGGCGTGGGCGTGCTTTCGGATGTTGATGAACGCCTCGCCGACGATCCGGGCAACCTCGGTGCCCGACGTGCCGAGCTCCGCCCCGGGCGCCCCGAGGTCCACCTCGGTCGCCACGCCGTGGTGCCGCTCGAACGAGGCGGCGGCCTCGCGGAGCATCGCATCGAGGTCGCCGTTCGGCGCCCGGAGCTCCATGATCCGTTCGCGCGTGTCGGCCAGCGCCCGATGCAACGCCACGCCCGCGGACGCGGCCGCGTTGCTGGCCTCCTGGACAGAGTGCGCGTGCGTGACCTCCTCCATGCGCAGCGTCGCCAGCCACACTTCCTGGGCCAGCCCGTCGTGCATCTCACGCGCCACCCGGCTGCGCTCGGCGCGGACGGCCCGCGCGATGCCGAGCGCCCGCTCCGGGTGCTCGGCATCGTCGCCGAGGGAATCCCGGACGGCGATGGCGAGCCCGACGCCGGCGACGATCGCGAATGCCGCGACGAGCAGGTCGCGCGAGGTGACCCGCGACACGGTCGGATCCGCGAACACGGCGAACTGGACGAGCGCAAGGGCTGCGATGAGGATCGCGCACGCCAGGACGATCCCCGCCGTGTTGCGCTGCCTCAACGCGGCGCGCGCGGTCACGGCGCAGGCACCGAGGACACTCGCCACGAGGACGACGATGGCGACAGGCGTTGCCGCTGCTGTGGTCGCCGCGAGGTTTACGATGGTCGACTGGCCGATCGTGTGGACGGCCACGGCGACGACGATGCCGACGACGACGATCGCCGTCGGGGCGACGATTGCCGTCACCGCGGCCATGCGGGGGATCGCCTCCGGGCGAACCGTGAGCACGCCGACCGCGATGCACGCGCTCGCCACGCCGAGCGCAACAGCCTGCGACGAATCCGCGAGCGCCGGCTCCAACCCCAGCGAGGCGGCCGCCGCCGGCGCGGCGAGGACGACCGCGCGCGGGGCGCTGGTGATCGTGAGGACGAGGAACGCTGCGGCGATGCCGATCGCCGAGGGAATCTCGAGCAGGACGTACGCCGTGACGGCGGTCCCGAAGACGGCCGCCAGCAGGAATGCGCCGCCGAGGCCGACGAGGAGCTCGGCTGCGGGTCCGTCGATCGAGAGGCGCAGCCCGGGGTAGAGCGCGGCTGCGACCGTGTAGGCCGCCAGCGACAGCGCAAGGATCCCTGACCAACGCGCTCGCCGTGTAGCGATAGCCACGTCCCCTCTCCGAACGGGCAGCGGAGTGCGGATGATACGCGTCGCTACCGAGACCGCAACGGTAAATTCGCGACATCTGCGTACGTAGAACTACGCGAAGTCGCGCGACCTGCGGCGGCCGTCGATCCGACCAGCGGCGGCGGCCGGCAGCCGACGACCTCCGTGACAGAATCCGCACCACGCGTCGACGAGGCCGACAGGGGGTTCGCTCATGAAGCGGGTTGTGGCTGCGCTGACGCTGCTCCTCGCGGGACCGCTGCTTGCCGGGTGCTCGATGCTGCCAAGGCAGGGGCCCGCGGACACGGTGCAGCGCGCGCTGGCGAGCGTCGCGGATCACGACCTCGCCGCGGCAGCCGGCCTCGCGTGTGCCGATCGCCGCAACCCGATGGACCTGCCGATGCCGCTCCCGGGCATCTTCGAGCCAGTGGGTGCCCTGCCGGGTTTCGACGTCCCGCGCACCTTGTCGGTCATCGAGCTCGACGTCAGCGGCCTGACGGTGTCCGAGCGCAGTCGAGAGGGTTCGATGGCCGAGATCGACATCGATGGCTTGCTCCGGGAGCGGTTCGACCCGGCGCGGGTCGAGGCCCTGTTCCGGGCCTACGCCGCGGAGTCGGGCCAGCCGCTGGAGCAGGATCTCCTCGACCAGACGCTGGCCAACGTCTCGGGTGGTCCCGTTGAGATCGAGATCCACGAGACGGTGCCCGTGATCTTCGAGGACAACGCGTGGAGGATCTGTCCCCCCGCGCCGACTCCGTGATCGCCGGCCGGCGTCCGTGAGCGTGGATGCCCGGCGAGTCTCGGTGTCCGGCTGGAGCGGCCTCGTCGCCGTGGCCGGGCCGGCACTGCTGCTTGCCGCCGCGGTCGCGCCCGAGCTTCGTCCACCGCTCGCGCTCGCCATCGCGCTCGGCTGGGTCGTCCTCCGGGCCGGACGCCGGGTGCCGGCGATCGCATGGGCGGCCGTTGTCCCGCTGGCGATCGTGCTCGCCTGGCCGTGGGTCCTGGGGCCCGACCTGCCCGTCGGCGACCCCGCCTGCCGCGGCCCGCTCAACCCGATCGTGCTGCACCGCGTGTTCGTGGCGCTCGTGGGCCTCGGGATCGTGGCTCTGGTCGCCGTCGCCCATCGGTCGGATCGACACGAGCTGGGCCTCCAGCGTCCCTGGAGCCGCGAGGCGATTGCGGCGATGGCCGGGTGCATCGCGCTCGTCCTGGCTGGCCTCGTGATCGGCCCCGCGGTGGCGCGACCGTTCTTTGGCTCGCTGGACTTCCCCGTGCCAGCGGCCGCGCTCGTGGCGGCACTCGCGTTCGGCATCGCCAACGGCGTCCTCGAGGAGGTGCTCTATCGCGGGGCGATGCAGGCGTGGCTCGGCCGCCTGGCCCCGATCGGCGTGGCCATCGCGTTCCAGGGGCTCGTGTTCGGCATCGTCCACGTCGGGCCCGAGGTGATCGATCTCGTCCCGGTCCACGTCGCGCTCCTCACGGGCGTGGGCATCGCGGCCGGGCTCGTTCGCTGGCGGTTGGGCTCGCTGTGGATCCCGATCGGCATCCACGTCGGCGCCGACGTCGCGCTCTACATCGGGCTTGCCTGTCGCTCCGCGTCCTGACGGCGCGTGACCGCTCGGCGTCCGCCCCGCCGCCCTCGCCAGCGCGTCGATGAATGGCGCGCGCGGACGGTCCATCCCGGGTTCTCGTCTTGCGCCGCTCTGCCCAGGATCAGCTCGAGGTGACGCGACCAAGTGACTCGAGTGAGTCGACGATCGTCTTTGCATCCACGTCCGAGAGGCGGCGGTGAAGTCGCCAAGTCGCCAGCATCGCGCCCGCGAGTACGAATGACGCGACGATGCTCACGAACCCCGTAGTGTCACCGTCCGCCGCGACGAGCAGTCCCGCCACGAACGTGAAGCCTGCGATGAGACAGCCGAACACCGCAAACGCTTGGGAAGCATCGCTCCGGATGATCCACCCATCCACGGCTCGTTCTCCGGTCGGGGCCTGAGCGAGCTGCCCCTCGAAGCGCGGCGCGCGGGCCGTAGTAGACGGGAACGCCGGACCACTCCAGAGGTTTGGCCCCCTCGATCCGAATGTTGGTGCCATCCCCGGACGCACGAACACGCGGGACGGAGGCATTGATCCTCGCAAGCGCGCCCGCGAGGTCCTGCACATCCTCGTCCAGGACAACATGAATGCCGGGGGAACCTGAGATCGTCCACCCCTTTGCCATCGGCTGCATGCTACTCACCCGTCACCCGCCAGCGTTCGCCAATGTGCGTAGGGTGAACCGTGGCCTTCGCGGCCTGCGAAGGTGTCGTCGACGAGGGCGGGTGGCTCCTCGCTAATGTGCCGCGGCGCCGTCGCTGGCCACGGTGACAAGTGCCCCCGCCCTCGGCTGACGAATGGGCCAGGCGTGGCTTCATAGGAGCGTGGCTGTTACCTCAACGCACATTTGCCCGCCTGGCCCGCGGCCATCGTACTGAGCGGTGACGGAGGCGACCAGATGCGCGTGATCGGGATCGATACCCACAAGGCGACGCTCGCGGCGTGCGCCATCGACGACGTCGGACAGGTGCTCGGCGAGGCCGCCTTCCCCAACGAGCCGGCCGGGTTCGAGGCGCTGCTCACCTGGCTCCGCGACCTCGGCGGCATCGAACGGATCGGCCTCGAGGGCTCGGCCGGGTTCGGCTCGGCGGCCGCCCGGTTCCTGCTCGCCGCGGACGAGGCGGTGGTCGAGGTGCCGCCCCAGCTCAGCCACCGGGAGCGGCTGCGCACCCGCCGGGCGGGCAAGAGCGACCCGGGCGACGCGCTCGCGATCGCCCGGGTGGTGCTCCGGGAGCCCGCGCTGCCGCCGGTCCGCACGGACGACGCCAGCCGCGACCTCAAGCTCCTGGTCGAGGCGCGCGACGATCTCGCGGCCGAGGCGACGAGGGTGCGCAACCGCCTCCACGCGGACCTCGTGGTCATCGCGCCAGGCTACGGGGCGGTCGCCGCCAACCTCGTCGCCGACACCCACCGCCGGGCGGTGGGCCGTCTCCTGCGCGGCATGCCCGGCGTCCAGGCCGAGCTCGCCCGGAGCCGCCTGGTCCGGCTCGCGGTGCTGACCCGCGAGCTCCGGGCGCTCGACCGCCGGATCGAGGGCCTCGTCGACGGCCACCCGCTGCGCGTGGTGTGGGGTGCGGGGCCGCTCGTGACAGCAAAGCTCCTCGGCGAGACCGGCGACGTCGCGCGCTTCCGGTCGGCGGACGCGTTCGCGATGCTCGCGGGCGTCGCCCCCATCCCGGCGAGCTCGGGCCAGACGCAGCGCATGCGCCTCAACCGGGGCGGCAACCGCCAGCTCAACCGGGCGCTCCACGGGATCGCGCTGGCACAGGTCCGCACCTATCCGCCGGCCCAGGCGTTCATCGCCCGCAAGCGGGCCGAGGGCAAGAGCTGGCGGGAAGCGCTCCGGGCCCTCAAGCGCCACCTGGCCCGGGTCGTGTTCCGGCTGCTGTCGGCCGGCGCGATCAGCGCAAACGCAGGGGCTTGACGAGATAGGAGCTTGTCACCTGAAGGGCCAAGCTGCTCAGCCGCTGGCTCCGGTCATCGCCCAGGCCGCCTCGAACTGAGCCGCAGTCAACGCCGTCGCGTCCTCGGTGAGGAATACATCGAGCTCCCAGCCGAACAGCTGATGCCAGATGCAGCGGTTCTCAGGGCCGTGGTTGTCGGCCGCTGCGTAGATGACGCCATCCGCGGAGTCGAGGCCGATTTCGCGCCGCGCCACCCCGTCGGCGTCGACCTCGAGCATGAAATGGTCGACACCCTCGAGAGACACGCGAAGGAGGTGGTAGGACATCGGGGGCCGTGCCGTCTTCGATTCGCAGTGCGAATCGCGACGTCGGCTGAGACGCTCCATCGGGCGATCCTAGGTGTGTCTCGG
>DASSRG010000220.1:0-8924 GCA_035701885.1 Candidatus Limnocylindrales bacterium
CGCGCGACAAGGGGACGACCGTCGCCCTGTCGGGGATCGACCTGGACATCGCCCGGGGCGAGTTCGTGTCGCTCATCGGGCCGTCGGGCTGCGGCAAGTCGACGCTCCTGCGCGTCATCGGGGACCTCGTCCAGCCGACCCACGGGACGGTCGAGATCAACGGCAAGACCGCGGAGCAGGCTCGCCGCGACCGCGACTACGGCATGGTCTTCCAGGCGCCGGTGCTGTTCGACTGGCGGAGCGTGGAGGACAACGTCAAGCTGCCGCTCGAGATCCTGGGCAGGGACAAGGCGTGGCGGGCGGCCCGGGCGAAGGAGATGCTCGACCTTGTCGAGCTCGGCGAGTTCACCAAGCACATGCCGTACCAGCTGTCGGGCGGGATGCAGCAGCGGGTGGCGATCGCCCGCGCGCTCTCGTTCGAGCCCCACATCCTGCTCATGGACGAGCCATTCGGCGCGCTCGACGAGATGACCCGGGAGCGGATGAACGACGAGGTGCTGCGGATCTGGGAGCAGACCGGGACGACGGTCGTGTTCGTGACCCACTCGATCCCGGAGGCCGTGTACCTCTCGTCGCGGGTCGTCGTCATGAGCGCACGCCCCGGGCGGATCACGAAGATCGTGGACGTCGATCTTCCGCGCCCTCGGAACGAGGACACGCGCGAGAGCGACCGCTACTTCCAGCTGATCACCGAGGTCCGCGAGGCGCTCCGCGCCGGCGGGCACGCGACGGATGACGCGGGCACCGCGTCCGCGCGCCGCACGATGGCGGAGGGCGCGGTCGGGTGAGCGTCGTCGAGGGCGTGGCCAGCCCGCTGACGCCGCCGCCGCCCGCCGCCGCGCCGCGTGCCGGCCGGGTGGGCGGCGCGCTCCGGGGCTACCTGCCCGCGGTGCTCGTCGCGCTCGGCGGGCTGGTGATCTGGGAGGTCGTCATCCGGGGCCTCAACCTCACCTCGTTCATCCTCCCCGCGCCCAGCGCGATCTGGGCGGCGCTCGTCGACAACTGGAGCGGCGACCGGTTCCCGCTCGCGGATTCCGCCCGCAACACGATCATCGAGGCGCTGGGCGGGCTGCTGATCGGCACGACGGCCGGCGTCGTCGTCGCGTTCATGGCTGCGCGCTGGGGGACCGCCCGGGCGCTCCTGCTGCCGCTCGCGATCGCCGCCAACGCGATCCCGATCATCGCGTTCGCGCCGCTGTTCAACACGTGGTTCGGGCTGCTCAACCCATTGAGCAAGATGATGATGGCCGCCGTCCTGTCGTTCTTCCCGGTCATGGCCAACGTGACCCGCGGCCTGTCCGGCGTGGATCGCTCCGCGCTCGAGCTGATGCGCTCCTACGCCGCCACCGAGGGCGAGGTCCTGCGCAAGGTGCGGATCCCGAACTCGCTGCCGTACTTCTTCACCGCGCTCAAGCTGGCGTCCACGCTGAGCCTCATCGGCGCCATCGTCGCGGAGTACTTCGGCGGGCAGGGGAGCGTGCTCGGCCGGATGATCGTCCAGAGCGCGAGCGCGCTCCGGTTCGACATCACCTGGGCGGCCGTCTCGCTCGCGGCCGTGGCGGGGATCACGTTCTACCTGGTGATCGCGATGATCGAGCGCGCGGCGATCCCGTGGCACGCCTCGTCGCGCATCGACGGCTGACGGACGACCGCGTCGTAACCCCGGCGCGACGCGCGCGGCCGTTCCACGAGGTCCCCGGATTCGGTATCGTTCCGCGGTCGCGGCCATGCGCCGCGCGAGGAGGAGTTGGCGCGTGCGATCCGAGCGGGCGCCACAGCAGAGGAGAGGCATGAGGAAGCAGTTGCGGGTCCTCGGGCTGGGCATGGCGGCGACGATCCTCGTCGCGGCGTGCGGCGGCTCGGCGGCGAGCCAGGCTCCTGCCAGCGCGGCACCGGAATCCCAGGCGCCGGCGTCCAATGAGGCGAGCGAGGCCCCGGCGAGCGCGTCGGCGTCGGCGGAGGCGGCGAACGTCCGTCTCCAGCTCCAGTGGACGCCCCAGGCGCAGTTCGCCGGCTACTTCGCCGCCGACAAGCAGGGCTACTTCGCGGAGGAAGGACTGAACGTCGACATTCTCGACGGCGGCCCAACGATCGTTCCGCAGCAGGTCGGCTCCGCCCCTGACGGGCCGGAGTTCACGATCTCCTGGGTTCCGAAGGTGCTCGAGGCGCGCGAGGCCGGCTCCGACCTCGTGGACATCGCGCAGATCTTCCAGCGCTCGGGGACGCTGTCCGTCGCGCACGCCGACAGCGGCATCACCGACCCGTGCGGCGTCGCCGGCAAGAAGGTCGGCGTCTGGGACTTCGGCAACGAGTTCGAGGTGACCGCGGGCCTGTCCGCCAACTGCGGCCTGACCCCGGGTCTCGAGAACGGCGGCGACCCCAAGACCCAGTACCAGAAGGTCATCCAGGCGTTCGACATGGTCGCGTTCCTGAACAAGGAGATCGACCTGGCCGAGGCGATGATCTACAACGAGTACGCCCAGGTCCTCGAGGCGACGAACCCGGCGACCGGCGAGCTCTACAAGCCCGAGGACTTCACCGTCTTCAACTGGAACGACTTCCGGAGCTCGATGCTCCAGGACGCCGTCTTCGCCCGCCAGGCGTGGCTCGACCAGCCGGGCAACCGCGACATCGCCACCCGCTTCCTGCGGGCGTCGCTCAAGGGCTGGATCTACTGCCGTGACAACCCGGCGGACTGCGTCCAGTACACGACCGACGCCGGCTCGCAGCTCGGCGCGGGGCACCAGAACTGGATGATGAACGAGGTCAACGCCCTGGTCTGGCCGTCCCCGAACGGCGTCGGCCAGCTCGACCCGATCGGCTGGAACCAGACGGTCCAGGTCGCGAAGCAGGCGGGGATCATCAAGCAGGATCCGTCGACGACGGCCTACGACATGTCCATGGTCACCGAGGCCCTCGCGGGCATCGAGGCCGACGCCAAGGGCGAGTCGTTCACCAAGGGAACCGTCCAGGTCACGCCGGGCGGCAACTGATCCCGGGTTCGACACAGGCACAGGACGACGGCCGGTCCCGCGAGGGGCCGGCCGTCGTCATTCGTCGCCCTCAGCGTCGGTCCGGTGCCGCGCGCGAAGGTGGCGAGGGCGCCGGTCGGTACGGCGCCCTCGCCACGCTTCTCGGCGTCAGTCGCCGTCCGCGGCGAACCAGGCCGCGCCGGTCCCGTTCGTGATGAGCACGATCGGCGCGATGCACGGGGACGGGAGCGTCAGCGTCTCGGTGACGTGGCCGTTCCCCGCCCCGGCGCCGCTGCCGGTGGTCACCGGGAACGCGGAGGTGAACACGGCCGTGCGCGTCCCTGCGGGCGTCAGGCAGCTCACCGCCCCCTTCATCGACCCGACCGTGTTGGTGCCGGGCAGGCCCGGAGCCGCGTCCGCCGCGAACAGGAGGCCGGTGAACTTGAGGTCGAGGCTGCCGTCGACACCGAGGACGGCCTTGGCGGTGCCGATGACCCAGGGCTGGCCGGCGCCGTTGATCGCGCCGATGGCGCCCGGCGCCCCCGTCAGGGCCTTGGGGACGCCGACGAAGCGCTCGCTCTTGAGGAGGTTGGCCGTCTGGCCGCCGGCGGCGGCTGGGATGCCTGCGGCGACGCCGAGCGCGGCGAGCAGGGTGACGAGCGCGATGAGTCGTCGCATGGTGGCCTCCTTGGTCGCCGTGCCGGTCGGAAGGTGACCGGTGCGGGCGATGGAGGGGGTACGCCGCGCGCTCGGCGGTCGGTTTCGAGAGGCTGCCTCCCCGACGCGGGCTCGCGACCGCCTGCTACCCCTGCGTGCCGCGCTTCGCGCGGATCCCCGCGACCCAGGCGGCGACCTCCGTCCGGCGGCTGACCCCGAGCTTCGCGAGGATGTGCTCCACGTGGGAGCCAGCGGTGCGGGTCGCCATCCCGAGCCGGGCGGCGACCTCCCCGTTGGTGAGTCCGTCCGCGACGAGCGTCGCGACCTCCCACTCGCGGCTGGTCAGCGGGCTCCAGGGCGCCTCGTCATGCGTCGCGCCCGCGCGACCGCGAAGCTCGTGGACCGCGGCCAGCAGCGGCGCGCTTCCGACGGACCCCGCGAACGCCTCGACGGCGGCGAGGTGGGGTACCGCCTCCGGCCGACGGCTCGCCCGCTGGAGCGCCCGCGCGAGGTCGATCCGTGCCCAGGCGCCCTCCCACGTCCGGCGCCCGCGCGCCCAGCCGTCCACCGCGCTCGCCAGCAGCCGCCGCGCCTCCACCGTCGATCCAGCGTGAAGGGCGAGCAGCCCGCGGGCGTGGTCGAGCGCGGGGAGCGTGCCGGGGATCGAGCGGTGCCGAAGCTCCGACTCGACCGCCCCGAGGAAGCGCGTCGCGCCCCCCGGATCGGCGGCCGCAAGGTACGCCCGCGTCCCCGTCACCGCGAACGGGTAGAGGTAGGCGGCGTCCCGCACGGCGAGCGACGCTTCCCGTCCAGCCTCAACCCACCGGACCGCCTCGCCCGGATCGTCGTCCAGCAGCGCGACCTCCGCGAGGCCCCACAGCGCCGGCGAGAGCCGCTGGAGCTCGCGCATCCGCTCGCCGGCCTCGCGCGCCTCGTTGAGCGCGGACGCGGCGCGACCGAGCTGCCCGCGACCCAGGGCGAGGTACCCGAGGACATGGAGCGCGGTGATGCGCGTCGTGATCCCGCCGCGACCGTCACGCTGGGCGTGCTCGGCGGCGGCCTCGGCCTCGGACCAGCGGCCGGTCGCCCACAGCACGTGCGCGAGGTGCGCGGCCATGTAGTGGCGGTCGTTCCAGCGCTCGACGCGCTCGGCAAACTCGATCCCGTCCCGCAGCCACCGCTCGCCGCGCTCGTACTCCACGATCACCGACGCGATCGATCCGAGCATCCGGTACGCCCGGGACGCCTCTGCCTCCGCGCCCGCGGCGCGGCTCGCCGCGATCTGGCCCTCGAGCAGCGCGACCGCGTCGTCGACCCGGCCCATGAACGCGAGGCACGACGCGAGCGTGACCTCCGCGTTGCGCGCGGTCGCGTCGTCACCCGAGGACGCCGCCAGCCCCCGCGCCTCCTCGGCGTGTCGCACGCCGTCGTCGAGGTGCCGATTGAGCATGTGCGCGGCGGCCAGCCCCGACTCCAGGCGACCGGCCGCCCGCCGTACCGCGGGATCCTCGGTGGCGCGGGCATCGCCGACGGCGGCCAGCGCCGGCTCGAGCAGCCCGGTCAGCTCCGCGAGATCCGCCCCCAGGAGGTGACGGGCCGCGGCGAGCGGAACGACGGCCTCCGCCGCACGCAGCGGCTCGCCGGCCAGAAGCCACGCCGCGCGTGCGGCCTCGAAGCCGTCCGCCGCCCCGCGGTTGTCGTCGATGGCCGCCGCCTCCCGGGCATGCGCCTCGAGCAGCGCGGCGCGGTCGGCTGCTGGCAGGTCTGCCGGCGCGTTGCGCATCGCCCGGGCATAGAGCTCGAACGCTTCGCGGTGCGCCGAGATCGACGTCGCTGCGGCCGCGGCGCGACGGGCGGCCTCGAACGCCTCCTTCCGAAGGCCGGCCCGCTCGAGCTGGATCGAGAGGAAGGCGTCGGAGAAGTCGCCGCGCGCGGCGGCGACCTCGGCGACCCGCGCGTGGAGGCGTCGACGCTCGGCGTCGGGGATGCGCCCATAGATGGCATCGCAGATGAGGGCGTGGCGGAAGCCGTAGCGCCCCGAGGCCGGGGCCGCGGCGAGCAGGAAATGGTCGGCGAGCTCGGCGAGCGGCGCATCGAGCTCCTCGCTCGCGCCGAGGCCGTCACCCTCCACGTCCTCGTGCGAGACCCGCACCACGCCGGCGTCGCGCGCCACGCCCGCGAGGAGGTCGTACTCGAACGAGCGACCGATGACGGACCCGATCCGGGCCACTGTCTGGGCCTCGGCCGAGCGCAGCGAGAACCGGGCGAGGATCGCGGCCTCCAGCGTCTCGGGCACGTCCTGCGCCGTCGCGGCGAGGTTCGCCGTCCCGCTCGCGCCCAGCAGGCCGATCAGCTCCTCCACGTGCAGCGGGATTCCGTCGGTCCGGTCGTGGATCGCCGCCGCGATGTCGCGTTGCGCCGGCTCGCCCGACGCCAGCAGCACCGAGGCCATCGTCGCGGTCTCGTCGAGGTCCAGCCGCCGCAGCCGGGCCTCCTCCGCCCGCCGCTGGGCGAGCAGCCGCGCGCGCCACTCGCGCATCGGGACGCGCGGGTAGAGCTCGTCGCTGCGATACGTGCCGAGCACCAGGAGTGGAACCTCCTGGACGGCGCGCGCCAGCGTCTCGACGATCTCCAGCGTCAGGTCGTCGGCCTGGTGGAGGTCCTCGAGGCACAGCAGCGTCGGCGCGTCGGCGGCCGCGACCAGGTCGTCCACGACGTCGAGGGTGAGCAGCCGCCGGCGGCGGTGTGTGTCGCCACCGTCCGTGCCGAGCGTCGCATCGGCCGAGTCGAGGCGCGCGGCGAGCCGCTCGCCCGTCGCCGCGAGTGCCGGCGATCGGCGCATGACGCGGGCGAGCTCGAGGAACACGGCGCCGGGGACCTCGAGGTCGCCCGGGTACGTACCGCCCCGCGCGACCCGGAAGCCGAGCGCGTTCGCCCGCCGTTCGACCGAGCCCAGCAGCCGCGTCTTCCCGATCCCGGCCTCGCCGGCGAGGAACAGGACGTGGCCCCGACCACCGCGGGCCTCGGCGAGCCGCCGCTCCGCGAGGGCGAGAAGGTCGTCCCTGCCCACGAGGATGGGGCAGACGAGGGGACCGACCGTGTTCATCGCCCGCCAATGGTAGGGGCCAACGTCCCCGTCCAGAACGGGCGTCGGCGCAGCCGCGGGAGCTCGACCGCGCTCCCCGGACGATCGGGTTGCACCGGGCACGGGGTCGCCCGTGGCATCCTTCGCGCGAATGGACGAGCCGACGCCGCCCCGCCGGGCGCTTACCGCCGACGGCCGAGGGCAGCGTCAGCTGTTCCTCGCCCTGGGGCTCCTGCTGTGCTACGGGTTCTTTCTCCAGGCCCCCGCGTGGAACGAGTACAGCCGGTACGACCTGGTCCGCGCGGTCGTGGAGGAGGGGACCGTCCGGATCGACAGCTTCCACGAGAACACGGGCGACAAGGCGTTCAAGGACGGCCACTACTACTCGGACAAGGTCCCCGGCACGGCGATCCTCGGCGTCCCGGCGTACGCGGCCTACCTCGCCGTCAACCGGCTCGCGGGCGTCGAGGAGCCGCCCCAGCGGGCGGCCGTCGCCTTCCTCGCGTTCGTGATCTGCGGGATCCCGACGGCGCTGCTCGTCGTGCTCCTCGTCCGGTTCCTCATCCCGTACACGGGCGAGCCGTGGGCGCTGGCGATGGGCGTCGCGCTGGGGCTGGGCAGCATCCTGTTCCCGTTCGCCACGATGTTCTTCGCGCATGCGGCGTCGGCGTTCTTCCTGTTCGCGGCGTTCTACGCCCTGTGGTCCGCTCGCCGGCGCGGCGGCGGTGCCTGGCGCATGGCGGCCGCCGGGTTCCTCGGCGGCATGGCCGTGATCACGGAGATCTCGGCGGCACTCGGCGTGCTCGTGCTCGGTGTGTACGCCCTGGTCGCCGGTCCCGGCGTGGGCAAGATCGCCCGCCCGGTTCTCCGACAGCTGGACCTGCGCACCGCTCTCCTGTACGCGCTGGGCGGTGTCGTGCCGGCGCTCCTGCTGATGGGTCACAACGCGCTCGCCTTCGGCGGCCCCTTGAGCCTCGGTTACTCGAACCTCCAGAACAGTGGATTCGCCGCCGGGATGAGCCAGGGGATCCTGGGCGTCACGATCCCGAAGCTCGACGTGCTGGCCGACATCACGCTCGGACCGCGGGGGCTGCTCCGGCTGTCGCCATGGTTCCTCGTCGCGCCGCTCGGGCTGGTCGGGCTGCGTCGCCGGGAGGTCCGCGCGGAGACGGCAGTGGCGGCCACGATCTGCGTGGCCTTCCTGCTGTTCAACGCCGGCTACTACCTGCCGTTCGGCGGCTGGACGCCGGGGCCGCGCTTCCTCTCGCCGATGCTGCCGTTCGCCGCACTGCTGGTCGCGCTCGCGCCCCGGCGGATCCGGCCGCTGACGCTGCTGCTCGTCGCGTACTCGATCGTGGTGATGGTCATCGCGACCGCCACCCGACCCAACGCCCAGGAGCTGTACGAGGATCCGCTGCTGCAGCTCTGGATCCCCCGGCTGCTCGCGGGCGACCTTGCGGACACCCTCGCCTGGCAGCGCTGGGGCTTCGCCGGCTTCGAGCCGCTGGTGCTGCTGGGGATCGGCATGATCGTGACGGTTGCGGGGATCCTCGCGACCCGGGGCCGCGACGGCGCGTCGCGCGCGGTCGTCCGCATCAGCGCGGTCGTGCTGGGGGTGCTCATCGTCGCCTGCGCGCTCCCGCTGCCTGCGCCCGCGTCCGTGTGGCTTCCCGCCGGGCCGGACCCGGCCGGTCCGCCGGCCGTCGCCGTGGCGTCGAGCGGCGCGTATCGCGACACGGGCGGCGGCGAGGACCGGATGGTGATCTGGGCCCAGCTCGTGAACCGGGGCGGGTCCGTGGCGAGCAGCCGGATCGAATACCGGATCGGGCCGCTGGACGAGGAGGAGGCCCGCAGCTCCTGGTACGGCGACATCGGCTGGGCGCCGGGCGAGCGCAAGACGTCGAGCCTGTCGTGGACGGTCGACCCAGGCGTCGACCCCCGCGGGTACCGCTACCAGGTGCTCGTGGTGGACGATGCGACCGGCGAGACGCTCGCCGCAACCCAGCCGGTGCCGTTCACCCCCCGCTGACCGCCCCTGGGCCTACCAGATCCGCGCCCGCTCCTCGGCCCGGCGAGCCATCGGCGATCCCTCGTCGATCCCGTACGCCGCGGCGAACGGCGGGAAGTTCGACATCGGGATGTTGGCGCGATAGTGCGCCGGCGAGTGCGGGTCGACGTTGGTCAGCAGCCGCGCGTACGCCTCGGTGTAG
>DASSRG010000221.1:0-6813 GCA_035701885.1 Candidatus Limnocylindrales bacterium
CGACGCGATGCGCGAGGCCGACGGGCCCGTCGCGCCCACGCGCTACCTCAACGCGTACGGCCGATCGAAGGCTGCCCAGGAGGGCGTGGTCCGGGCGCGACGGCCCGACGCGATCGTCCTGCGGCCGCGTGCCGTCTGGGGACCCGGCGACCGGACGCTCCTGCCGCGCGTCCTCGCCCGTGCGCGGGGCGGCGTGCTGCCGCTGCCCGGCGGGGGAACGCGTCCGGCCTCGATGACGTACATCGACTCGCTGGTCGCCGCGGCGCTGGCCGCTCTCGAGCGGCGGGACGTCACGGGCCCCGTGAACGTCGCGGATGCCACGCCGGTGGTCCCGGCCGTCCTCGTCGAGGAGTTGTTCGAGCGGCTGTATCGGCCGGTCCGGATCGTCCCGGTGCCCGCGGTCGCCGCGGGAGTCGCCGCGACCGTCGTCGAGCGCGCGTGGCGCCTCGCGCGCCTGCCCGTCGAGCCGCCGCTGACGCGCTACGCGGTCGCCGCATTCACGGAGCCGGTCGTGCTCGATCTGACGCGTCTCCACGAGGAGCTGGGCGTCACGCCCGATGCCGACGTCGACATCGGCCTGGCCCGGACAGCCGCGTGGCTGCTCGAGCGCGACGCGCCCGGCTGACGCCCCCGCGGCCCACCGGACGGGCAGTCCATTGCGCCGAGGCGACGGGTTGCCAACCCGGTGAGCCGTCTGGTGCAGGTCGACCCTCGCGTGCGGCCATGTGCCCACCGGGTGAGCAGTCCGCGACTGCTACGGCATGGATCGCTCACCGGCTGAGCACGGGCCGCGTGGGTCGCTCGAATCGGGACGGCGAGGCCGATCGCTCGTCCTCGCCGTGAAGATCGCTCAACGCACCCGATCAGGGGCCGCGCCGTGAGCGCCGCGCGCAGCATCGCCGCGCACGCCGAGTGACGCGACTCGACCGAGGCGCGCCATCGATGCACGGACGTTGCAGTCTGCCTCGTGGCGTGCGCCCTGGAGGCCGTGGTGGCGACCGTCAGCCCACGCTCGTGCCCGCAGGTCCCCGCTACAAGGTCTGGTTCGCCACCACCAGCTGCGACCTCGTCCATGCCACCAGCCGCCCGAGCGCGTCGGGGTCCAGGACGTCGCACGCCCAGTCCCAATGCACCGAGACGAAATCGCCGGTTGTCACGTTGTCGATGAACCCCGTCCCGCTCCGCCAGGCCGTCACTCGCCTGACCTCCGGGGGCCCGAGCTCCAGCTGGCCCGCGACCAGGCGCAGCGGGACGACGTTGACGACGAGCTGGTCACCGACCACCTCGACGACCCGGCCCCACCGCACCCGGCACGCGTCCATCGTCTCGACGACGCGATCGGCATGCTCGCCGCGCATCAGGCCCACCTTCGGGAACACGTCGAGGACATGGAAGGCGTGCACCGGCTTCCCGCCGGCCGGGGCGGCGCCCTCGAGCCATCGCCAGGCCGCGGAGCGGAGCCGGGGCCGGAACCTGAGGCGCAGGGAGTCCGCGAACAGCTGGGGCGTGACCCGGTCGAGCAGCGGGCTGCCCAGCCAGTACGCATCGACGACGCGGGCATCGAGCGGGTCCTCGATCCGGTTCGCGCTCGCGATCAGCCGGAGGTACGGGTACGCACCCTCGAAGCCCTGCGCGAGTCGCCGGAGCTCCCGGTCATCGCCGCGGCCCGATGCCTCCCCGAACAGCGCGTCGGCATCATCGGGCCCGCACAGCCCCAGTCGGTTGGGGCTGTAGGCGTAGCGGGCGAACAGCACGGGCCCGCTGGGGGGCGCGCGCCGCTCGACGCGCTGCGGGTCAGGCGAGGGCCCGGTCGCCGCGTGCATGGAGGATCCGGCGCGGGCGGGTCGCGATCAGGGCGATCGCGGCGACGCCCGCCACCACGAGCAGGTATCCGGCGACGACCGTCGGGCTGGGGCTCTTGCCAGTGGTCGCGGCCGTCAGCACCCCGGTGATCACCGCGGCGCCCACGAGGAGGCTCGATACGACGGTTGCCGGGGCGTGCTGGAGGGCGCCGTACCACGTGATGACATACGCGCTCAGCATGCCGCCCGTGATCATGACCCACAGCCAGGCGTCGGGCGTCAGCGTCCCGAGTCCACCGGCGCGACCGCTGACCACGAGATAGCCGGCGAGGATGAGCACTCCGAGGCCCATGCGCGAGGCCGCGAGCAGCGGGGCGGAGACATCCGCCAGGACGCGCTTCGCGACCACGATCTCGACCGACCACAGCAGCGTGGCGGCGAGGATCATCGTCTCGCCGGGCCCCCATCCGACGCCGATCGGCGGCGCGATCAACGCCTGCCCTGCCAGGAGGACGGCGAGCGCGCCGACCTGGAGCAGCCCGAGTCGCTCGCCCAGGAACGGCACCGCCATGAACGCGACCCAGATGAACATCGTCTTGTGGATGAACGCGGCGGTCGGCGCGGTCGCCACTGCGAGGCCGCTGAAGAACAGCACGAAGGGCACGCTCCCGCCGATCACGGCGATGGCGAGCACGCCGAGCTGCGAACGCCGGGGGAGCGTCGTCGCCTCGTGGCGGGCGCCCATCAACAGCGCGACGGTCACGAGGACGATGGCGGCGACCGCGTTCTTGGCCGTCGTGTAGACCGCGGCGTCCGAGACGAGCTTCACGCCGAACGCGTTGAGATAGACCGACAGTCCGCTGATCGCGGCGGTTGCGAGCGCGAGGACGACCCCGCGTCGGGCGGTCAGCGCCCCGGGCTTGTTCATGACATGGCTCCTTGGCTGGTCGATTGGGCTGGTTCGAGCAGGCGCTTCAGATCGATCACCGCCGCGTCGTCGAGGACCTCGAGGACGAGCCCCGCGGCGACGAGCACCCAGTCGCCGACCGCGGCCTCCGGCACGAGCGCGAGCGACGCGCGTCGCGTCGCGCCGTCGAGGTCGATGACGGCCCACTGCCCGTCGACGGTCAGGACTCGGGCCGGTGCGGTCAGACACATCGCGCTGCGCACCGCTGGAGCGAGGGGCGCCGATCGCGTCTCACGGTGTCGCCCCGGCCGTCAGCCACGCCGGCGACGTCCACGACCGGAGCGTGGCGATGTAGTTGGCTCGCTCGATGCCCTGGCGGTCGAGGGCGGTCCCGGTGACCGCGCTGCCGCGCAGCTCACCGACGGACTCGTAGCCTCGCTCGTCGAGCCACTGCGCGAGCTCGGCCTCGACGTGCGCGACGTGCCCTGGTCCCGACCGCAGGATCGCGGAGGTCATCATCACGACGTCCGCACCGACCGCGAGCGCCTTTACCGCGTCCATGCCGGAATGAATGCCCGAGGATGCCGCGATCGACGCATCGCGCACGACCTGCGCCCGAAGCAGCGCGATCCAGCGCACGGGCAGACGGAGCTCGGCCGGCGTGCTCAGCTCCAGCCGCGGCACGACCTCGAGCGTGTCGGCGTCGATGTCCGGCTGGTAGAACCGGTTGAACAGGACAAGGCCGGTGGCGCCGGACGCGAGCACCCGGTCGGCGAAGTGGGCGAGCGCCGTGTAGTACGGCGCCAGCTTGACGGCAACCGGAATCGCCACCGCGGCGCGCACCGCCGCGATGACATCCAGATCGGCGTGCTCGAGTGCCGCCGCCGACCGATCGCGCTCGCACGCGACCCGATACAGATTCAGCTCGATCGCGTCCGCGCCGGCGTCCTCGATCAGCTTCGCGTATCGGACCCAGCCGCCGGGACTGCTCGCGTTGAGGCTGCCGATGATGGGGACGCTCGTCCGGGACTTGAGCCGGGCGATCGCCGTCGCGTACCGCTCCGAGGCGTCGGTGAAACCGTGGATCGCGGGAAAGAAGCCGGACGCCTCGGCGTACTGGCCGGCCCCTTCGTCGAGCGAGGTCGACAGCCCGACCTGCTCGTGGACCACCTCGTCCTCGAACAGCGACGGCAGGACGATCGCGCCGACCCCGGCGTCCTCGAGTCGCAGCGCGTGCGCAAGGTCGGCGTTGTTGGGCGCCGCGGAGGCGACGACCGGCGACCGCAGGTCGAGGCCGAGATACCGGGTTCGCAGGTCGACGTTCATCCTTCGGCACCTCGCTCGGGCGATCGATGGGGGACGGTTCGCTCCACTCCGGCGAGCTGCTCGTAGTAATGGCGCCGCTCGTCGGCGTCGCTCTGGCGCAGCTCGGCCAGCTCGACGGCACGCTCGGGGTCCGTCCGCGCCAGGACGGCGAACCGCGTCTCGGCGTCGGTGAACTCCGAGACCGGGAGCGTCGGCGCGGGCGAGTCGAGCTTGAACGGGTGGCCTCCCTCGGCCTCCGACGGGTGGAACCGGTAGAGCGACCAGTAGCCGCTCTTGACGGCGTCCTTCTGATGGCGCATCGAGGTGCTCATGTCGATGCCATGCGCGATGCACGTGCTGTACGCGATGACGAGGGACGGTCCGGGCCACGCCTCCGCCTCGAGGAGGGCCTTCACCGTCTGCGCGTCGTTTGCGCCGAGCGCGATCTGGGCGACGAACACGTTCCCGTAGGACCGGGCGATCGCGCCGAGGTCCTTCTTCTGGGTGGCCTTGCCGGCCGCCGCGAACTTGGCCACGGCTCCACGGGGCGTGGATTTCGATGCCTGCCCGCCGGTGTTGGAATACACCTCGGTGTCGAGGACGAGGATGTTCACGTCCTTGCCCGATCCGAGCACGTGGTCGAGGCCACCGAACCCGATGTCGTACGCCCAACCGTCACCCCCGACGATCCACATGGAGCGGCGGACGAGCTGGGGCGCGATTGCGAGCAGCTCGCGCGCGGCGGGCGCGGCGTCGCCATCGACCTGTTGCAGGCGAACGGCGAGGTCCGCGACCCGCGCGCGCTGCGCGGCGATCCCTGCCTCGGTGTCCTGAGCGGCGTCGAGCAGCGGCCGGACCACGTCGCTGCCGAGGACCGGCTCCAGCTGCGCGAGCCGGCGGCGGGCCTGCTCGGCCAGCGCGTCCAGCGACAGTCGCATCCCGAGGCCGAACTCGGCGTTGTCCTCGAACAGCGAGTTCGCCCACGCCGGACCGCGGCCGTGGCGGTCGGTGGTGTACGGCGTGGTCGGCAGGTTGCCGCCGTAGATCGACGAGCAGCCGGTCGCGTTGGCGATCACCAGCCGGTCGCCGTAGAGCTGGGTCAGGAGGCGGATGTACGGGGTCTCACCGCAGCCGGCGCACGCGCCGGAGAACTCGAACAGCGGCAGCCGGAGCACCGCGGTGCGCTTGTCGATCTTGAGGCCGTCGAGCGGCGCCGACGGGATGGTCTCGAAGAACGCGAACGCGGCGCGCTCGGCGTCGCGGTGGGCGGCGAGCGGCTCGGACATCAGCGCCTTGCGGCGCGGCTGCTTCTTGTCCTTGGCCGGGCAGATCTCGATGCACAGGCCGCAGCCGGTGCAGTCCTCGGGCGCGACCTGCACGGTGAACTGCATGCCCTTGTGCGCCCTGTCCATCCGCTCGGGCTGCGAGCGGAAGCCGTCGGGGGCGCCGGCCAGCGCCTCGGGGGCGAACACCCGGGTCTGGATCGCCGCGTGCGGGCAGATCATCGAGCAGAAGTTGCACTGGATGCAGACGTCGGGCTGCCAGATCGGGATGTCGAGCGCGATCGCGCGCTTCTCGAACTTGCTGGTGCCGGTCGGCCAGGTGCCGTCGGGAGGAAACGCGCTGACCGGCAGCTCGTCGCCGCGGCCCTCGAGGAGCAGCCGGGTCACCCGCTGCACGAAGTCGGGCGCGGCCGGCGGCACGACCGGCAGCCGGCGGCGCTCGCTGGTCGCGGCTGCGGGCACGGCGACCTCGCACAGCGCCGCGAGCGTGGCGTCGAGCGCGGCGAGGTTGCGCTTGACCACCTCGGGGCCGCGCTTGCCGAAGCTGGCCTCGATGCTGTCGCGGATGTGGCCGAGCGCCTGGTCGATCGGCAGCACCCTGGACAGCGCGAAGAAGCAGGCCTGCATGACGATGTTGATCCGGCGGCCGAGCCCGGCGCGCTCGGCGACGCCGTAGCCGTCGATCGCGAACAGCCGGCAGCGCCGCGCGATCAGCGCGTCCTGGACCTCGCGGGGCAGCGCGTCCCACACCCGGTCGGGCGGGACCGGCGTGTTGACCAGCACGGTCGCGCCGGGCGCCGCCGCGGACAGCACGTCGCGGCGCTCCAGCGCCTCGGGATCGTGGATCGCGACCAGCTGGGCGCTCCGGATCCGGTAGGTCGAGCGGATCGGCCGCGGCCCGAACCGCAGGTACGAGATCGTCGTCGAGCCCGACTTCTTGGAGTCGTACTCGAAGTGGCCCTGGGCGAACCCGCCGGTGTGCTCGCCGATGATCTTGATCGTCGCCTTGTTGGCCGACACCGTGCCGTCCGAGCCCAGCCCGAAGAACACCGCGCGCGACACGTCGTCGGGCTCGATGTCGAGCTCGGGATCCCAGGCCAGCGACGACTGCGAGACGTCGTCGCGGATGCCGACGGTGAACCGCCGGCGCGGCGCGGCGCGGCCGAGCTCGTCGAACACCGCGGCGACCATCGCCGGGGTGAACTCCTTCGACGACAGGCCGTAGCGCCCGCCGATGATGCGCGGCAGGCTCGCGCGCTCGCCGGTCGCGACCGCCTCGACCAGCGCCTGGGTGATGTCGAGCATGAGCGGCTCGCCGATCGACCCGGGCTCCTTGGTGCGGTCGAGCACCGCGATGTCGCGCGCGCTCGCCGGCAGCGCCGCCAGCAGGTGGCGGAGCGACAGCGGCCGGTACAGCCGGACCTTGACCACGCCGACCCGCTCGCCGCGCGCGATCAGGTGGTCGACGGTCTCGTGCGCGCACTCGGCGCCCGAGCCCATCATCACGATCACCCGC
>DASSRG010000222.1:0-2210 GCA_035701885.1 Candidatus Limnocylindrales bacterium
TTCCTCGCCGCCCGGCGGAACGCGCGGCTCCGACCCGTCGGCGGGCGCGAGGGCCGCGAGATACCCGTCGAGGCGGGCGGCGTTCCATCGGCGCCCGGCTCCGTCGAAGGCATGCGCGCCGGGCCCCACCGCTTCGTACGCCAGCCGGCGCCAGTACGCCAGGTTGTGGCGGCTCTCGTGGCCCAGCCGAGCCCAGTTCGACAGCTCGTAGCCGCGGAATCCTGCCGCCGCCAGCCGCTCCACCGCGAGGGCGTACTGGGCAGCGGCGCGATCATCGTCCTGCTCCGGGATCGCCGCGTCGCGCCAGCGCCTCGCGCCGGCCCGCGTCGGGAGGTGGTCGCCGAGCGGCCCCGTGATCCCCTCCGCGTCCGGGTCGTCGAGCGTCAGGGCGTACGCCGAGATGTGATCCACGCCGAGCCCCAGCACGCCGTCGAGCGTCGCGGCCCACGCCGCCTCGGTCTGGCCGGGGACGTCGTACAGCAGGTCCACCGACACCGAGCCGATCCCCGCGGCACGTGCCTCACCCACCGCCGCGGCGACGTCATCGGGCCGGTGGCGCCGGCCCAGCCGCTGGAGCAGCAACGGGTCGAGCGACTGCGCACCGAGCGACATCCGGTTGACGCCTGCCTGGACCAGCGATGCGGCGGATCCACGCTCGTCGGGCCCCGGGTTCGCCTCGATCGTGATCTCTGCGCCATCCGCGATGCCGAAGCGATCGCGGACGAGCGCGAGGATCAAGGCGATGGACTCGGCCGGCAGGAGCGTCGGCGTCCCGCCGCCGAGATACACGGTGTCGAGGGGCGGCCGCCCGTCGAAGGCCGCGTCGAGCGCGTCGGCGCGCAGCTCCAGCTCGGTCATGAGGGCGCCCGTGAACGCCGACACGCGGGCGGCGGGACCGCGCGCGGCGGACCCCGCGTACACGACGAAGTCGCAGTACGGGCACAACGAGACGCAGAACGGAACGTGGACGTAGAGCGCGACCGGCGGTCGCGGCACGAGGTCCGCGGTGTCGGGCGTCGGTTCCCCTACCGGCCGCCGAGGACGCGCCAGCCTTCGGGCGTCCGGTGCCGTCGCTCGACCTCCTCGTCCTCGGTCCCCTTGGCCTTCGGGATCCCGGCATGGCCGGTGGTGAGGAAGATCGCGACGCGGGTGATCGCGTGGCCGATGAACGCGGCGCCGATGCCGCCGGTCATCACCGTCAGCCAGCCGCCCGCGAGGCCGATCGCGATCATCGTCACGAGCATGTACCACGGCCGGCCGGGTGCCCCGGTCCGCGTCGCGAGCGCGTACAGCAGCGCCTGCGTGAGGTTGGCCAGGTTCGGGTTCATCGGCGTCATCAGCAGGAACCCGAGCAGGATCCCGCGGAACACCGCCTCGTCGAAGAACGCGGTCGCGATCGCGTTGAGGACGTTGGACGGGTAGAGCCGCAGCCCCGGGAACCGCAGGTAGTGGTAGCGGTAGAACGCGATCCCGAGGGCGATCGCCGTGCCGATCGCGCCGTAGGCGAGGCCCAGTACGACCGCGCCGAGCCGGTCCCCCAGCCCGAGGTACAGGTCCGTGGACGGGTTCGGGTAGATCTCGAGGACCGCCAGGATCAGCCCGATCCCCAGCACGTACCACGCGAGCCGGCGGGCGAGCGAGGGCTTGCGCCCCCAGCGGTCGATGTCGTTGTACTCGGCGGCGTTGAACCGCTCGGCGTCAAAGCGAAGGATGATCAGGAGGCCCAGGAGGCCCAGCGTCATCAGCGCGCGCAGGGCCTCGGGAACGTCGTCGATCCCCGGCAGGCTCGAGAGGTTCATGGGCTCAGGCGGCAGGCACGCGCGGCCGGCGCACGCCGGTCACGAGGACTCGCCCATCCGCAGGATGGCGAGGAAGGCTTCCTGCGGGATCTCCACCGATCCCACGCGCTTCATCCGCTGCTTTCCTTCCTTCTGCTTCTCGAGCAGCTTCCGCTTGCGGGTGATGTCGCCACCGTAGCATTTCGCGAGCACGTTCTTGCGCATCGCGCGGATGGTCTCCCTCGCCACGACGTGGCTGCCGATGGCCGCCTGGACCGGCACCTCGAACATCTGTCGCGGGATCAGCTCCTTGAGCTTCTCGGTCAGCTGGCGACCGGTCGTCTGGGCGCGGTCGCGATGGACGATGAGGCTGAGCGCATCGACCGGCTCGCCGTTCACGAGGACGTCGAGCTTCACGAGCTTGGCCTCGCG
>DASSRG010000223.1:0-11111 GCA_035701885.1 Candidatus Limnocylindrales bacterium
ACCGGTCATGCCGCCGTAGAAGCCGACGTTGTCGGGCAGGTAGCCGACCTTGCGCTTGACGCCGAGCGGCTCGCGGGTCGGGTCGAGTCCGACGACGCGGACGACGCCACGGGTGGGCTCCGTCAGGCCCAGGAGCATCAGCACCGTCGTCGTCTTGCCGGCGCCGTTGGGGCCGAGGAGTCCGAAGACCTCCCCGGCGCGGATCGTCAGGTCGAGGTTCTCCACGGCGGTGAAGTCGCCGTACTGCTTCGACAGCCGTCTCGTGACGATGACCGCGTCGTCGGGCACGTCGGCGAGGAGCTGGCTCACCGTCACGCGGCGGCGGGTCCGGGGCTGCTCGCGCTGGTCGCCGGCCGTCTCGGGGCGGTCGGGTGCAGCAACCTCCCACGGGCGAGGCTGGGTCACCGGCGAGCCGGGCTGGCCTTCGGCTCCCTCAGAGGCCGTCGGGTCGTTCGGGACGCGCGCGGAGTCATCGACCGGGCGCGCCATCGGGGTCGGACGCCTGCGCGTCCGGCGGGTCACGCCCCGGCGTCCGTCGGACGGGGGCGTCCGATCGTCGGCCATGGCCCTACCGCCGCCCGTACGTCCGGAAGACCCAGTACAGGCCCGCGAACACGAGCACGATCAGCACGACGCCGACGATCCACCACAGCTGCGGGGTCTCGACGCGGACGCGGATCGTCACGTCGTCGCTCGACTCGGCGCCCTTCGCGGTCATCGTGATCTCGTAGTCGCCCGCGATCGCGTCGGAGCTCGGCGTGATCTTCGCGTTGACGCTCGCCGGCGTGCCGGGCGCCACGGCCGCGATGTCGCTGGGATCGAACTCGACGGTCCAGCCGGTGGGCGCGTTCGAGCTGAACGCGACGTTGGTCACCGGGGCCGAGCCGGTGTTCGTGAGGCTGAGCCCGAAGTCCTTCGCCGAGCCGGCGTTCGCGGTCGTCGACAGGACCTGGTCGGGCGTGCTCAGGGTGAGCGTGTAGGTGCCGGTGATCGTGGCGGCGAGGTCGATGCTCGCGTCCTTGCCGCCGCCGGTGGTCGTGAGCTTGAGCGGGTAGGTGTCGGCAGCGGCATCGGCCGGCGGCTTGGCCGTGACGGTGATCGTGCCCGTCGCGCCGGCCTTGACGGTCAGCGTCGTCGCCTGGGCCTCGCTCTGCGGCTTGGCCTCGGTCGTCCAGCCATCGGGGCCGGCGACGTTCATGGAGAACGTCGTGTCGGCGGCGGTGTCGTTGTGGAGCGTCACGTTGAACGTGAACGTGGAGCCTGCCGCGGCCTGGAGCTCCGGAAAGTCCGAGGTGAGCGTGACGTTGCCCGCGGCCGCGTCGGCGATGCGGATCGTGAGCGGGAGCGTGTCGGTGCCGCCTCCGCCGGTTGCGACGACGCGGATGTTCGACGTCCCGGCGGCGGTGCCGGCGGGGATCTCGACGTCGAGCGTGATCTCGGGGTCGTTGCTCGGGGTGACGTACGCGCCGTCGATCGTCAGGCCGCCGCCACGGAAGCGGGCCGTCCAGCCGTCCGGCACGCCCTCGGCCTTGAGGCCGACCTGGCGGGCGGACGCCACGTCGATCGCCAGCTTGAACGAGGCCGTCGAGCCGGGCTCGGCAACGATCGCGGGGAATGGGGTCGTGACGGTGACGCCGCCTGCGGCCGCGCTGAGCGGGGCGAGCGGCCCGGCGAGGACCGCGAGGAGGCCGAGGACGAGAGCAACCCGTGCCGCGAGCTGGGCGGTACCCGGGTTGCCGGACGCGCGAACCGACATGCGCACACTCCGGACACTGCAACGAACGAGTTGAACGTCACTGACGCCGGGCACCGGGGACGCCCCCTGGGTCGCTCCGACCCGGCGCGGCGATGATATGGCGAAACCCTGACAGATCGCTGAGAACACGCTGAGTGGTGTTCGTTGCAGGGCAGGCGCTCCGGCGGCGGCTTCCTGCCTTGCGCTCACCCCGCGCGCACTCGGCAGGAGGTTCCTGTCATACGCCCGCGCCCTGGGCGTTCGGGCCTCAGGCCGCCCAGTTTCCTGCCATATGGTCGCCCTGGTGACCACAAACGTCGCCGCAACGAATGGCGGGACGGATAACGCTTACGGGGTGGGCGTATGAACATCGCCGCCGGGCGCTCCACGCACGGACGAACCCGAAACCCGCGTCGAAGGGCCGCAGCACAGTGGCTAGTGCTCACTCGGTGGGCGTTGGCCAGGCGCCGTGGTATCGGCGGCGCCAGCACCGCCACGCGCTACGACGCGGCGGGCTCCGCGGGCGGCTCGGTCGGCGTCGGCGTCGGCGTGGGCGTGGGCGTGGGCGTCGGTGTCGGCGTGGGCGTGGGCGTGGGCGTGGGCGTCGGCGGCTCGGTGGGCGGGGGCGTCGGTTCCTCGGTCGGCGGCGGCGTCTCGGACGGCTCCCCGCTCGGCGACTCCGACGGAACCTCGGACGGCGGCGGGCAGGAGACCTCAGCGACCGGCGAGGCGGCGGGGTCCACCGACGCCCCCGGATCGAGCGACGCACACGGATCCAGCGACGGCGACTCGCTCGGGCTCTCGGACTCGCCGCAGCTCCCGCCGACGAGCGGTCCCCACGATCGGCCGTACGGGTTGAACAGCCCGTTGTAGAAGTACGCCGTGCGGGTGTTCTCAGGGCCGCCGCGGACGCCGGCGCCGCGCCCGGCGCGCCGCAGCCAGCCGTCGTTGTAGCGCATCCAGTCGTCGTGCGCGGACTCGATGCCCACCGTCTCGATCACCGCACGACCACACCGCGCGTCGGACGGCACGTCCCGCGACGGCGCCGTCCCGGACAGGTACGTCTCCTGCACCGACCGCTCACCCTGCTGCGCGCGGAGGCCAGTCCAGGGGTCGACGCGAACGACGTCGACGCCGTCGGGCAGCTTGAACTCGTTGATGCTCCAGCCCTCGGTCGCGTCCTGGAGGAACCCGCGCCAGACGAACGTCGACACCTCGATCGAGAACAGCGGCCGGTTCGGCGTGCTGACCAGCGAATTGTCGGAGTTGCCGTTCCACACGCCGACGGCGAGCGCGTACTCGCCGTCCTTGCGCTCGTTCTTCGACGGCGGCGCGATGTACCCGTACGCGTTGAGGTCCCGGGCGTCGTTGTTGGTACCGGTCTTGAGGGTTGCGGGCCGGCGCTTGTTCCCGTCGCGGATCCGGAACTCGCCCCAGAACGGGTTCTGCTTGGGGTCGGTGTTGCCCGACAGGATGTCGGTGACGATCCCGGCCGCGCCGGGGTCCATGACCTGCTGCGCGTCCGGGCGGTCCGCCTCGCCGATCTTGACTTCGCCCGACGAGTCCTTGACCTCGAGGATCGTCGTCTGCTCGACGAGCTTGCCGCCGTCCGCGAGCGTCCCGTACGCGCGGACCAGGTCCTTGGGATGGACCTCCTCGACGCCCAGCGCGAACGACAGCCCCGCATCAACCTCGCCGTTGCGGAACTGGACGCCCATCGCCTCGGCCTGCTTCTGGACGTTGTCGTTCCCGATCGTCGCGATCGCCTTGACGGCGGGGATGTTGAGCGAGAACCGCAGCGCATCGCGGACCCGCACCGGGCCTCGCTCGAGGTTGTCGGCGTCGGTCGGGGTGTAGCCGTCCCCGAAGTCGGTGACGACGTCCATGAACATCGAGCCCGCCGTGATCTGCTTGCCCGCGATGCCCGTCCCGTAGACGATCGGCTTGAACGCCGAGCCGGGCTGGCGCCAGCCGTCGGCGAGCACGTCGAACCGCGGCTGGAACCGCTTCGTCGCCTTGGTCGCGTTCGCGTCGGCGGACCCCACGTACGCCACGATGTCGCCGGTCTGGTAGTCCTGCGCGATGAGCGCGCCGTTGCGCAGCGTCTTGTCGCGCAGGTTCGCCATCCACGGCTGGTACTTGATCTTGATCGCCTCGGCGGCCGCCTTGGGGTCCTTCGCGTGCGGGACGATCGTCGACGCCTTGACCCACTTCTCGGCGATCCGCTGCATCCGCCAGTCGAGCGTGCTGGTGATGTCCAGGCCGCCGCGCTCGAGCTGGCTGCAGGTCTCGGCATCGTCGCCGCACAGCTTCTTCGTCAGCTCCTCGCGCACCTGCCATACGAAGTGGTTCGCCTTCCACTGCGTGCTCTTCTGCGGGGCGAGGATCACCGGCTCGGCCTTCGCGGCCTCGAAGTCGGCCTGCGTGAACTGGTCACCGGTCAGCGGCGTCCGACCGCGGGCCATCTGGTCCAGCACCTGGTTCCGCCGCTGGACGATCTTCGCGTCCTCCGGGACGACGAGCTGCGTCTTCGTGCACTCGTCCTCGGGCTCGGTCGGGTCGACGCACTTCTCCTCGGCGTTGCGGACGAGGTCGTACGCGGACGGCGCCTGCGGGATCGCGGCGATGATCGCGGCCTCGGCGAGCGTGAGGTCCTTCAGCTCCTTGCCGAAGTAGCCCTTCGCGGCCGCCGCGACGCCGTACGACTCGTTGCCGTAGTAGTTCTGGTTGAGGTAGGCGGCCATGATCCGCTGCTTGCCCTCGGGGCCTTCGAACGCCTGGGTCACGCGGATCGACTGGATGATCTCCTTGAGCTTGCGGCTCGCGGAGAGCTCGGTGACGGCCGTGCTGTCCTTGGTGAGGAGCCGCTGGCGCACGAGCTGCTGGGTGATCGTCGACGCGCCTCGCGGCCGCCCGCGCAACGAGTCCACGCCCGCCGCCACGATCCCGATGGGGTCGAAGCCCGCGTTGTCCCAGAAGCTCGCGTCCTCGATCGCCGTCGTCGCGTCGACGAGGACGGGCGGGATCTCGTCGAACTCGACGACCTCGCGGTTGAACTCGCCGAACCTGGCGAGCTCCACCTCGTGGGCGCGGTCCCACACGACCGACTGCTCGGGCAGCTCGATCTTCTCGAGCGCGGTCGGTGGCGGCAGACCGTCGGTCAACCGGGTGTAGGCGGCGACCGCCGCCCCGGCACCGACGAGCCCGAGCACGACGAGCGCGCCGAACAGCAGCAGGCCCATCCGGGCCGCGCCGCCCATGCCGTTGCGCCGGTTCCGCCTCCGCGGGGCAGCCTCCATCGGCTGCTGGTCGTAGCTCATCGCGCGCAAGTCTGCCCGCGATCGCGGGATCGTGCGATGGCGGGGCCGTTGCAGCTGGAGGCGTCCGGCTTGCAGCGAGCGGTGTCCGAGCCGGCCCTCAGCGGCCCACGTCGCGCCACAGGTCGTCCCACCGCGCGGCCTCGCGGAGGTCCGATCGCGCCTGTTCGAAGACGTCGTTCGCCGCGGCGAGCGCGCTGCGGGCGGTAGCGGTGTCCGTGAGCTCGAACCGCACCTCGGCACCAGGCGCGAGCTGGCCCAGCCGCGGCAGGTCGGCGGTGATCACGACGGCGGCGACGGGATAGCCGCCGGTTGGCTGGTGGTCGACGCCGAGCACGATCGGGCGGCCGTCCGGCGGGACCTGCACGGCGCCCTCGACGACGCCATGCGTGGCGAGCTCGAGGGCTCGACCGCGCTGGACCGGCGGGCCCTCGAGCCGGAGGCCGACGCGGTCGCTCGTCGGGCTGACGGTCCAGCTGCTGCTCGTGAGGGCCTCGAGCGCCGCGCCCAGGTCGCGCGCGTCCGGTCCGGGGACCACGCGCAGGGGGTGGGCGGCGTCGACGGGTTCGGGGGCCGGCGCGCCGGGCCAACCGATGGGCGGAAGTGCCCGACCGGGGTCCGCGGCGACGAGCCGGTCTCCCGCACGGAGGGCGCGGCCCTCGAGCCCGCCGAAGCTCGCGCCGAGCGCGGTCGAGCGTGAGCCGAGGACGAGCGGGACGTCGATGCCGCCCGGGACCGCGAGGTAGCCACGGGCGCCGGTCGCTGGCCCGAGCTCCAGGACGTCGCCGACGGCCAGCGTGATCGTGGCGCCGGGCTCCACCGGCCGCGACATGCCGCGGACCCGAGCCGGCATCGTGCCCGCGAGACCGAGCGTGATCGTGCGGAGCGCGCGGACTCCCGGCCCGAGGATCGTCGCCTCGAGCGCGGCGGCGGCTGGCTGGTTGCCGACGAGCAGGTTCGCGATCGCGAGCGACCACCAGTCCGCCGCGCCACCGCGCGTGACGCCCAACCGCGCGAAACCTGGCCGACCGGTGTCCTGGACGCTCAGCAGCAGGCCGGGATCGAGGATCTCGAGCGCCGGCGGCTGGGCCTCGCCCGGGATCACCGAACCGGCACGAAGCGGACGCGATCGCCCGGGCGAAGGCGCGCCGCGGCGGAGGAGGCGGCATCGAAGACCGCGGCGTCCGTCCGGCCGAGCAGCCGCCAGCCACCGGGCGAAGGGTGTGCATACACCGCCGTCATGGCGCCGGCAATCGCGACGCTGCCGGCCGGCACGCGTGGGCGAGGCGTCGCGAGGCGGGGGAGTCGGAGGGCCTCCGGCAGCTCGCCGAGGTACGCGAACCCGGGCGCGAACCCGAGGAACAGCACCTCGTACGTCGTGCCGGCGTGGAGGTCGACGACGTCGCGCGGCGTGAGGCCCGTCTCGGCGGCGACCGCCTCGAGGTCCGGCCCATCCTCGCCGCCGTACCGGACGGCAATCTCGTGGTGGCTGCCGGCTGACCCGGGACTCGTGTCGTCGGCGGCCAGCCTGAGCGCGGGCTCGATCAGCGCGGCCGCCTGCTCCGTGGTGAGGGCGAGCGGATCGAACGGTACGAGGACGGTTCCTGCGGCGGGGACGGGCTCCCCGATCGCCGCCTGAGCCGCCCGCACGGACTCGATGGCGTTGGCCACGGCCCGCGCCCGCCGCGCCCCCTCGATCCCACCGGCGACGGCGATCCGCACGAGGACGGCCGCGTCACCGAACGGCACGACCTCCAGCGCCGGCGCCGTCATCGGGTCGGGTCCCTGCACACGAGCGTCTCCGCGAGCCGCGGCCCGCAGAACACCGGCACCTCGGCCGCGGAGCCGTCGAGGAACGAGAAGCGCACCGTCGCGACCAGCTGCTGGTCGCGGAGGGTGTCCCGGTCGGCGGGCGTCGCGACCCGGACCTCCGCTCCGATGATCGGCGCGGAGCCCGAGGGCAGCTGCGCGCCGGCCTGGGAGACGATCGCGCGGCACCGCAGCTCCCCGATGTCCTGCGCCGCACACGACCCGGCGGCGCCCGTGGCCGGGTCGCAGCCGGCCGCGACGAACGCCGACGCCGCGAGCGCGACCAGGCCGAGCGTGGCGCCGCGGCCCGTCATCAGTCCGGCGCGCGGAGCTCGACGCCGGACGCCTCGAGCGCGTCGCGAACGGCACGCGCACGGGCGGCGGCTCCGGGCAGGTCGCCGTGCACGCAGATCGTGTCCGCGCGCACGACGAGGGCCCCGCCGCCGACCACCGGCACCGAACCGCGCGCAATCCCGAGCGCCTGCGCCGCGGCGGCGGCGGGGTCTTCGACCACCGAGCCGTCCAGCGCCCGCGACCGGAGCGATCCGTCCGCCTCGTACGCGCGATCCGCGAACGCCTCCTCGACGACCGGCAGCCCGCGCGCACGCCCGACCTCCGCCTGGATCGAGCCCGCGAGGGCGAACAACCGCAGCCGCGCATCGACGGAGGCGACCGCGCGCCCCACGGCCTCCGCGACCTCGCGATCCCGCGCGGCCCGGTTGTAGAGCGCGCCGTGCGCCTTGACGTGTCGCAGCTCCGCGCCCGCGGCCCGTGCCGCGGCCCATACCGCCCCGACCTGGGCGACGACCGCATGCTCGATCTCGGCGGCAGAAAGACCGAGCTCCCGTCGCCCGAACCCAGCCAGATCCGGGTACCCGGGATGCGCGCCCACCGCAACACCGTGCCGCGCGGCGATCGCGACCGTGTGGGCCAGGACATCCGGGTCGCCTGCGTGCGCACCCGCCGCCACGTTGACCGAGGTGACGAGCGGGATCAGCGCCTCGTCCTCGCCCAGCGACCATGGGCCGAACGACTCGCCGACGTCCGCGTTGAGGTCGATCCGCATGCTCGCGATGCTACGCCGGGCCCGCGGCCCGACGAACGGTCAGAGCGCCTCGCGCATGACCTCGTACGCCTCGGCGTGACGGCCCTCCGCCGCGAGCGCCTCGGCATACGCCGAGAGGATCGACTTTCGGCGGAACGGCGACGCGAGCGCCCGTGCCCCCTCCGCGGCGTCGCGCCACGCCTCGTCGGCCTCGTCCTTCCGTCCCATGGCCGCGAGCGCCCGCGCCCGGGTGACCCTCGCGCTGATCTGCTCCCAGGCGGGCCCGACCTCGGTCTCGATGGCGAGCGCCCGATCGGCGAGCGTCTCGGCCTCCTGCGCGTCGCCGCGCTGGAGCGCGATGCCGGCCTGCGTATCGAAGATGTGACCGACGAGGCGCCGATCGCCGATGGCCTCGGCTGAGGCTCGCGCCTGGCCGGCGAGGTCGGCGGCACGGTCGAGGTTGCCGAGCGACGCGAAGACCATCGCGAGCTCGTTCTCGAGGATCGCCACGTCGGCCGCCTGGTCCGCGGCCCGGTACAGCGTGATCGCCTCCAGCCCGGCCCGGATCGCCGCCTCGGCGTCACCGGCCTGGAGCCGCGAACGGGTCAGGACGTCGAAGTAGACGGCGCGCCGGCGAAGGTCCAGGCCGTCGACGCGATCCCGCGCCTCCTCCAGGTACTGCCGGCCGAGCTCCGGCGATCCGTGGTCGGACTCGATGCTCGCGAGCGCGATGCGGATGCGCACCTCGATGTCGGGGTCCTCGGCGGCCGAGAGGTCCCGCTGCAGCAGGTCGAGCAGCAGCCGGCGCGCCTCCTCCGGGTCGTTGAGGTGCATGTGCACCCATGCCTGCCAGTACTGGGCGCGGATCCGGTCTGCGGCGCTGCCGCCCTTCGAGAGCAGCTGGATCGCCTCGGCGATTGCCGGTCCCGCGCGGGTCACGTCGCGCAGCCGCGCGTACGCCTCACCGGCGCCCAGGAGCAGCTCGCCGCGCGTGACGCGCTCGGTCGCGGCCGCCGCAAGGTCCGCGTACGCCTCTGCGGCCTCGGCGTGACGGCCCGCGGCGAGGTGGAGATCGGCGTCGACGCGCGTCCATCGGCTTGCGTGGTCGGTGAGCAGTGCGTCGGGGGTCGTGCCCAGCCGGGGAGCGAGGTAGTCGAGCGCCGCCATCGATGGCTTGGCGTGCCCGAGCTCGAGGGCGCTGATGTACGCCTTCGTGTACCGGTCGCCGGCGAGCTCCTGCTGCGTCAGGTGTGCCGCCACACGCGCCGCGCGGATGCGCCCGCCGATGGCCTTTGCCAGCTCTCGTTGATCGACGACGACCCGTCGCCGCGTCCTGACCTGCATGTCTCCCATGACGCCGATCATACGGCGCGGTCAAGTCCCGGTCGACCGCCGATCCACTCCGCGGAAGAACTCCCCCAGGGGGACGCCCAGTCGGTCGGTCATCAGCCTGAGCGCGGACAGCGACGGAACCGCTCGTCCGTGCTCGACGGCGGACACGAACCCCTTGGACAGCGGTGCGCCGAGCGCTTCCTGGGTCAGTCCACGACTTCGCCGTTGGGCGCGGAGCTCGAGACCGAGGGCGGTGCGCCAGGCGGGGTCGAGCGAAGCGGACAGCCGCCGCTCCGACTCGCATCGTTGACTAATACTTGACTCCACGGCGGCGCGAAGCCTAGCATCCGCGATCCGGGGGTGCAACGCGACGGTCCCCCAGGCCCGCGGCGCTTCCGGGTGGAGGAACTGCCCATGCGCCGCCGCCTGTCCGTTGCCATCTCGATGCTGCTCGGGACCGCCCTGTCGCTCGCGTCTGTCGCGGCAGTCGTGGCGTCCGGTCCGGGCGGGCCATTCCCGAAGTGAGCCGGGCACACGAAAACGCCCGAAGGAACCTCGATCACTAGCTGTTCCACCACTGAAAACAACGGTGGATCACTAGATGTTCGTGGCCCCTTCGGGCACGACCCACAGTACGGCAGCAGCCGCCGGCCAGGGAATACCCGCCGCATGCGTTCCGGCGGTCCGAGCATTCCGGACGCATCGCATCGGCTGTCGCTAAATAGGTGACATCTGGCGCCTGACCAACTACGATCTGGCTGCCGGCCCGGGGGACCGGCGATGAACGGCCCGGCCTCGGCTTCGGGCCCGCCGGGGGGAATCGAAGAGCCGCTCCGGCGTCTGCTGAGGGCGGCTCTTCGCTGTCCGGCGCGTTCACCGGCGGACGAACGCGGCCGAGCTCACGCGTGCGAGGGTCCGGACAGCGACGCGGCGACGCGCAGGACCTCAGCCACACCCCATGCCTGCCACGGACAGCCGCGCGGCTCGAACGGCGGCTCGGGCTCGAGGAGCTCCGGGATCGCGCCGGTTGCGTCCGGATCCAGGGCGCCGAGGGCGACCTCGAGTGCCTCGCGCGCCGCCGTCCTGCCCCGGACCCGGGCGGTCGCATCCAGCCATGGTCCCAGCATCCAGGTCCACGCCGCGCCCTGGTGGTACGCGGCGTCGCGGACGACCGGAGGCCCCTGGAACGACCGGTGGTACCCGGGCTCGAACGGCGCGAGCGTGCGGATCGCGCCCGGCACGACGAGGTGCGTGTCGACGATGTCGAGGACGCTGGCCGCGAGGCCGTCGTCGACGAGATCGGGGACGAGGCCCAGGGCGAGCAGCTGGTTCGGGCGGAGCGACGGGTCGTCGCCGTCCGGGCCGTCGATGACGTCGTGGAGGAAGCCGCGACCGGCGATCGGGAAGCGGGCTCGGAACGACTCGACCGCTCGGTGCGCGTTGGATCGATGGGCGCTCTCTGCGGCGTCGTCGCCATCGGCGTTCGCCCATCCGGCCGCCAGGCGACAAGTCTCGATCCACAGCGCCTGGATCTCGACCGTCTTGCCGCGGCGTGGCGTCATGACGACGCCGTCGACCTTCGCGTCCATCCAGGTCAGCTGGAGGCCCGGCTCGCCACCCCGGACGAGGCCGTCGTCCGGATCCACGCCGATGCCGAACCGGGTGCCGTCCGCGTACGCGCGAGTGATCTGCTCGACGGCCGGCCGCAGCTCGTGCGGAAGCGTCGCGTCGCCGGTCGCGCGCTCGTATGCGCCCAGCGCATGGACGAACCACAGCGGCGCATCGATCGCGTGGTAGGCGGGCACGCCGGCCTCGGGGAAGTGGTTCGGCAGCAGGCCGTCCTGGACGAGCGACGCCCACGTGCGCAGGATCC
>DASSRG010000224.1:0-17709 GCA_035701885.1 Candidatus Limnocylindrales bacterium
GGATCGTGCCAGCCGACGGCGGCAACGCCCGGCGCATCGCGACGGACGTGTGTCCGCGCGTGGCGTGGGCGCCGGACGCGTCGGAGCTGCTCTACGACGCCGGCTCGTGCACCGGCGACGGGACGACGAGCATCCGCGCCGTCCGTCCGGACGGCACCGTCGACCGGCCGGTCTGGGCCGCCGGGCCCGACGACGCGCTGGGCGTCATGGACATCGCCTGGGAGGGCATCGGCGGCCAGGTCGACCGCCCCTGAGCCTCAGGTGTCCCAGGTCACGGCGTAGGGGAGCGACGGCGTTCCGTCGGCGTCCCAGCGGGCGAGCAGCGCCCGCGCGAGGTCGCGGACAGGGCTCGGCGTGTCGGGGTCGGCGATGGCCGCGTCGAGCAGCTCACGGTCGTCGCCCTCCAGCTCGCCTTCGAACCGGCCTTCGCGCTCCACGAAGTCGATGCCGATCCAGTCCAGCGCGGACTCGGCATCGTCGAGCGAGGGGAACGCCGCGATCGGCGCAGGCTGCGTCATGATCCGATGATGCCCGCCACGCCGCTTGGCCCGAATACTCCCCGTGGGTATAGTTGTTCCATTCCCCTTCGCCCCCGAACCCGAGGACCCGAATGACCGAGCAGCGAACCATCGAAGCCAACGAGGACCCGGTCTGCGGCATGCATGTCGACGTCGATGCTGCGCGCGAGAAGGGGCTGACGACCACCCACGAGGGGCACGAGTACGCGTTCTGCGGCAAGGGCTGCCTGCTCGAGTTCCGCGACGATCCGGGCCCGTTCCTCGCGGTGGGCTACTCGCCCTCGATGTAACTGGCTCCGCCGGCGCCGGCGGCCCGGTGGATCGCTCGGCGATCCGGTGACCGCAGCCGGTCGCTGACTCCGACCTACACCCCCGCCAGCGTCGCGAGCGTCGCCATGTCCGGGACCGTGAGGTCGGGCGTGGCGGTCGCGGGCGGGGTTGCGCCGGTCCCCGGCCGGTCGTGGCGCCGGTTGACCCACACCGAGTGGAGGCCGAGCGCCTTCGCCGGCACATGGTCGTGGAACAGGCTCTGGGCGACGTGCAGGACGCGCGCGTCCAGCCCGATCCGCTCGAGCGCGATCTCGAAGTTCCGGTGTGACGGCTTGTACGACTGCGCCTGCTGGGCCGTGATCACCTCGTCGAACGTCACGCCGAGTCGGCGGTTCGAGGCGGCGAACAGGTCGTCGTCGCAGTTGGTGATGACGACCAGCCGGTAGCGCGTCTGCAGCCGCGCCAGCGCATCGGCAGAGTCGGGGAACGCCGGCCAATCGCCCACCGACCCTCCGAACGCGGCGAGCTCATCCGCCGTCGGCGTGAACCCGAGCTCGGCCGCCACACCGGCCAGCCCCCGGGCGAGCACGTCGCGGTACGGGAGGTACGCGCCGTCCTCCAGGCCCGCCTCGTGACGCGCATAGCGCTCGAGCAGGTCCTCGTCGTCCGCGGTGATTCCGTGGGCGGCCAGGATCGGCCGCATCGCGCCGAGCAGCCCGGTCTCCCAGTCGATCAGCGTGCCGTAGCAGTCGAACGTCAGGACATCGAACTGGTCGAGGTGAAGGGTCATCGAGCGAGGCTAACACCGGACCATCGGCGCGGCGCCACTCCCCGCGAACCCGGGCATACTCCCCAGCGATGCGACCCCCGCGCTGGCTCATCGAGGTCGTCGAGACCCTCGTCCTGACCCTGGTCACCTTCTTCGTCATCCAGTCCTTCGTGGCGCAGCCGTTCCAGGTGCGCCAGACCTCGATGGAGCACACGCTCGAGCCGGACGAGTACGTGCTCGTGGACAAGCTCACGCCGCGCTTCGACGCCTTCCACCGTGGGGACATCGTCGTCCTCCAGCCGCCGGAGGGATGGGGGGACGGGACCGGCACGCCGTTCATCAAGCGGGTCATCGGGCTGCCGGGGGAAACCGTTGACATCGGCGACGACGGCCGCGTCTACGTGGATGGAGCGGCGCTGGACGAGAACACCTACACGTTCGCCGACGCGGACGGGCAGAACCAGCCGACGATGCCCCAGAGCGACCAGTCGTCGTGGACGCTGGGGCCGGACGAGCTGTTCGTCCTTGGCGACCACCGCGAGGTGTCGGACGACTCGCGGTCGTTCGGACCGGTGACGGAGGCGTCGATCGTGGGTCGGGCCTTCCTGCGCTACTGGCCCGCGACCACGTTCGGGGTCCTCAGCCGGCCGGCGTACCCGTAGCCAGCGGGACCAGCCGCCGGTCGCGGAGCGCGTTGCCGGCCACGCGCAGGACGGCGATCACGACGATCCCGAACGCGAGGATCCCGAGCACGTACAGCGCGACCGACCCGTAGCCGCCGTTGGCCGGGTCGAGGAACGGGTACGGGTACCAGCCGGCGACAAGGCCGCGGATCATCGTGTACGCGAGCCACGCGAGCGGGTAGACGAGCCAGGCGAGGCTCGCGCGGCCGCTGATGTGGTGTGTCGGCGGATCGATCAGCCAGTCCAGGATCACCGCGAGCGGGAAGATCGTGTGGACCACGGTGTTGACCCAGCTGTTGGCAACGTCGACGTCGGTGTTCGACAGCAGGAGCGCGAACACCACGAAGGTGACGGTCAGGTTGAGCGCGCTCGCGCCCCGCACGAGGTCCCACCGCGGCGTGGCCGCCTGTCGCCAGCGCGCGGCTCCGACCAGGAACACCGCCGCCCCGATGGCATTCGACTGGATCGTGAAGTAGCTGAGGAAGTTCAGCGGCACGAGCACGCCGCGCGACGACGACTCCCACCACTGGTACGCCATCGCGGCGATCGTCAGCAGCGCGAGCGCCGTGCGGCCGATGGCGAGGGCGAGGCGTCGGGACATGGGCGGGAGCGTAGGGGATCGGCCACGCATCCCGCCCGAGGATTTCGACAGGCGTCACGCGCCGAACTCGGCTTTGCAGTCTGTCTGCAACGTGCATTCCGCGACAGTGCAGGCGTGGCGCGCTGCGCCGGATTCGGAGGAGTGGAGGAACACCATCCATGAGCATCATCGCGTGGCTTGTCGTCGGGGCGATCGCCGGCTGGCTCGCCGGCCTGCTCGTCAAGGGTGACGAGGGCCTGGGCGTCATCGGGCACATCGTGCTCGGCATCGTCGGCGCGCTCGTCGGCGGTTTCCTGTTCGGGCTGCTGACGAACCAGGACTACACCACGGGCATCAACATCGGCACGATCGTCGTCGCCACCATCGGCGCGGTCCTCGTCGTCGTCGTCGTGGGCATGATCCGCGGCGGCCGCACCGGTCGCGGCGCGATCTGACCGACCGCCAGGCTCCACGGTCGGGCGGCGCCCAACCGGCCGACCGACGCTCGACACCACCCGGCTCCCGTCAAGGAGCCGGGTGGTTTGCGTCTGCGGCGGAAACCACTCGGAGGCGCCCGAACACACGAACGGGCGCCCGGCCGGGGGGGACAGCCAGGCGCCCAGGGTCTCGGGGAGAGACCACGCTTCAAGGGTAGCCACGACGGCAACCCCGATTTCAGGAGGTTCGCCGGCGAGCGACTGCAGCACGGGCCACGGCGGGATCGGTTCGTTCCGTCGTGGGGCACATGGAACGGCCGGCCCGGAGTGCCCCGGACCGGCCGTTGGGAGGAGGCTTGGTGCCCGCGCGGCGTCAGGCCTGCTGCGACTCCTGCACCTGCTCGTCGACCTTGTCGAGCGCCTGGTGAACCGTCGACTCGGCCTGCTCGACCACCTGGTCGCGCGCCTGGCCGATCGTCTGGCGCTCCATCTCGGTCGTCGGCAGGAGCATCCCGATCGCCGCTCCGGCGGCAACCGCGATCACGCCGGCACCAAGGGGGTTCTCGTCGATGAACCGACGGATCTGGGACGAGCCCTGCTGGACGTAATAGCCGGCCTGCTGCGGGATCTCGCCGGCGGTCTCGCCCACGGTGTCAGCGAGGTCGCTGACCCGTCGGCCGGCCTCGTCGGCGACGTTGCTCACGGTCTCGCCGGCCGCGCCGGCGGCTCCGGCAACCGACTGCCCGGCCCGCTCCATCGGGTTCGAGCCGGACGAACGGCGGTCCCACTCCTGCTGCTCCCAGGACGAGCGGCGGTTGTAGCCGTGGTCGCCGGGGAGGCTCCGACCGTAGTCGAACGACTGGTAGCCGCGGTAGCCCGCGGGCGAGCTGGCGAAGCGCCGGTCACCCGGGCCCTGCTTGCCGCGGTTCATGAACAGCATCGCGAGGCCGAGGCCGACCATCCCGGCGGGGACCGGGTTGGACTTCACGGTGTCGATGATGCTGCCCGGGTTGGATGTGACGTCGCGGAACGTCTCCTGGGCGCCGTAGGTCATCTGGTCCACCTTTCCACGGGTCGTCGCGACGACCGTGTCCGTCGCCTCGCGGGCGAGGTTGCCGGGCTCCAGCTTGTCGCCGATCGCCTGGATGGTCTCCGTGAGGCCGTCGCGCGTCTCGTCGATCTCCTCGGTGAGCTGCTCGACGCGCTCATCGGGGTCGTCGGTCCGCGCGGCGTCCGATCCGGTCGTGGCCGGGTCTGTGTCGTATGTCATCGGGTCTGGTCCTTTGCCCACTCGGCGTCGTCCTTCAGGGTCTCGATCGTGCGGGTCGGGGCGATGGAGGCCGCCTCGAGCTGGGAGCGTCCGCGCTGGATCAGCGCGTAGCCGATGCCGATCACGACGAGGCCGACGATCAGCGCGGCGAGCCACAGGTCGAGGCCGAGTGCCATGAGCACGCCGACCGCCGCCGCCAGCACGACGAGGAAGCCGCCATAGGCGACCGCCCCGCCCACGCCGATCAGGCTCGCGTTGCGGCCCGTCCGGACGACGTTCGCCGTCATCTCGGTTCGGGCGAGCTCGACCTCCTTGTGGACGAGCTGCCCGAGCTGGCTCGTGAGCGACCCGAACAGCTCGCCCAGCGAGCGCTCGGTCCTAGGCTCCGCCATGCTCCGCTCCCTGGTTGCTGGTGGCGCCGGAGCCGGGCTCGGCATACGTCGAGCCGGTGTCGGTGCCGCCGTACGGGCTCGTCGAGCGGTCGCCGCCGTAGTTCGCCTGCTGCGACCCGTACGAGCCACCCGTCGTCGCGCCATACATGCCTGAGCCGCTGCCGTAGCTGCCGCCACCGTACGACGCCCCGCCGTACGAGGAGCCGCCGTACGAGGAGCCGTAGCGGCGGCCGTACGAGCCGTAGCTGTCACTCCGGAAGCCGCGGCCGTTGCGGGACTGCCCGTCGTTCGGCGAGGCCTTGAGGAACCGCGATGCGACGAGGCCCAGCGCAAGCGCCCCGCCGAGGAACATCGCCGGCTGGCGCCGGGCGAAGTCCTCGGCGCCGCGGACGATGCCCTGGAAGTCGGTCTGGCGGAGGTAGTCGCCCGCGCGGTCGACCTGCTGTGCGGCCGTGTCCGCGAGGCTCGCGATCTGCGGCTGGTCGCCCCGCAGCTGCTCACCGCTCTGGCGGATCGCCTGCGAGACCTTGTCCAGCATGTCCGCGCCGCGGTTGAGCTGGCTGTTGACCTGCGTGCCGACCTGCTGCTGTGCGGTGCCGGTCACGCGGTCCACGACGCCGCTCGTGGCGTCCTGGAGTCGGTCGCCGGATCCGCTCGAGCTGCCGTAGCCGCCCGAGGTGCCGCTGCCGGTGCTGCTCGAGCCCCGGTTCCAGTCGTATTCCGACCCGCTGGTCGGGGGTGCGTCCGACAGGCCGGAGGACGTCATCTGGTCCTCGCGGGTGCCGACCACCGCGTCGACGGTGCCGAGGGACTCGTCGCCGGTGGCGGCGTCCGAGCCCTGGTCGTCGAAGGAGCTTCGCTCCGTCGTCATGCGTCGTACCGTCCTTTCGTCGGGCACGCCGGACGTGGCGCGCCAGTGGACGGCAAGCGTCGGTCGCGCTCCGTGACGGTCGGGTTCCTGTCGGCGGGAACCAGCCTCTCAGCGCGGTTGCAGGACGGCCGACGCTCAGGCGCGCTGGCGGAGCTGGATCCAGGTGGTCTTCGTCTCGGTGTACTGGTCGTGCGCGTGGACGCTCTTGTCGTGCCCGCCGAAGCCCGACAGCTTGTAGCCGCCGAACGGCGTGGTCATGTCGCCCTCGGCGTACGCGTTGACGCCCACGACGCCCGCCTTGAGGTCGCGCGCGACCCGGTGCGCGACGTTGAGATCGTCGGTGTACAGCGAGGCGGCGAGGCCGTAGGGCGTGTCGTTGGCAAGCGCGACCGCCTCCGCCTCGGTGTCGAACGCGATCACCGACAGGACGGGGCCGAAGATCTCCTCGCGGGCGATCGTCATGTCGTTGCGGACGTTGTCGAAGATCGTGGGCGGTACGAAGTAGCCACCGGTCTCCTCGAGGATGCGCTCGCCGCCGGCGACCACGCGCGCGCCCTCGCGGCGCCCGATGTCGACATACCGCAGCACCCGCTCCATGTGCCCGCGGTTGATGAGCGCGCCGATCTTCGTCGCGGGGTCGAGGGGGTCGCCGACCGGCCAGTTGGCGAGCTCCGCGCGGATGGCCTCCACCACCCGATCCTTCACGGCGCGATGGACGATCAGCCGTGACCCGGCCGAGCAGTTCTCGCCCATGTTCCAGAAGATGGCGACGGCGACGTTCTCGGCCAGGCCCTCGAAGTCCGTGACGTCGCGGAACACGAGCTGCGGGCTCTTGCCGCCGAGCTCGAGCAGCACGCGCTTCAGGTTGGACTCGGCGCTCCAGGTGAGGAACTGGCGCCCCACTTCGGTCGACCCCGTGAACGCCACGCAGTCCACGTCCGGGTGGCGGCCGAGCGCCTCCCCGACCGTGTCGCCAGGCCCGGTCACCACGTTGAGGACGCCGTCCGGGATGCCGGCCTCCGAGCCCAGCTCGGCGATCCGGAGCAGGCTGAGTGACGTCGTGGACGCCGGCTTGATGACGACCGTGTTGCCGGTGGCCAGGGCCGGGCCGAGCTTCCACGCGGCCATCTGCGCCGGGTAGTTCCACGGGATCACGGCCGCAACTACCCCCACCGGCTCGCGGGTGATCGTCGCGACGACGCCCTCGGGCGCGGGTGCGACCTGGCCGTACAGCTTGTCGGTCGCCTCGGCGTGCCAGCGGATGCAGGCGGCGGTCTCGGGCATGTCGAGGCCGACCGTGTCGGTGATCGGCTTGCCCGCGTCGAGCGTCTCGATGATCCCGAGCTCGCGCGCGTTGCGCTCGATCAGGTCGGCCCAGCGGATGAGAATCCGCTTGCGATCGCCGGGGCTCAGCCGGCTCCAACGGCCGTCGTCGGCGGCGCGCCGGGCAACGGCGACCGCCTCGTCGACATCCGCCGCGCCGCCCCGCGCGATCTCGGCGAGCGGTCGGCCGGTGGCGGGGTTCTCGGTGCTGAACCGGGCGCCACCCGCCGCGTCGCGGAAGCGGCCATCGATGAACAGCTGCGTCCGGAGGTCCAGCCGGTCGATTGCCGCGGTCGACTCCGCCTTGTCGGGGATGAGCGTCTCGGTCATGCGGCCCTCCGCGTCGATCGTTGCCTGCGCGTCGTCTGGGGCAGGGTAGGGGAGCGAGCGTCAGCCGCGCGCGCCGAGCTCCTCGCCGGTCCACTGGGCGCGCCACGACTCGGCGATCCAGTGGACCTCCTGCGGCGGGAGGTCGCTCACGGGGCCGACGGCTCGGGCGCGCAGGTACGCGTCCGCGGCGCCCTCGGTGACCGTCGCGGCACGGAACGCGAGGGGGAGCGTGGCGCCGATGGCCAGCAGGCCGTGGTGGCGCAGGAAGCAGCAGCCGCGACCCGCGAGGGCGGCATCAACCGAGTCCGCGAGCGCCGCGGAGCCCGGACGCGCGTACGGGGCACATACGACCGCCCCGCCGGTCGCCTCGACGAGGCCGGTGAGGAACGCCGGCAGCGTCCAGTCGAGCGCGGCCATCGCGAGTGCGGCCGGGCTGTGCGTGTGGACGACGGCGCCGATCTCCGGGCGTCGCTGATAGAGGAGCGTATGGAGCGGGAGCTCCGAGGTGGGCGGGCGTGCGCCGTCGACGACCTTCCCGTCGAGGCGAACGAGCGGCACGTCATCCGGCTCGATCAGGTCATAGGGCATCGAGGTGGGCGACATCGCGATGAGGTCCGGGTCGCCGGCAACCCGGACGGACAGGTTCCCCGAGGTCCAGTACGCGAGCCCGTCGACCTGCATCCGGAGGCCGAACTCGACGATGGCGGCGCGGGCGCGCCGGCGGGCCTTGGCGTTGCTCATGGCGGCGGGTGCCTCGTGGTGACGGGAGGCGGGCGGGGCGGCGATGTTGCTCCCGGGCCGGGCTGCGGCGCGGGAGCGTTGAACGGGCGGGGGGGGTGGGCCCGCCGGGCTAGCGGCCGCTGGTGACGGCCTGGGCCTTCTCCTGCACGCGCGCGAGGAGCGACTCCCAGCTCTTCACAAACGCGTCGGCGCCCTTCTGCTGGAGCTCCAGGCCGAGCGCGTCGACCGAGATGCCGGCCTCCTCGAACCGGGCCAGCTGGGCGCGGGCCGCCTCACCGTCGGTGGGGAGTGCCTGGATCCGCGCATCGGCCTCGGCGAGGGCGAGCAGCGTCTCCTCGGGCATCGTGTTGATCGTGTCCGGCGCCGCCAGACCCTCGATGTACAGCGTCTTCGACGCGGTCGGATCCTTCGTGCCCGTGCTCGCGAACAGCAGCCGCTGGACGCGCGCGCCCTTCGCCTTGAGCGCCTCCCAGCGCGGCGTCGCGAAGAACTCGCGGTAGTCCCCGTACGCCGCCCCGCCGATCGCCAGGCCCAGCTTGAGGTTGAGCTCGGCGGGGACCTTGTCGGTGACCGCCGAGTCCCAGCGGCTGATGAACAGCGACGCGACCGAGGTCACGCGCGGGTCGAGGCCGGCCTCGATGCGCCGCTCGATGCCGCGGGTATAGGCCTCCGCGGCCGCGAGGTACTGCTTCGGCGAGAACAGCAGGGTCACGTTGATCGGGATGCCCGCGAGGATCGACTCCTCGATCGCCGCCAGTCCTTCCTGCGTCCCAGGGATCTTGATGAACAGGTTCGGGCGGCCGGCCTTGCCGTGCAGGCGGGCGGCGTCGGCGGTCGTCGCGGCGCTGTCGTAGGCGATCAGCGGCGAGACCTCGAGCGACACGAAGCCGTCCACGCCATCGGTGGCGTCGTGGACCGGCCGGAACAGGTCGGCGGCGCGGGTCAGGTCGCTCAGCGCGACCTCGAAGAACGTCTCCTCCGGCGGGTCGCCGGCCTCCGCCGAGCGGCGGACGTCGTCGTCGTACGCGTCGGAGCCGCCGATCGCCTTGTCGTAGATCGTCGGATTCGAGGTCAGGCCGGTGACGTCGAGCTCCTCGATGTACCTGGCGAGCGTCCCGGAATCGAGCATCGGCCGGGTGATGTTGTCGATCCACAGGCTCTGGCCGAGCTCGTGGAGGTCGTGTGTCGCGGTCATCGGAAGTCTCCGGGCTGGAGCGCGCGTCGGCGCGCGTGTTGGGGTCGTTTCGACTCCCTCAATGCTATCGCCCGGGTGAAGTGGCGGACCTTCGCCGGACCGCCTGTTGCGAACCTTGCGCGTTGCGAACGCGTACCTCCCGTTGACGCGACCTGACGGGCCCGGGTAGCGTCGGGCTATCCAGTCATTCCGCACGACGGATGCGCCGGTGCCGCCGCCGAGCAGTGGCACGCGTCCCGCGCGCGAGTGACCTCGACCCGCCACACCGTCGTGGCGGGCGTCATGGGAGGAGCGCATGCGGCACGGACGGATCCGGGGGGCGTTGCTTGCCGGGGTCGCCTTGACCCTGGCCCTGGCGGCCCCCGTCGGCGCCATCACGAACGGCCAGGATGACGACGGCGAGCACCCCTACGTGGGACAACTCTTCTTCTACGTCCCGGACGAGGAGGACTCCCGGTTCGACGATCCGGGCTCCTGGTTCAACTGCTCGGGCACGCTGATCAGCCCCACGGTCGTGCTCACGGCCGGGCACTGCACGTTCGGCACCGGCCTGAACGGGCAGCCGACCACCGAGGACGGCGGCTTCGGCGGCAACGACGTCTGGGTCTCGTTCGAGGAGGAGCCCGACTACACCGACATCGGGCCCGCGCCGTTCATCCCCGATGACAACGCCGGTCGCTACGTGCACTACCGCGACACGCTGAACGCGAGCGACACCTGGATCCGCGGGACGGCGTACCCGCACCCCGACTTCGACAATGGCGCGTTCTTCCTGGCCGATGCGGGCGTCGTGCTCCTCTCGGAGCCATACGACCCGCCGGGAGACGTGAACTTCGCGCGGCTGGCCGGCCTCAACTACCTCGACCAGTTCACCAAGAAGGCGAAGTCGCACACGATCTTCGAGGGGGTCGGCTACGGCCTCGAGTACTCCCGCCCCAAGTCGCAGCTCGGTGGCGACACCCGGCGGAAGAGTGAGCAGAAGATCAACAACACCAAGGGTGTCTACGGCGTCCACGACAAGTCGTCGCTCGTGTTCTCGAACAACAACGGCCGGCCGCACCGGGGCGGGACCTGCTCCGGTGACTCAGGCGGCCCGTTCTTCCTGAACAACACCAACCTGCAGGTGGCGATCAACTCCTACGGCGTGCCGCCCAACTGCACCGGCGGCGACGGCGCCTACCGGATCGACCAGCTCGACGACGTCGCCTGGCTCGCCCAGGTGCTTGCCGGGACGGATCCGCGCTTCCACGACTGAGGTCGCCCTCGCGGCCACGACCGGCCCGCTTCCTTTCGGGAGCGGGCCGTTCGATTCTGGTGGGCTCGTCAGGCGGTGGCCGCGACGGGGGCACCGGCCGCGGCGGCGGACCGATATCCGTCGAGCTCGCGCGCGTACGCCTGCAGCAGTGCGAGCTCCTGGCGATACACGTCGCGCAGCATCCGGACGGCGAAACGGCGCTCGAGGAAGCCGTTGATCCCGCGGGCGGGCGTCCACGTGGTCCGGATCGTCACGAACGCGTGGTGGCCGCGCTCCTGGACGCGGAACGTCGTGACCATGTCCCGGCCGACGACGTCCTCGCGCACGACGCCCGTAGCCGGCTCGGTGACCACCGTCTGGCCGTGCGTCCGGCGGCCGCCGAGCGTCGTCGTGAAGCTTGTCACCGTCCCGGCGCCCACACCGCCGGCGAGCACCTTGAAGTCCGAGAAGGCCGGCGGGAGGATCCGCCGATGATGGCCGTCGAAGTCGCGGATGATCTCCAGGACGAGGCCGGCGGGGGCGTCGACGGTGGCATCGGCTTCGGCGATCAGGACGGACATCGAACGGGTGCTCCTTCGCGTGGCTGGGGCTGGGGCTGACCGGGACGAGCGTGCCGCGCGCACACGCCCCCGGCCATCGAGGCCCGTCGGTATCCCGCCCCGACAAATGACGCACGCCGCGTCCGCTACCGTTGCCCGATGACCGCAGACACACCCACCGAGGATCGGGACCGCGCCGCCCTCGAGGCCGCGCTCGCCGGCCGCGGCGAGTACGAGCTGTTCCCGTGCGATCCGGCGCTGGCCGACACCGCGGCGTTCTGCGCGCATTACGGCTTCGCGATGGAGGACTCGGCGAACACGATCGTGGTCGTCGGCAAGGGCGCGGAGCCGGTCTACGCCGCGTGCGTCGTCCTTGCCACCCACCGGCTCGACGTGAACCGCGCCGTGAAGGGCCGCTTCGGGCGGAAGTCGTCGTTCGCCTCGCCGGACGAGACTCGCGCGATCACCGGACACGAGATCGGCGGCGTGACGGTGTTCGGGCTCCCGCCGGGGCTCCCGGTCTGGATCGATGCGGCGGTCATGAATCGCGAGCGCATTGTGCTCGGTGGCGGGTCGCGAAGCTGGAAGGTGATCGCGCCGGCATCGATCCTGCTGACGCTGCCGAACGCGGAGGTGGTCGAAGGCCTGGCGAACCCCGCCCCGCCGCGCGACGAGGCCGCGGCGGCCCAGTAGCGCCCCTGAGTCACATCCCCACCTGACCGCCACGGACCATCCCGCACCCACCCGAAGGTACGGGCGACGCGGTGCGCCCCTGCACCTACGATGCGCCCCATGGAGAACCGTTCGCGCCTCGTCGTCATCGCCCTCGTGGCCGTGCTCGCCGTGCTCGGCGGGTTCGCGGCCGGCGCCTTCCTCACCGGCAACCGGGCGAGCCCCACGGAGGCGCCCAGCGGCGTCGCCGAGGCGACCGACGAGCCGACCGACGAGGCCACGGAGGCGCCGACCGACGAGCCGTCGGACGAGGAGACCACCGACCCGACGGACGAGCCGACCGACGAACCGGACGCCTCCGCGACGCCGGCGCCCGCGCCAACGGCCTCCATCGCCTTCAGCCGGATGCAGCTCGACGCCGAGGACGACTCGAACGGCAGCGACCGCACGTTCACCTGGAACAGCGCGACGGGCAGCGTCAAGGCGCAGGTCGCGAGCGTCTCGGGGATCGGCGACATCGTGATGTGCCTCAGCACCCCGGACAAGGAGCTCGGCTGCCGAACGGCGCCGAGCGGCACACTGAGCGCGAAGACGACCAAGTCGCGCGAGACGTTCATCCTGACGCTCCGCGGCGCGGACACGGCGCAGCCGCTGGCCGACGTGACGCTGACGTTTCCGGCGAAGAAGCCGAAGGTCGCCATCGAGCACGCCCGCTTCGACGGGACGGACTACCCGGACACGAACGGGATCGTGGCCACGTTCACCCCTCGCGCGAACGGGAACGTGGGCGTGACGGCCGAATGGGGCGGGCACCCGTTCACGTACGAGGTGGACCTGATCGAGCAGGGCGGCAGCGGCAACCTGACGTACGCCCCGGACCAGGGCAGCGTGGGCACGGACGTCGACTTTGCCGTCACGGCGCCGAACCCGTGGCGGCTCGTGCTCCAGAACACCGAGGGTGGGTTCGGGATCACGCCGCTGAATGCCACCATCAGCTGGCCGTAGGCCGCCCCGGACCATCGTCGAGGTCCGCCGGGACGGCTGGACCATGGCCCTGACGGGCCCGTTCCGCGAGGCTGAAGGAGCCCTTCCTCCATCCTCGCGGTCACCCTCGCCCCGGTCGTCGCCGGGCCGTCACCCGACCGCCCAACGACGTCCGGATGCCCATCGCCGCTCGACCCCGCCCGGCCACGCCCGGCCGATTCGCCCCCGTCGCCCGCGTCCTCGCCGCGTCCCTGCTCGCCGTCGCGTCGGTGCTGACGGCGTTCCCGGCCGCCTCGCCGGCGCCGGCCGCCGCCCTGGAGCCGCCGAGGCCCCTCCCCGGCTACAAGGCGCGCTTCGTCACCCAGACCGACCAGCGGCCGTTCATCGACTGCCTCTGGGCGTCGGGCGCGATGCTGCTCGACAAGTGGACGAACGGGGACCGGGAGATCACCCACCAGCGGCTTCGGGCCCTCTCGGGTGACACGCACGGCGGGTCGCAGTTCCGCGACATGCGCGTCGCGTTCCGCAAGCTCGGCTTCTCGTTCAAGTACTCGCCCGACGGCGGCGACCCGATGACCTGGAACCAGCTGCTGACGCGCCTGTCGAAGGGCGCCGGCGCGATCGTGCTCGGCGACTACCACAAGCTGCCGCGCTACTTCGGGCGCTGGGACCACGCGTTCTGGAAGAAGAAGGGCAAGAAGGACAACCACGCGATGTACATCGAGCGCTACGACCGCAAGCGCGGCCGCGTGTGGCTCATGGACCCGCTCGCGCGCGACGCCTGGCAGGGCGAGTGGATCAGCGTCTATGCGCTTCGCCGGTTCGTCTGGACCCGCGGCGGGGCCGTCGCCGCGGCCACGACGCCGACCGCCAAGGCCGCGCCGTTCGCCAAGGTCAAGGCGTCGAGCACCCCCAAGGTCGTGCGCTCCGGCGACGCCGTGGAGGCCGCGTGGAGCCTGAAGGCGCCGAAGGCATGGCGGTTCCCCGGGGCCGACGTCTCGGCGAAGTTCGTCCCCGCCGAGGACCCGATCGTGGCGGCGGCCGGCTCGCCGGACGTCCCGGTGCGCAACGGCGAGGCGTCGGCACCCCGCAAGGTCTCGGTGGTGGTCCGGGGCAAGACGATGCGGCTCACGGCGCCGTTGCCGACGGCCGCGGGCGCGTACGAGCTGCACATGAACGTCCGCGACCGGCGCTTCGGGAACGCATTCGTCACCTCCGGGAACACGGCCGTGTTCATCCCTGGCGACCGGCGGGCATCGCTGCGGCTCAACGTGCGCGCGCAGGCGGTGGAAGCCGGGAGCCCGATCAAGCTGTCGGTGAACGCCGCGAACACCGGGACCGAGACGTGGGCGGGGGAATGGACCCTCGACGCGGGCGCCGGGAAGATGACCGTGGAGCGAGGCACGCGGCTCGTTGCGAGCTGGGTGCGGCTGTCCGAGAACGGCACGCCGGATGCCGATCAGGACGGCACGCCGACCCAGGTTGCCCTGGGTGCGGTCCCGCTGAAGCCCGGCGAGATGCAGACGGTAAAGGACACGCTGCTGGCACCCGGGACCGTCGGCCGGTGGGCCCTGGTGGTCGATGTCGTCGACGACGTGGACGGGTCGTACGCGGCGCTGGGCAGCGAGCCGGCCGTGGCCAGGCTCGACGTCGTGGCCGCACGCGCACGCGGCCCGGTGGAGTAGCGCCGGCGCTACGGTTGGCGGCATGCGGCGCCGCCTTGCCAGTGCACCGTTCATCGCGCTCGTCCTCGGGGCGATCATCGCCGCCTGCGTGGGCGGCCCGGTCGCGGCGCCATCGTCATCGTCGTCCTCGTCGCCGCACGCCGGCGACCGGGCCCCGACAGGCCCGACCGAGGACGCCCGCGTCGTTCGCGTCGTCGACGGCGACACGCTGATCGTGGATCGCGGCTCCGGTGACGAGCGGCTCCGCTACATCGGGATCGACGCGCCGGAGAGCGTGAAGCCGGACACGCCCGTCGAGTTCATGGGCCGGGAGGCGGCGCTGGCGAACGCGGCGCTCGTCGAGGGCAGAACGGTCGTGCTGGAGCGTGACGTGAGCGATCGGGATCGCTTCGGGCGGCTCCTGCGCTACGTCTGGCTGCGCGAGGGCAGCGACTGGCGGCTGGTCAACCTGGAGCTCGTGGCGCAGGGGTACGCGCAGGCGGTCTCGTTCCCGCCCGACGTCCGGCGTCAGGACGACCTGCGCGATGCCGAGGCGTCCGCCCGGGCGGCCGGCGCCGGCCTGTGGGGTCCGCCGACGCCGGCTCCCTGAGGCGACTGCTCGCGGTCTTCACCCCATTGCAACCCCCGCACGCCCCGTGGCGCCGCGCGCGTGGGGCGAGGTTCCCGAGGATGGACCCCACGGCCCGTGCGCGCCGAGGGCGAACCGCGCGGGCGCCAGCAGGAGTCCCCGATGGCCACGACGAACAGTCGGACGCGGGCCGCGTCCGGATCCAGCTCAACATCCAGGAACGGAAGCAGGGCGACCGATGCATCGCGCGACGGCAACGGCCGCCGCGGCGCGTCCCCGGAGCCGCGCCTCGCCCAGCGCGGCGGCGAGCTCCAGCAGTTCGGGACCCTCCGGCAGCTGCCGATCGCCCTGTCCGCGGAGGCGCGGACCGAGAGCTGCCAGCTGCTGAACGCGATCCTCGCCGACTCGACGATCCTCTACGCCCTGTACAAGAAGGCGCACTGGAATGCCGCGGGGCCGACCTTCTATCAGCTCCATCTGCTGTTCGACAAGCACGCCGAGGAGCAGCTCGAGCTGATCGACGAGATCGCGGAGCGCGTCCAGATGCTCGGCGGGATCAGCGTGGGCGACCCGCGCCACGCCGCGGAGCTCACGACGATCGAGCGGGCGCCCGACGGCGCCGAGGAGATCCCGGTGGTGCTCGATCGGCTGCTCGACGCGCACGAGACGATCATCGAGAAGGTCCGCGACGCGATCGAGAAGACCGAGGAGCTCAAGGACTGGGGCACGAACGACCTGCTGATGGGCGACGTCCTGCGCCGCCACGAGATGCAGGTCTGGTTCCTCGCCGAGCACGTCGTCGACGTCCCGCTCGTCGAGGCGTAGCGGTCTCGCGTCGCCCGCTGCCGACGACGCAGCGGACCGGCCTCGGCGGACACGACGAAGCCCGCCCCTCGAACGAGGAGGCGGGCTTCGTGCCGTGTGCTCGTCGGGCGATCACAGCTCCATGCGGTTCATCCGGTAGAGGCCGAGCCCGGCGACCGCGGCCGTCACGACCGCGAACGCGACCGGCGTCGTCCAGCCGACCGGCATCCCGGTGGCCAGCCCGGCGAACCAGGGCAGGATTGACGTCGGCAGCAGCGCGTTGACCGCGTCGCCGAGGATCCCGCCGATGACCGGCAGCAGGGCGAACACGACGAAGCCGACCGCGATGACCGCGGGCTGGCCCGGCACGATCGTCCCGGCCGCGAGCCCCACCGCCGCGAAGAACGCCACGAGGGCGATCATCCCGGCCGCGAAGCCCGCGACGGCGGCCACCGGCGGCGCCCCGTAGAGCACGACGACGACGGCAACCGTGGCCACCAGCGGCAGGACGACGGCGGCGACGGCGAGCATCGCGCTCGACGAGGCCCACTTCGCGAGCCAGATCGCGCTGCGCGAGACCGGCTTCGAGGCGACCCAGGCGAGCGTCCCGGACTGCCGCTCGGACACGATCAGGCTGCCGACGGCGAAGATCGCCGCCAGGACGAAGATCTGCGCGCCGACCGCGGCGAGGAGGTTGTCCATCGGCACGAGGGAGCTCGGTGCCGGGGCCTCGGCGCCCTCGGGGAGCGCGGCGATGATCTGGCTCGTGATCCAGCCGTTGGCTGCCGTGAGGACCATGAACGCGGTGGTGACCGCGAGCACGACCCAGGCGCGGAAGCCGCGGGTCCACTCCGTGACGTCCTTGCGGACGAGGGCACCGAAGCCGGCGACACGCCGCTCGGCGGGGCGCGGCGCCGCCACGGCGCCGCTGACGATCTGGGCGGTCATGCCGCACGCTCCTTGGTATCGATCAGGCGGAGGAAGACGTCCTCGAGCGCCAGGCGCACGAGACCGTTCTCGATGAGGGTCAGGTCGTTGTCGACCGCGAACCGGGTGACGTCGCGCTGGACGGCGAGGGCGTCCTCGGGCCGGATGCGCAACAGGTAGGCACGGACGTCGCCGTCCCGCTCCGCGGGCTCGACGGACGCGACGTGCGCGAGGGCGGCGAGCTGGACGCCGGTCGTGTCGTCGGCACCGCCGAGGACGACCCGCAGCCGGTCGTTGGTGAACGACTCGAGCAGCTCGTGGGTGGGTGCGGCGCGGACGAGCCGGCCGCGATCGAGGATCGCGACGCTGTCGGCGACCCGCTCGACGTCGTCGAGGATGTGCGTGGAGTAGAAGACCGTCGTCTCGCCCTTGAGCCTGGCCATGAGGTCAAGGACCTCGCGGCGGCCGATCGGGTCGAGCGCGGAAACGGGCTCGTCGAGGAGGAGGACGGACGGCTTCGTCACCATTGCCTGGGCGATGCCGAGGCGCTGGCGCATGCCGCCGCTGTACGTCCTGGTCCGTCGCTTCGCGGCCGCCTCGTCGAGGCCGACCGTGTCCAGGACCTTCGTGATCCACGCCTCGTCCCGGGCTGAGGCGTCCGCGCTCGTCGAGGCGACGAAGCGCAGCGTCTCGCGACCGGTCATCCAGTCGTAGAACCGCGGGTCCTGCGCGAGGAACCCGACCTCGCGGCGGTACGCGGCACCGGCCTCGAGCGGCACGCCCGCGACGGACGCGCTGCCGGAGGTGGGCCGGGTGAGCCCGGCGAGGATGCGGAGGGTTGTCGTCTTCCCTGCGCCATTGGGGCCGAGGAAGCCGTAGACCGAGCCGGCGGGCAC
>DASSRG010000225.1:0-5848 GCA_035701885.1 Candidatus Limnocylindrales bacterium
CAGGTCGTGGAACTCGTCGTTGGCGTAGTGGTCCTCGATGCCCGGCCCGCCCACGAACGCGACCCGCCCGTCGATGACCACGATCTTGCGGTGGTCGAAGTGGCCCAGGTCGTCGAAGCGCCAGTCGATGCGGCGCTCGCCAAACGGGCCGTCAAGATCCAGGAACGCCCCCTGGTTTGCCGTGACGACGACCCCGCCCTCGGTGAGCGTCCTGTAGAACGCCTTGGAGCCGAAGTCAGGCTGGCTGTAGCCCGCCTCGACCAAGAGCCGGACGGGTACGCCCTCGGCCACCTTGCGTACGAGCAGATCACGCACCCGCCCGCCGATCTCGCCGTCCTTGAACCCGAAGATCAGGATGTGGACGTCGGTCGTCGCGGCCTCGATGTCGGCCATGAGCCGGGGAAAGAACGCCGGGCCGTCGACCAGCAATTCGACCGCCGTCGCGCGCGCCGGCTCGAGGTTGAGTGCGAGCTGGCGGCGGTGCGCCCGGCCACCGGCCAGCGCCGCCTCGACCAGGCCTCGGGCGGCCTCGACTGGAACCGGGTTCGCCGTGATCTCGCGGATTGCGCGCCGCCGGATCAGTCGCCGGCCGACGATCAGGGCGATCGCCGCCCCGATGAGCGCACGCAGGATCATCGGTGCCTCAGCATGTCGCCGACGGTATCAGCGCCGCGGACGTCCGTCCTGCCGGCGAGCGGATGATGCACAGGTGGATTGGGGGTAGGCTCGCCCAACGGCTGCTGCTGGAGGGCGATGGGACCGTGGACCAAGCGATGGACGAGGCGTCGGCGATCGGTTCGGCGACCGCGCCCTCGACCGGGGAGTCCGCAGTTCCCGATGGGCCTGTCACCCCGAGCCGGCGGGCGGCGCTGCTCCGAACCGGTCTGGTCGTCGGGATCCTGGTGGTCGTCTTCGGCGTGATCCTTCCCCGGGCCGGCGTGGATTACGCCGACGTCCTCGCGACGTTCCAGGCGCTGACGCTGGGCCAGCTGGTGCTGATGCTCGCCGCAGTAGTGGTCGCGTGGCTGGTGAGCGGGGCGATGTTTCCGCTGCTGATGGGTCACCTGTCGCTCATCCGCGGCACGCAGGCGTACCTGATCCTGTCCGGGATCGGCGCGAGCGTCCCGATGGGCCCGTGGAACATGGGCGTGCTGTGGGTCGTGCTTCGCGGCTGGGGCGTGCCCAACAAGCCCGCAACGTCAGGCATGGCGCTCTATGGTGTCATCAACCAGCTGAACCGGCTCCTGACGCCGCTGATCGCCCTCGTCGCGGTCACGTTCGTCGGGGCTGGGCAGCAGGGCTACGACGTCGCGCGGTTCCTGGCCTGGCTGAGTGCCGCGATCTTCGTCGTCGCGACGGCGATCCTCGTGGCGATCGTGCGGTCGGACCGTACGGCGGGATGGGTGGCGCGCTTCGGCGACCGGATGGTGCAGGCGGTCGCCCGCCGGCTCGGGCGGTCGGTCCCGTCGGTCGGTGGCGCGATCCTGGCGTTCCGCGGTCAGTTGGGAGACGTCGTACGGCAGCGCGGGCTAGTCGCCCTGCTCGTGGGAACGCTTGGCCAACTGACCTGGTGCGCCGTCCTCATCCTCGCGTTGCGGATCGTCGGCATCCCTGCCGAGACGCTGACCGCGGTCGGCGTGCTCGCGGTGTTCGCGCTGACCAGCGCGATCACCATCATCCCGATCGCTCCGGGGGGTGCCGGGATCCCGGAGCTGCTCTACATCGCCGGACTCACCGCGATCACCGGCCCGTCATGGGAGGCCCAGGTCACCGCCGGCGTCATGCTGTTCCGGTTGTTCCAGTGGTTCCTGCCGATTCCGATCGCCTGGATCCTGCTGAAGGTGGGGCGCCGCGGGCGACCGACGTTGCCGTCGACATCGGAACTGCGAGCGTACGCCCGGGGGGACGTTGCGTGACCGGACACGTGCCGGACGCCACGCAGACGACCGAGCCCGCGAGTCACGAGCGCCGGTCGATCGTCCCCGGCTGGGTCCGCGGGGCCTCGAACCTGTTCGCGATGCTCGTCACGGCCGTCGCGGTGGGCTTGGCGCTGTTCCTCGTGGCGTGGATGGCGCCGGTGGTCGCACCTCTCGGTCTCGGGCTGTTCCTGGCAGCGATCGCGGCGCCGCTGTTCACCTGGCTAGAACGCCGAGGGCGCTCCTCGGCGCTCGCGCTGACACTGACGGTGGGGGCCCTGGTCGTCATCGGCGGTGCCATCGTCTGGCTCACTGTCTACTCCGCGCACACCCTCGCCGAGTCGATGATCGGATACGCCGATGCGCTCAACGCCCGGTACGACGACGTCGTCCCAGCGACGGACCCGAGCGGCGCCGCGACGACGCTGCGGGACGTGATCCCGCCGGAGGTCCTCGTCGGGGCGCTCCGGGCCGCTGTCGACATCGCGCTCCAGGTCGGCGGGAGCCTTGCGTTCGCAATCGTGATCGCGGCCCTGCTCCTGCTCGACGGGCCGCGACTCGCGCGCCTCGTGGCGGGCGGTATGGGCAGCGAGAACCCGGTGTTCCGCGAAGCCCCGGCGCTCGCGCAGGCCGCAGTGACCTACATCGTCGTGCGGATCCGCATCAACCTCCTCACGGCGCTCGGGATGCTGGTGCTGATGCTGATCGTCGGGGTCGACCACGCGCCGCTGTGGGCGGTCGGGGTCTTCTTCCTGAGCTTCGTGCCGTACCTCGGCCTGATCCTCGCGATGATTCCGCCGACGATCCTGGCGTTCGCCGAGTCCGGCCCCGTCGCCGCCCTTGCGATCGTCGCCGGCGGCACGGTCCTCAACCTCATCGCCGAGAACGTCCTCGAGCCCACGCTGACCGGACGGGCGCTGCGGCTCACGACGTGGCTCGTGTTCGGGATGTTCTTCTTCTGGGCATGGCTGATCGGGCCGGTGGGGATGCTCCTGGCGATGCCGATCACCGTCCTGATGGTTCTCGTGCTCCAGCACAACGACCGCACGCGATGGGTCGCGGCGCTGCTGCTACGGGATGACCCTGGCGAGTCCGCCCAGAGCCGGGTTGCAGCGGCAGAGCCGACCGGGCGCACGTCGCCGTGAGCCGCCCAATCCCGTTGGTCGACCCGCAGATCCGCCTGCCGGGCAAGCGTGCCGTCGCGCTGCTCGCGCTTCTCGTGGTCGTGTTCTGGTTCGCCCGCCCCGTCCTGCTGCCGTTCGCGGTCGCCGCGATCATCGCCTACGCCTTCAGCCCGTATGTGGACCGCCTCCAGGAGCGGACCCGCCGGTCGCGACTGGTCATCGTCATCGTCCTGTACGGGATCGGGGTGCTCGTCGTCGCCGGGTTGGTCGCGGCGTTTGCCGGCCCCATCTACCGGGAGGGCGAGCTCCTGGCCCGGGCCGGCCCCGACGCGCTCACCACCGCCATCCGGCAAGTGCTCGGCGGCGAGTCGCTCACGATCGGCGACGAGACGATCACGGCCGCGGAGCTCGCCGCCCAGGCCGAGGCGGCGTTGCGTGCGTTCCTGCAGACCCCGGAGGGCGCGATTCGCGCTGCCCAGGGCCTGCTCCAGAGCGCGTTCGACCTGCTGCTGCTCCTGATCGTCGTGTTCTTTCTGCTCCTCGACGGAGGCCGGCTCGTCGACCCGGCCCTGCGGTTCCTCTCGCCCACCGACCGCGCCGAGGTACGTCGCGTCGCCGGTCGGATCCACGTGGTGGTTGGCCGATGGCTACGGGGACAGCTCGTGCTCGTCGCGTTCGTCACTGTCGTCTGCACGCTCGTGTTCGCGCTGGTGCTCGGACTCCCGTCGCCCCTGGCCTTGGGTGCTCTCGTGGGCGCGCTCAACGTGGTCACGTTCATCGGGCCGATCTTCGCCGGGCTCGTGGTCGCGATCGTGGCCCTGTCCACCGGCGGGCTTCCCCTCGCGATCGCTGCCGTCGTGTTCCTGACCATCCTGCGCCAGGTCGAGAACGTGTTGATCATGCCCGCGGTGCTGGGCCGCGCCGTGAACCTGCATCCGCTGGTCGCGCTGTTCGCGGTCGTGGTGGGGACGACTGCTTTTGGGGTGGTTGGGACCTTCCTGGCGGTACCGGTCGCCGCCGGGATCAACGTCGCCCTGCACGAACTGTTCCCGTCCGAGTTCGGGGCGCTACCGCCCGATGTCGAGACAGAGGTCGGGTCGGGAACCGCGGCGAGTCCCGAGCCTCAGCAAGTGGTCGAACGCGGCGAGGAAAGCGGCACTGGGGCCAGCCGCTCGCCGGGCTGACGAGCGGGGGCATACTGGCAAGCCAGGACTCGAGCACTCCCGAGACGCGAGGCAGATTGACCATGGCCAGCAAGGCAGACTTCACCGAGCAGGAGTGGGATGCCCTCCGCAAGGGCATCACCGGCACCGGCATGCTCGTGTCGTTGAGCGACCGCGATTTCACGGACACATTCGGCGAAGTCGGCGCCCTCGGGAAGTACCTCGCCGGACAACAGACCACTGCGGCTTCGGCTCTCGTGCGTGAGCTGACCCGCGGTTCCAGTGGCTTCGGGCTGACCGCCTCGCCCGAGAAGGTGCGTGCGGAGACGATGACAGCCCTGCAGTCGGCCGTGGCAACCCTCGAGGCCAAGGCGCCGGACGAGCTCGACGCCTACCGGCAGCTCGTGCTCGGAGTCGCTGACGTTGTCGCCCAGGCCAAGGGAGGTGGCGTCGCGCCGGTCGAGCAGTCGATGATCGACGAAATCCGCGCTGCGCTCGGCGCCGCCTGAGCGCAACGCGTCCTCGGCGCGAACTGCGCTGCCTGCTGATCTTAGCGAGCGTGACCGCGCCTTTTCACGGCTCCCGATGCGCCACCGACCAAACGCGCAAGCGACTGAAGATGTCGGTAGGCGAGACAGCGCCGCGCCCGTCCTGGTGGGCATTGTCTCGCCGCGTCCGAAGGATCATCATGGATCTCTTGAATACCGCTCCGTCCGGTTAGTCCTTCGGGAGGCCCACACATGGTCGACAGCCTCGTCCATCCTCCGATGACCCCCGAGCAGTTCACGGAGCCGCGGTGGGCGCGGTTCCTGTTCGCGAGCCAGGCCGCCGCGTGGCTGTGGCTCGTCCTGCGGCTCTACGCGGCCTATGTCTATCTCCCGGCCGGCTGGCACAAGATCACCAGCGGCTGGATCGGCGGCGACGGCAGCCAGATCATGGGCATGGTGAGCGGCGCAGTGGCCGCCGAGGGCACGCCCAGCTGGTACGTCTGGTTCCTCCAGAACATCGTCCAACCCAATGCGAGCCTGTTTGCGACGCTCGTCGCCCTGGGCGAGCTCGCGATCGGCCTGGGGCTCCTCGTCGGGCTGCTCACGGGGATCGCAGCCTTCTTCATGGTCTTCGTGTCGGGCAACTTCGTGCTCGCCGGTTCCCTGGGCTCGAACCCGGCCCTGATCATCATCGGCCTGCTGCTCGCGCTCGCATGGCGCAACGCCGGCTGGATCGGGCTGGACCGGTGGTTCATCCCCTACATGCACCGCCGCTTCTGGGCGGGCACCGACGGGACGACCGTGCCGGGCTCCCGGACCGCGACGCCCAACGCCACCTGACGCAAAGCGGCGCAGGCACGGACCTCCTTCTGCCCCTGCGGACCTACACGAACCAGGGGCGCCACGACACCAATAGCCGCGCCTAGCAATACGCCGCCGCTGCGTCCACGGCTGGGGAAACCGTTCTGTCGCGGGTGGGCCCATAGCGGAGGGGCGACGGCAGGGCCAGTCTGTTGCCGAGCGACCCCGCCGGCGCGAGGTGTGATCGCTGCGAACGAATACGGACGCTGTTCGTTGCGCTCAGGCGCGCAGTGCGGCCTTCGCGGCGGCCGCTTCCCGGTCGATCTCCGCCGCGACCTGCTTGTCGACCGCCCTCG
>DASSRG010000226.1:0-2158 GCA_035701885.1 Candidatus Limnocylindrales bacterium
CGTGAACGGGACTGTGGCCAGGTCCCCGCGGAAGGCGACACCCAGCGCCGCGGCGATTCCCGCGAGCAGGGTGACCACGGCGGACAGGACGAGGGCGAGCGAGGACGGTCGTCGGGCAGGCATGGCCCCATGGTTCCGCGCCACTTGGCCGGTGCACAGGGCCGGCGGTCCGCGCGGTGCGGGCCACCCGGCCCGGGGCCGGCTACTCCGTTCGGCGGTGCATCCCCACGAGGAAGCCGACCGGCTCCCCGTCCGGGTCATCGGCGGCCTTGAGGTCGAGCGCCAGCTCCTCCATCCGCTTCACGAACCGCGCACGCTCCTCCGCCGTGAGCCGCACCCCCAGCCGCGCGACGTTCATGATCCCCTCGGGCGGCGTCTCCGCGACCTCGGCACGGAAGGCGTCGATCAGCGCCAGTGTGCCGGCGCTGACCTTGCCGACCTTCGCCTCCTCCCCCACGTCGAGCGTCCACGACTTCCCGGTTGCGCGGTACGGGCGCTCGATCGCCCCGCGCGCGCCGCGCCGCTCGCCCTCGGGCGCGAGGAACCCCGTGCGAACGAGCAGCCGGACATGGTGGAGGACCGTCCCGGCGTTGAGGCCAAGGCGCGCGGCAAGCTCCTCGTTCGTCATCGCCCGGTCGAGGCACAGCCGGAGGATCCGCAGCCGCAGCGGGTTGGCGAGGGCACGGCCCTCCTCGGCGGTCGCGGGTCGTCGCTCCATGCGGCGATTCTCGGTAAGTGGTTGACGTTTGTCAACCGGTTGACTAGTCTCAACCAATGCCTTCGGACGCGACCGCCGCCCCGTCAGCCTCCGCCTCCGCCCAGGCGCCCGGCCTCGGCGCCAACTACTGGAAGCTGTGGCTCTCGTCGGCGGCCTCGAACCTCGCCGACGGCGTGTTCTGGATCGCGTTTCCGCTGCTCGCGATCCGCCTCACGGACTCCCCCGTCCTCGTCGCCGGCGTCACGGTCGTCGGGCGGCTCCCCTGGCTCGTGTTCGTCCTCGTCGCAGGCGCGTTGGCGGACCGGCTGGATCGCCGCCGGACGATGGTCGGCGTCGCGATCCTCCGGACCCTCGTATGCCTGGGCATCGCGGCGACGATCGTCACGAACACCGACAGCCTGTGGCTGCTGTACGTGACGGCCTTCGTCCTCGGCGTCGGCGAGACGCTGTTCGACACCGCCGCCCAGTCGATCATGCCGTCGATCGTCCGGCGTGACGACCTGTCCAAGGCGAACGGCCGGCTGTACGCCGCCGAGCTGACGATGAACCAGTTCGTCGGTCCGCCGCTCGGTGGCTTCCTCGCCGGTGTCGCGATCGCGCTCGCCTTCGCCGGATCGGCCCTCGCGTTCGCCTTCGCCGCGATCGCCCTCAGCCTCCTGACAGGATCCTTCAAGCCCGCTCGCAGCGAACCCACAGGTCCGCGCCCGAGCGTCGTCGCCGACATCAAGGAGGGCCTTCGGTACCTCTGGAACCACCGGTTGCTCCGGACGCTCGCGATCATGGTCGGGACGATGAACCTCGCCTCGTCGGCGACGTTCGCGGTGCTCGTCCTGTACGCGGTGGCCCCAGGCCCGATGGGCCTCGACGAGTTCGGCTTCGGCGTCCTGATGACGGGCATGGCGTTCGGCAGCCTGTTCGGCTCCCTCGTCGTCGAGCGCGCGGAGCGGCTCTTCGGCCGCGCCCGACTGCTCACCGGTGCCGTGATCATCAACGCGATCACGCTGGCGGTCCCCGGCCTCACCGCGAACGCCTGGATCGTCGGGGTCGCGTTCGCGATCTCGGGCATCGGCATCGTCATGTGGAACGTCGTGACCGTGTCGCTTCGACAGCGGATCGTCCCGGACGCGCTGCTCGGCCGGCTCAACGCGAGTTACCGCCTGCTCGCGTGGGGCTCCCAGCCGATCGGCGCGCTGCTGGGCGGGCTCATCGGGCAGTGGCTTGGGCTGCCGGCCGTGTTCCTGATCGCCGGCGTCGTCGTCGCGCTGCTCCTGTTCCTCCGCCGCATCATCACGGACCAGGCGATCGCCGATGCCGAGGCAGAGGGCGATGCCGAAGCCGCCCGGCTCGCCGCCGGCACGCAACCGCCGCTCGACGGCGCACCCGACGCGATCTCCACCCCCGCGTAGCGTCAGGACGGGACCGCCGCAACGCCGATCGAAC
>DASSRG010000227.1:0-2282 GCA_035701885.1 Candidatus Limnocylindrales bacterium
CGGCACGGTCCGCCGCGCGCCGATCACCGCGGAAGCGCGCTCGCGGGCGATCGACGTGGGCAAGGCCGCGATGGACGCCGCCCAGGACGCGTTGATCGCGACCCTCGCCGGCCGCCCGGCATGGGCCGGCAAGCCGTCGACCATGATCGCCGACGCGTCGGTCGCGCTCGCGCGCGCGATCGACCTGCCGGAGGGCGAGCTCGAGCGGATCCGGACCGCGAGCCTGCTCCACGACCTGGGCAAGCTCGCGATCCCCGAGGAGATCCTCGCCAAGCCGGGCGACCTCGCCGCGGCCGAGTGGCGCGTGGTCACGGAGCACCCCAAGATCGGCCAGGTCGTCCTCGAGCAGGCGGGCGCGCTGCGCGACGCCGCGACGATCGTCCTCCACCACCACGAGTGGTACGACGGCCGTGGCTATCCGCACGGCCTCGCCGGCGGCGAGATCCCGGTAGGCGCCCGGATCGTGTCGATCGTCGACGCGTACGAGGCGATGGTCGCCGGCCGGCCCTATCGCGCGGCGATCAGCCACGAGGAGGCGATCGGGGAGCTGCGGCGCCAGGCGGGCGTCCAGTTCGACCCCGAGCTCGTCGAGGTGTTCGCCGAGGTGTTCGCGAGCGGCGTGCCGTGGGAGATCGACCGCACCGGGCATGGCCATTCGCACGGCCACGACCACGACCATGGCTTCGGCTGGGCGCATGTCCACGCCGAGGAATCCGAGCACGGCACGGATGCCGGCGTGCCCGTCCTCGCGCGGCATGGGCGCAACCCGGGAGGGGTCGGTCACCACCGGATGGGCGCCCCTGACTCGCGCACGACCGCGGAGATCCACGACGCCGTGCACGAGCGGCGCCGCCGAGCGGTCTGAGCGTTGATCGGGGCCGCGAACGCAAAGGGTGCGTCGCGACCCCGTCAGGCGGCTACTTGAAGGTCATCTGCCCGTCGTCGACGAGGGTGGTGGTGAGGACGCCGCTCGCGATCGCGTAGCTGCTCACGTTCGCCAGCCCGTAGCTGTACAGGTCGCCGAACGAGTCGTCGCCGCAGGCCTTGAGCGAGCCGCCGCCCGGCGTGATCGTCAGGTTGCCGGACGACGCGGTGGCGTCCGCCGTCTTGTACGTGCCGGTGATCGTGTTGCAGTCGGCGAGGGCCGAGAACGTCCCGTCCGCGGCGAACGTGATCGTGTAGTTCTGCTGCTGGTCCGCCGGGATCTGGCCCTGGAACGCCGGGTTCGTCGTCCTGATCCCGGTGAGCTGCCAGGTCTTCGCAAGCAGGCCCTGGGCCGGGGTGGCGGTCGGCTTGGGCGTCGGCGTGGGGGTCGGCTTGGCGGTCGGGGTCGCCGTCGGCTTCGAGGTCGGCGTGGCCGTCGGCTTCGCGGTCGCGCTTGCCGTCGGCGTCGGCGAGGGGGTGGGGCTGGCCGTCGGCTTGGGCGTCGGGCTCGGCGAGGGCGTCGGCGTCGGCGTGGGCGTTGGCGTGGGCGTCGCGGTTGCGACTGCCTCGGCAGATGCGGATTCGGCGGGCGTCGATCCCGGCCCGACACCGACCACGAACGTCAGCGTGCTCTCGTCGTCGAGGATGATCGTCAGCTGGTCGTTGACGATCGTGTACCGGGCCGCGCGCGCGAGGAGGTGGAGGTAGATCTCGCTGAACGACTCGTCGCCGCAGAACGCGAGCGTCGAGGCGTTCATCGTCAGCGTGAGCCGGTCGACGCCGCTCTTCTCGAACGTCCCGACGACGGTGTTGCAGTCGGCGACCGCCGAGAACGTGCCGCTGGGATCGAAGGTGACGGTGTAGTTCGCCTGCTCCTCGGCCGGGACCACCCCCTGGAAGGCCGGCACCTTCTCCTGGAACGAGGTGAGCTGCCAGGTCTTGCCGGTCAGCTCGGGGGTGGTGCTGCCGCCGCAGGCGGCGAGGACGCCGGACAGGGCGATGGCGAGGATGGCGAGGAGGGCACGACGCACTGGGGTGGCTCCGGAGTGACGGGTTGACGGGGCGCACACGAGCGCCGGCGACGGATCGCCGCCCGCAGTGGACCAGCGATCGGCGGGCCGGGCATCACACGATCGGGGCGACGCCGCGACCCGAATCGGTACCCTGACCCGCATGCGTGAAGCCGACAGCCACGACCTCATCCGCGTCCAGGGCGCCCGCGAGAACAACCTCAGGGACGTCAACGTCGAGCTGCCGAAGCGCCGCCTGACGGTGTTCACGGGGGTGTCCGGCTCGGGCAAGAGCTCGCTCGTGTTCGCGACCATCGCCGCCGAGTCGCAGCGCCTGATCAACGAGAC
>DASSRG010000228.1:0-11657 GCA_035701885.1 Candidatus Limnocylindrales bacterium
GCCGATCGGCGGCCGCGGCATGAACACCGCGATCGCCGACGCCGCGAACCTCGGCTGGAAGCTGGCCTGGGCCGCGAGCGGGTTCGCCGGGGATGCGCTGCTCGACACGTACGAGGCCGAGCGGCTCCCGGTCGCGCGGCGGAACCTGTCGATGTCGCTCGTCCGGTATCCCGAGCAGGCGGCCGCGGCCGGCTTCACGGTGGACGTGCCGGACGGCGTCCCGCCCGAGGGCACGCCCGACGGGCTGCTCGAGGACCTGGGCTACCGATACTCCTCGGCGGCCGGCTGGCCGGCCGGGGACGAACCGGGCGCTACGACACCGGCCGGCCTCGTCGGCTCACGGGCGCCGCACGCGTGGGTTCGAAGCGGCGTCAGGGCCGTCTCGACGACCGACGTCGCGGCCGGCGAGCTGCGGCTCATCACCGCGGGCGACGCGTGCGGCTGGCGCCGCGCGGCGGGAGTGCTGAGCGCGGGCCGGCTCGTCCTCAGCGGGCTCGCGACGCTCGTGAACGCGATGGGCCCCGACCCGCTGCCGCCGATCATCGTGGTGTCGATCGGGCACGAGCTCGAGGATCCCGACGGCACCGCGACCGCGGCGTTCGGCCTCGAGCCCGGCGGCGCCGTCCTCGTCCGGCCGGACGGCCACGTCGCGGCCCGGTGGGCTCGCCGTCCCGACGACCGCCGGGCGGCCCTCGCGCAGGCGCTTGCCGCGGTGACCGGCTACCCGGCGTCCGCGTCCACGCCTGCCCGGAGCGCGTCGAACACCGGCGCGAAGGCCCGAACGCCGTCCGGCGAGTTGGGCCGGAGCTGGACCTGGACGTGGTCGCAGCCGAGGTCGAAGTAGCGGCGAAGCCCGGCGGCGATGGCCTCCGGCGATCCGGTCAGCGGGCGATCCCCGCTGCCGCGGTCGTCGGGGGCCGTTCCTGCGTGGTCGGCGTCGTGAACGTCGTTCGGCGCGCCGGGTCGGACCATGGCCTCCGCGGAGCGCCGGATCGACGCCCTGTCGCGCCCGACCGCGTCCAGCGCCACATCCAGCGCTTCGAGCCCCGGGATCAGCTGCGCCGGCGACCGCATCCCCGCGTTCCACTCGTCGGCGAGCTCGGCGGTGAGGCGCAGCATTCGGGGGCCGGCTGCACCGACCATGACCGGCAGGCCCTCGGGCCGGGGCCCGCGCGGCCGGACGAGCGCACCGCGAGCCGTCTCGATGCCTGCGTGATCGGCGCGCCCGGTCCGAAGCATCGAGGTGATGACCCGGAGGCCGTCCTCGAACCGGTCGAACCGACGCTCCCATGGGAAGCCGTACGCCGAGAACTCCGGCTCGTTCCAGCCGGCACCGAGCCCCAGGACCACCCGCCCGCCGGAGACCTCGTCCAGCGTCTCGGCCATCTTCGCCAGCAGCGCCGGGTTGCGGTACGGCATCGCGGTCACGTAGGTCCCCAGCCGGGCGCGCGTCGTCGCGCCGGCGAGCGCTGTGAGCAGCGTCCACGACTCCCAGGCGCCGCTCCACCCGCCATCGACATCGGGATCGCCGAAGCCCACGTGGTCCGAGACCCACATCGTGTCGAACCCCATCGCCTCGGCTTCCACCGCCATCTCGCGGATGTCGGCCCAGCGCGGCGTCGCGCCATCCATCGACCCTTCCACGTAGGGCAGGTTGAGCCCGAGGCTGACCGGGTGTGTCGGCATGCCGCCATCGTGCCTCATGCGGCCCACGCCGTGACCGAGGGCACGTGTCGCGCTCGACGCGTCAGGCGATGCTCGCGAGGCGTCCGTCGCCGCACCTCGCAGAGGGTTCGTCATGTTCACGCCACTGCCCGCCGACCGTCGCATCGAGCGGCCCGGCTATGCCTGGATCGCCGTGGGGCTCCAGCTGTTCACCGCCGTCGGCGCGATCCCCGTCGGTCTGGCGATGCTGACCGACACGACCGGCCGATCCGTGGGCCTGCCGGGCGGCTGGATCGAGGCGACGCCGTTCGGCTCGTACCTCGTGCCAGGCCTCTACCTGCTGCTCATGAACGGCGTCGGCATGCTGCTCGCGGCGGGCCTCGTCGTCGCCCGGCATCGCTGGGCGCCCTGGCTGACGGCGATCCTCGGCGTCGGGCTCGTGATCTGGATCGCGGTCCAGGTCGTCGTCCTGCCCGAGACCTCGCTGCTCCAGCTCGTGTTCGGCGCCACCGGGCTCGCGCTGACGGCGATCGGCGTGGCCTGGCTCCGGCGGACGGGGCAGCTGGCGACGGCCTGACGATCAGCCCTCGGACGACCCCGAGGACGGCTTCGACCCCCGGATCCACTCGAACGCGCGGAACGCCTTCCGTCGGCTCATCGCGACGACGACTGCCGCCAGCACGAGGTAGACCACCGTCAGCGCGCCGCGCGTGTCGGGGAAGATCATCTGCACGATGAACAGGCCGAACAGCGCGCCGGCTCCCGCGAGCGACAGCCGCAGGTCGAGCAGGAGCGCGACCGCGAACAGCGACTGGGCGGCGGTCAGGAGGATCTCGTCCTGCTGGCGCCGGTCGAGCGGCAGGGCCGTCGGTGCCCCGATGCCCACCGAGTAGACGAGCGGCAGCATCGCGACCAGCAGCGTCCACTGGTTGATCTTCGAGCTGACGAGGGTGCCCAGCGCCGCGGTCGCCGCGCCGCGCCACGCGAACAGCGCGACGACGACGAACTCCGGCGCCTCGGACGCGAGCGGGGCGAGCCACTGCACGAGCAGGAACTCGTCGATGCCGAGCGCCGTGCCGCTGGCCACGAGCGCCGTCGCGAACGGCTTCGCGACCAGCAGGATGCCGATCGCCGAGACGATCGCGATGGCGGCGACGAACGCGCGCCGCGGGCCGGTCCGCAACGAGCCGATGAGCTTGGCGGGCCCCACGAGGTGCGGCGGCTCGGCGGGGAGCCGCGCGACGCGCCAGATGTAGAACACGAAGAAGCTGACGAGCACGAAGAAGTCGAGAAGCGAGATGGCGCCGCGGAACGGGATCGTGAACGCGTAGACGGTCGCGGCGAGGAGCACGACGAGCTCGAGGCCGTGCTCCGACTCGAGCGAGACGACCGACCGCCGGAACCGCAGCCAGCCGAGCACGATGACCATCGGCCACGCGATGCCGATGAGCAGCCGGTTGGCGCCGGTCATGTTGGCCACGGCGTACCCCGCGTATGCCGGGTCCTCCGCGGCGAGGTACGCGTACGTCGCATCGACGACGTACTCGGGCAGGATCGCGATCAGCGCGAGGAGCGCGAGCGCGAGGCCCTGGCTGAAGTCGAGCTGGACGACCTCGGCAGCCCAGGACAGGAGGAATGCCGCGCCGACGATCGCCACGCCGTAGACGAGCGCCTTGACGGGATCGGCGGCCGGGATGTTGCCGAGGGCGATGGCCACCCCCGGCAGCATGAGGGCGAAGGCGCCGGCGACGAACAGCCAGCCGCGCGGGTTCGCGGGCGCCTCGTCGTGGGCAGAGACAGGAGCAGCGTCGGACATCGGGACCTCAGGTGGGCAGGTCGACGGCTCGTGTCCCCAGCATTGTCGGGCATGTCGTCCAGGCGCGCCGGGACGCAGTGGCCGGCGGATTGCAGGTCGACGCCAACCGGCGTCCCGGCGGCCCGAGTGCTACGACGGCCTGAGTGCTACGACGCCTTGCGGCGGCGGGCCGGGCGGGCCTCCTCGGCCTCGTCCTCGGCTTCCTTGCCCTTCGCGGCCGCGGCTTTCCGGCCAGTCGACTTCGACGTCGACTTCGCCGGGACGGCCTTCGCCGGCCGCGACGCCCGCTGCTTCTTCGCGTCGGCGACCGACACCGGCTCCGGCGCGCCCGACGTCTTCTGGTCGGTCGCCTGCTTGACCGACGCCTCGAGCAGCTTCATGAGGTCGACGAGGTTCGCCGACTCGGCGACCGGCTCCGGCGCGGTGATCTCCTGGCCCTCGATCTTCGCCTCGATGACCTGGAGCAGCGCCTCGCGGTACTCGTCCTTGTACTTGGTGGGGTCGAAGGAGTCCGTCATCGCCTCGACCAGCTGCTCGGCCATCTTCATCTCGGCCGGCTTGAAGTCGAAGTCCTCGGCGGGGAGGTCCAGCTCCTTGGTCGACCGGATCTCGTCCGGCCAGTGGAGCGTCGTGAGGACCATCGTGTCCTCGAACGGGTCGAGGGCGGCGAGCGCCTCGCGGTCACGGATCACGACCTTGCAGATCGCCGTGAGCTCCTTGTCGAGCAGCACCTGGCGCATGAGGTAGAACGCCTTGCGGCCGATCTTGTCGGGCTCGACGTAGTACGCCTGCTTCGTGAACTGGCCGTGCTCGCGGGCCATCTCCTCGCGGGGCGCGAACTGCTCGATCTCGATCGAGCGGACGGTCTTGAGCGGGACCTTCTCCAGATCCTCGTCCGTGATCACGACGTACTGGTCGGGCGCGTACTCGTAGCCCTTCACCGTCTCGCTCCGGGAGATGACCTTGTCGTCTTCCGGGCACCAGACCTTCATCTGGATCCGCGACAGGTCCGTCTCGTGGAGCATGTTGAAGCGGATCGCGTAGCTGGACTCGGTCGCGGTGTAGAGCTTCACCGGGACGGTGACGAGGCCGAACTGGATGGCCCCCTTCCACATCGAACGTGCCACGGGCGTGCCTTGCGTCCTCGCGTGGGCCGAACGGGGATGGGCGGCACCCGGCGCCGCCCGCCGAACGGGATCGTGACTCTACCACTCGCCGCCAAGCACGCCGCCCGTGCGGGAGGCGTCCGGCGCTTGCGATCGCCTAGCGGATGACGATCAGCGCATCGAGGTCGACCCGGGGGTGCCCCGAGGTCCCCGCGACCTCGATCCGGATGGTGTGCGTCCCAGTCTTGGCCCAGCTGCGCTCGAACACGATGCGGCGATAGGCCGCCTTGGAGCGGTACTGGCTCACGGTGGTGAACAGGGCGCCGTCGATATAGACCCGGGCGCTGCCGCGTGTGGGCCCGAGGGTCGCGGCCCATGCCACCGCGCGGCCGGTGAACGTGCGCGTCAGCGATGCGCCCTTGGCCTTGGCGTAGATCGACGTGCCACCCGAGTAGCTGTCGTTGCTCGCCGACTTCCACGTGCCGCTGCGGACGATCGAGCCGCTCGTGTCCTGCGCGATGCCCAACGACGTGGCCGGGAGGGTTGCCCAGGGGCTCCAGTTGCCGGCCGCGTCCTTGGCCCGGACGCGTGCCTCGTACGTGTGGCCGGTGCTGAAGGTCCGGTCGGCGTGCCGGGTGCCGGCGGCGATCGACGTGGCCGTCGACCAGCTCCCGCCGTCGACGCGCCAGCTCACCTGGTAGCCCGCGATCTTGTTCGTGGCATCGGTGGCGGCCGCCCAGCGGAGTCGGGCGAGCGCCGAACGGGTGCCCATCGTCTTGCCGTCGGGTGTCGCGATGGCTGGCGCCGCGGCGACCGGCTTGTCCGAGTCCACCTTGAGCTTCACGGTGACCGACCGCGTGCGCGATCCGTCCGATGCGCGGATCACGACCTTGTACGTCCCGGACGGCGTCTTCGGCGGGACGGTGATCGTCGCCTTCGTCGTGCGCTCGTCCGCGCTGAAGGTGCGGTCGCCGAGCGTCGCGGTCAGCGGTGCGTCGGGGACGGCCTGGAGCGTGAGCTCCGCCGGAAAGTCCTCGGCCCGGAACGCCTCGACCGGCACGCTGACGCTGCGGCCGGCGGCGTTTGTCCAGCCCGTGACCCGGCCCGCGTCGACGTGGAAGTCTCCGGCGTCGACGAGGTGTGCGACGTTGAGCAGCCGGTCCGGCTTCCCGTCGGGGTCGGTCGAGGTCTTCCAGTCGAGCGTCGCGGCGGCCTGGAGGGCGGCCTTGGCCTGGAGCGGTGTTCGGCCCGGCCTGGTGCTCAGCCACAGCGCGACCGCCCCCGTGACGTGCGGGGCCGCCATCGACGTCCCCGACGAGTAGCCGTACCGACCGCCCGGGAGCGTGGACCAGATGCATTTTCCCGGCGCCATGATGTCGACGTCCGCGCCGTAGTTCGAGAAGTTGGCGTACGTGTCGTCGGAGTCGTACGTGCCCCACGAGTAGCACGCGTCGCCGCCGGTGCCTCCGGGGAGACCGTCCGTGTCCGCCAGGGCGGAGACGGTGATCACCTCGTTGTACGAGGCGGGGATCAGCCGCGAGGCGCTGAAGCTGTTGTTCCCCGCGGCCGCGATCACGGTGACGCCCGCGGCCACCAGGCGGCAGATCGCCTTGTGCATCGCGTCCTTGTTCGTGTAGCCGCAGTTCCGGTCGTCCGATCCCGTCTTCGCGACGGACATGTTGACCGCCTCGATGAGCGGCCGGCCCGGGTCGACGGGGTCGCGCTGACCCGCGATCCAGTCCATCCCGCACACGTACCACGAGACGAGGCCCGAACCATCGGACCCGAGGATGCGCACGGCCCACAGCCGAACGCCCGGCGCGACACCCACGGCGCCGATCCCGTTGTCGAGCGCCCCGACCGTGCCCGCGACGTGCGTCCCGTGGCCGTTGCCGTCGCCCCACGCGAGGCGGTTCGTGGACGAGCAGTTGTAGCCGCCGACGACGTTCAGATCGGGATGGCTCTTGTCGATGCCGGTGTCGAAGATCGCGACGTCCGCGTCCACACGCTCGTCGACGCCGTCGATCTTCGCCGTGGTGTTGCGCAGCGCGTCCACGCGACGGATCCCACGGGGGATCGTCTGGCCCTGCGCGCGGATGATGCCGTCCTGGGCGACGAACGCGACGTCCGGATCGGCCTTCACCTGGGCGAGCTGCTTGCCGGTGAGCTTCGCGGCGTAGCCCTTCAGGGCCTTGGAGTACTTGCGGTCCATCGCGATCCCGCGACCCTTCGCCCGGCCGTTCGCCTGCTTCACGTCGGCGCCGTCGCGGTAGACGACGATCCAGCGGTCCTTCGGGTCCGCCTTGGCCGACGGCTCCACTGCCCCTGCACCCGCCTGGAGCGGCGGGGCGGCGGAGGCGGCGACCGGTGCGGCGGTCCCGAGCGGGGCGGCGGCAAGCGCGAACAGGAGCGCGAGGGCGGCGGACGCGACGCGGGGCATGGCTCTCCGGGTTCAGGCTGCGTGCCGGGCTCCTCTCCCGGCAATCGACGTCCAGCCTCCGCGAACCACACCAGACCGCACCATGACCCAGTGGTCACGGGTCCGCATAGCCCCCGCGGGTCGCGGGCCGCCGGGACCGTCGGCAGGGTCAGCGGCCGGCCGGCACCTGGGCGACCCGGAGCTCCGCCTCGGCCTCGGCGACCCGGGCGAGGATCCCGGTCCTGAGCGTCTCGAGCCCCGTCCAGACGGCCTTCGTCGCGTTCGACACCGACGTCAGCTGCGCCTTCAGCGCCCGGATCGCCTCGAGCTGCTCCCGCACCCCGGCGAGCGCCCGGCCGATCGCGGCCGCGTCGACGTCCACCTCGTGCTCCTCGAGCGTCGCGAGCGCGATGAGCCGCGCGAGCTTGACCGCGGCCTCGAGGTACGCCGGGTCCGGCGCCTCGGGATCCACGACCACGTGGATGTCGTCGCCGACCAGTGCGAACGGCGCGACGCCGGTGGGCGCGTGGGCGGGCGTCCAGGCCGCGATCGCGACGGCGGCTCCCCGGTTCTCGCGCGCCTCGCGGAGCTCCTCGCGCATCGCGCGCTGCGACATCGCCCGATCCTTCGCCTCGAGCACGACGCGCACGTCCGCGCCGCGCGTGAGCGACGGGTTGAGCGTGAGCACGAAGTCGCCCTTCTTCGACCCGATGACCGACCCCGTCTCGGTGCCGGTGCGGTCGAGCAGGTCCCCCGCCCCGCGCGCGAGCTCGCCGAGCATGCCGTGCAGCAGGACCTCGTAGTCGGCGCCCTTGGCCGCGGACTTCGCGCGCTCCTCCGCGCGCGCCTTCGACGCGGCCTCGAGCGCGGCCAGCCGCTCATGCACACCCTTGAACCCGTCCGCGATCTCCTGCCGGAACTGGTGGAGCGGCGACCCCATCCGGGTCGGGTCCAGCAGCTGGGCGACCTTGCTGCGGTCCCCGTCGAAGTACTGCCCGAGCAGCCCGCCGATCCGCCCGATCGCCGAGTCCCGCCGCGTCTCGTCGAACAGCTCGTTCACGAACTGCTGGAGCGCGCCCTTGTCGCCCAGGAAGTGCTCGAGCGTCCGCGGCAGCCGGCCGTCGCCATCGGCGAAGTTCGTGCGCAGGACCTCCTCCACTGCGCGGGCCGCCTGCTCGTTGACCGCGCTCGTCTGCGCGACGAGCTTCTCGAACTCGCGCCGCACGACGTCCACGTCGACGCTGGTCGAGGCATCCTGGAGCGCGAGCAGCCCGATCCGCAGCGCCCGCTCGACGATCGCCGGCCGCTCCGCGGGGTCGCGTTCAGCAAGCGATGCCGCGAGCGCGGGGTCCGCGAGCACGAGGCGCTCGACGATGATCCGCTCGCCATCGACATCGACGGCCGCGGTGGGGATCGGGGTCGGCAGGGAGAGGATTCGAGCTTCCATGGCGCGCATCCTGGGCGCGCCCCGTGCCATCTAGGCTGTCACAACCCGGACTGTCACAGCATCCGGCCGGGGTTCAGCAGTCCCCGTGGGTCGAGCGCCTGCTTGATCGCGCGCATGACCGCCACGGCGTCCTCGCCGCGCTGTTTCACGAGCCAGTCCCGCCGCGCGGCCCCGATCCCGTGCTCGCCGGTCACGGTCCCGCCGAGCGACAGCGCGGCCTCGTACAGCTCGGCGCGCGCGGCATCCAGCCGCACGACCGCCGCGTCCCCCTCGTCGCGATCGAGGATGAACGTCGGGTGGAGGTTGCCGTCGCCCGCGTGCCCGAACGTCCCCACCCCGATCCGGTTGCGCTCGGCGATCGCCTCGATCGCCGCCAGCATCTCGGGGATCCGGCTCCGCGGGACGCCGACGTCCTCCATCCGCGCGACGCCCTTGTGCTCGAGCGCCCGGAACGCGAGCCGCCGGCCCTGGCGGAGCCAGTCGGCCTCCTGTGCGTCCTGGGCGCGCATGACCGTTGTCGCACCGCTCGCCTCGCAGACGGGCACGGCCGAGTCCAGCTCCGCGATGGCGGCCGCGCCCGGGAGGTCCGACTCGACCAGGAGCATCGCCGCCGCGTCGCGGTCGAGGCCCAGCGCATGGACGTCGTCCACGGCGCGGATGGTGTACCGGTCCATCAGCTCCAGCGTCACCGGGCCGAGGCCGGCGGCCGTCAGGCCGGCCACCGCCCGCCCGGCGGCGTCCAGGCTCGGGAAGAACGCGATCAGCGTCGCGCGCGGGGGCGGCGCCGGCCGCAACCGGAGGATCGCCTCGGTGACGATCGCGAGCGTCCCCTGCGAGCCCACGATCAGCGGGATCAGCCCGTACCCCGCCACGTCCTTCACGTTCTTGCCGCCGAGCCGAAGCAGCGTGCCGTCCGCCATGACGACCTCGAGGCCGATGACCGCGTCGCGGGTGACCCCGTACTTCACGCAGCACAGCCCGCCCGCGTTCGTCCCGAGGTTGCCGCCGATCGTGCACTGCTCGTACGACGCGGGGTCCGGCGCGTAGAACAGCCCGCGCTCCGCGACCGCCGCCTTGAGCTTCGCGTTGATGATCCCCGGCTGGGTGGTGACGGTCAGGTTGTCGGCGTCGATCTCGAGCACCCGGTCCATGCGGGTGAACGCGATCGTGAGCGCGCCCTCGATGCCTGCCGCGGCGCCCGACAGGCCGGTACCGGCGCCGCGGGGCACGATCGGCACGTCGAACTCCCCGCACAGCCGGACGAGCTCCACCACCTCCGCGGTCGACGTCGGCAAGGCGACGGCGAGCGGGAGGCCGGCCGCCAGGTACGCCGTCTCGTCGCGCCGGTACGACTCGCGGTCGCCCGGGTCGGTGAGCAGGCGCAGCTCCGGGAGCCGCGATTCGATCGCGCGGAGCAGCCCGGGGCCGTCGCCGCGGACCGGGGCCGTCGCCGGTGTCTCGGTTGCCACAGGGGCAGTATGGCGCGAGTCGCGGGGTAGGATCACCGCATGTCCGGGGTGGTCCACCGAGCGCTTGCCGTCTCCCTCGCCGTCGTCGCTGTGGCGGCATCCGCGACCGCGACCGCGGGTACGACCGCCGCGACAACGCCGCGCGAGGCGATCCGGCTCGTCGCGGAGCAGCCGCGCCCCGAAGCGCGCGTGACGCCCGCCGGGACCAATACCACCGACCTGACGGGCTCGACCGCCACCACCGCCATCGTCCCCGGCTCCGTCAACCGGTCCAGCCTGTCGCTCCGTGCGACCTACAGGGTTCGCGTGCGCATCGACACCGGCGCCCGCACTGTCCGCGGTTACGTCGTCGTCACCGCGCAGAACCGCTCGGGCGCGGGCATCGACCGGATCGAGCTCAACACGGTCATGGCCCGCCTCGGCGGGCTGCGCCTGGGCGAGGTCACCGTCGACGGGACGGTAGCGAGACCGAGCATCGACGACCAGACGATCCTCGTCCCGCTCGGCGGCGTGCTCCCGGACGGCGCGACGACGACGGTCAAGGTCCGCTTCCGCGCCACGCTTCGGACCAGCCTGTCGGGCTCGTCGTGGATGTTCACGAAGGCGAACGGGATCCTCGACCTGTACCGCTGGATCCCGTGGATCAGCAGGCGCACGCCGTTCGACCGCCCGAACCACGGCGACCCGTTCGTGACGCCCGTCAGCCCGCACGTGACGGTCACCTTCGTCACCGAACCGAAGATGAAGATCGCGACCACCGGGACCCGCACCGCCGTGTCCGCCGACGGCATGACCCAGACGTTCGAGGCGACCAACGTCCGCGACATCACCACGACGCTCGCCGGCGACTACCGGACGACCAGCGCGACCGTCGGCGACAACATCGTGCGGGTCTACTACCGCCCGGGGGCGCCGGTGTCGGCGATGCTGCGCGCCGCGAAGCGCGCACTGACAGAGCTCGAGGCACGGCTCGGCCCGTACCCGTACAAGACGCTCAAGATCGTCCAGACCGCGGGCGGCTTCGGCATGGAAGGGCCCGGCGTCGCCTGGATCCCGACCGGCGCCTCGAACCTCTCGTACCTCGTCACCCACGAGGTCGCGCACCAGTGGTTCTACGGCCTGGTGGGCAACGATCAGGCGCGCGAGCCGTTCGCCGACGAGGCGATGACCGACATGGCGGCGCGCGCGGTCCTCGGGCTTCGGCGCAGCTCGCGATGCGGGAGCGCGGCGCTCGACAAGACGATCTACCGCTACTCCACGGCCTGCTACTACGAGCAGGTCTACATCCAGGGCAGCAACCTGCTGGCGGACGCGAAGAAGAAGATGGGCCCGACGCTGTTCTGGAAGACCGTCCGCGCGTACATCGCCGACCACCGGTGGGGCATCTCGCACACGCGTACCCTCCTGCGCGCGCTCGACGACGCGTCGCCGCTCGACCTCGCCTCGTGGTGGGGCGCGCGGTTCCCGAAGGTCTACTGAGGCCGCCCGGGTGCCGTTCGAGGGGTCCGATTCGCGCGTGAACGTCCGGCTCGCCACGCCCGCAGACGGCGCGCCGTGCGCCGCGATCTACGGCCCGTACGTCGCCGAGACCGCGATCTCGTTCGAGCTCGCGCCGCCCACCGCCGACGAGATGGCCGCCCGGATCGAGAAGGTCACGGCGCACTGGCCGTGGCTGGTCGTCGAGGTCGACGGGATCGTGCGCGCGTACGCGTACGCCACCCGTCACCGCGAGCGG
>DASSRG010000229.1:0-6483 GCA_035701885.1 Candidatus Limnocylindrales bacterium
GGTCAACACGGCCATCTCCACCTCGCCGTTCTACTACCCGAACGACTCGGCAACGCTCTCGGCGCCCAACGGCGGCGGGACGCTGACCGGCTCGATCGTGTTCAAGGCGTACGTCGCCACGACCTCCCCGGCCGCGACGGCACTTGCCAACTGCCAGGCAGACGGCAGCCAGGGTCTCCTGTTCGCGGAGCCCTCGCAGGCCGTGTCCGGCCCTGGCCCGTACACCACCCACAACACGACCAACGGCGTGACGGCCAACACCGGCGTCTACTTCCGGGTGACCTTCACGAGCACCAACGCCAACCAGATCGGTCGCAACAGCGTGTGCGTCGAGAACATCGCCGCGACGCTCACGGGTGACAGCTCCGGCACCGCCGGCAACACCCCGTAACCAGCGCGGCCGCTCACTCGGCGGCCGTACAACGAGCGAGGCCCCGGCACGAGCCGGGGCCTCGTCTCACGTCTGAACGGGCGCGCCGCTACTTGATCGTGAACGTCGTGCTGGCGACCGTGGTGACGCTGCCGGCAAGGACGTCGAGCCGTGCGCTTCCCGCGCTGTTCGCCCAGCCGGAGGCGTTGTACAGGCAGCCGCTCGCATCGACGACGCCACCCCACACGGCGGTCCCACCCGCTGAGTACAGGTTGAACTGGACGCCGCCATTCGGAACGTAGCCGCAGCCGGTGATGCGGAACTGGCTGTATGCGGGTACCGGGTTGGGCGAGACCACGACCTGGCCGGTCAGTGTCCCGCTGCCACCGGGCTTGCCGCCGCCCTTGCCACCGCCACCGCTGCCCTTGCCGGCGGCGGCGCTCCCGGAGACGAGCGCCGCGGTGAGGAGGCCGACAGTCAGAGCGGTAAGGATGATGCGGCCACGTCGGACGTCGCGGGTGGGGTTGGACATGCTTCGTTCTCCACGTTCGAGGCGCCCGTGCGCGTCGTGACCCCACCCTGCCGATCGCGCGCGTACGCGGCGAGGGGCTCTTCGGTTCGGCGCTCGGTGCCTTAAGGCCGGTCCGGGACTACGACCAGCCGCTCCGGACCGCACTGCAGCGACGCGACACCTGCCACCAGGTCATGGGACCCGGCCGACGATCCGGTGCAGTTGGACACCGTCGCTCGCTGGTGCGGATTTCCGCCGAGGGTACCGGAGGTGACTCCATCCTCGCCATCCCGGGCGGTCAGTCGATCGTGTCGCCGGGGTTCCAGGCGTGCACTTCGGCGGTCCCGCCTCGGGCGGCAATCGCGTCCGCGAGCTGCTGCGGCGTCCCGGCGAGGAGCGGGAAGGTGCCCCAGTGGATCGGGAGGACGTGCTGCACGCCGAGGAGCTCGGTCGCGAGCGCGGCGGCGGTCGGGTCCATCGTGAAGTGGCCCCCGATCGGGAGCATCGCGAGGTCCGGGCGGAACAGGTCGCGGATCAGCGCCATGTCCCCGAACACCTGCGTGTCGCCGGCGTGGTAGATCCGGAACCCGTTCTCCAGCTCGACGACGAACCCGACCGGCTCGCCCAGATACAAGGTCGACTCGGCACCGGCGTTCCAGTCGCCGGCCGAGTGATCGGCGCCCACCATCGTGACCCTGATCCCGCCGATGTCCACGGTCCCGCCCTTGTTCATGCCCGTGACCTGGTCGCCGCCGCCGGGCAGCCGTCGTGCCAGCCACAGGCTCATCTCGTGGATGCACGGCCAGGCCGGCCGGAGCCGCGAGGCCAGCGGGACGGCCTCGCCCATGTGATCGCCGTGCCCGTGGGTGACGAGCAGGATGTCGAGCTGCTGCTGGCTGTCCGCGGAGCGCGGGCTCTTCGGGTTGCCGAGCCAGGGGTCGAACAGGATCACCTTGCCGCCAGGCGTGCGGACCTCGACCGCCGCGTGACCGAGCCAGGTGAACGTCGTGTCGCGCCCGATCGCCATCGAATGCCTCCTGGGTGGTTGGTCGCCGTCCGTGGTCGTCGCCCGTCTGGCCGGATTATCGGCCGGTCACCGATACACTCGCGACCGTGCCCGCGCAACAGATCGCCACGACGCTTCCCCTCATCAACTGGACCGTCCTGGCGACGCTCGCGATCGGGTCGTTCGCGGTGGTCGCGATCGCGCGGCTGCTGACGCCGGCGACCAAGGGCTTCCTCGCGTTCACGGCATCGTGTGCCGCCGGCTTCGGCCTCCTCGCCTACCTCTCGGACACGGGCCTGCCGATCCTGCCGGCTGGCGACGTCGTGACGACCGACCCGACCTACGACATCCCGCGTCGCGCGGCGCTGGTCGTGTTCGTGGCGATCGCGGTCATCACGACGATCGCGATCTCACGCGGGGGACGGGCGCGGGTGCCGCTCCTCGCGGGGCTCGCGGCCGGCATCGCGGTGCTCGTGCTGGGCGCGCTGACGTGGGGCGTGACGCCGCTCGGGGTGATCCCGCTCGCGGTCCAGCTGCTGGTGCTGGCCGCCGCGACCGGCGGCGTGTTCGCGGCGATGATCCTCGGCCACTGGTACCTGGTGACGCCGAAGCTGCCCGAGGCGCCGCTGGTCATGGTGTCACGCCGGCTGATGTGGGTCGTCGCGATCCAGGTCGCCCTGTTCGCGAGCTGGGTGGGGTTCGGGATCGGGCCGGGTGCGACGGGCGGCCCGTTCGCGGCGCTGGTCGGTCCGTACGCGCTGTTCGTCTGGCTGCGGCTCATCGTCGGGCTCGTGTTCCCGCTGGTGGTGTCGTGGGCTGCGCTCCAGACGGCGAAGACGCGGTCGATGGAGAGCGCGACCGGCCTGCTGTACATCAACGTGGGGACGATCGCGTCCGGCACGATCCTCGCGGCCGGGCTGTACTTCGGCGCCGGCCTGCTGGTGTAGCGTGCGGCGATGACGGCGTTCGTCCGATGACTCCCCCGATCGCCCCCCTGCGGATCCGCATCCGGCTGTTCGCGATGCAGCGCGAGACGGCGGGGATGCGCGAGCTCCGCGTCGAGGTGCCGCTCGGCTCGACCGTCGATGACGCCTGGAACGCCGTGGTCGCGACGATCCCCGCGCTGGCGCCCGGTCGCTCGTCGCTCCGGTTCGCGGTCAACGGCGAGTACGCGGACGACGACCGCCCGCTGGCCGACGGCGACGAGGTGGCCTGCATCCCGCCGGTGAGCGGCGGCGCCTCCGACCCGGGTGCGGACGAGCGACGCCGGATCCTGCGCCTGGAGGCGGACCCGCTGCCTCGAGACCTGGGCTCGCGACTCGGCGACGAGCTGGCCACCGACGAGGACGGGGGCGTCGTGGTGTTCGTCGGGCGGACGCGCGTCACGCCCGGCACGCCGGCGCCCGGACAGGAGGCCGAGGCCGCCCGCCACGCCGGACGCGACGTCGAGGAGCTGGACTACGAGGCGTTCGAGCCGATGGCGATCAACGTGCTCGCCACGATCGCGGACGAGATCGAGGCACGGTTCGCCGTCCGGCGCGTCGCGATCGTCCACCGGACGGGCCTGGTGCCGCTGGGCGAGGCATCGATCGTCGTGGTCGCCGTCGCGCCGCATCGTGACGCGGCGTTTGCCGCCGCCCGGTACGCGATCGACGAGACGAAGGCGCGGGCACCGATCTGGAAGGCCGAGCGGTTCCGCGACGGGGTCGTATGGATCGGCGAGCGGGCCAGGACGGCCGCCCAGGACGACCCGGACCAGTAGGAAGCCAGGCCGAACCGGCCGCCGATCGGGTCCCGGCACTGCTCCGTTCGTCGTCCTTCCGGCGCGCATCGCCGCCGCCATACTGCGGGCATGCAGCCGATCGGGGACCCGGAGCAGCTCGAGGCGCTCGCGGCGCGCGCGGCCACCCTCGCGGGCGCCTGGGGCGGCGCGGCGGCCGCAGCGACGTCGGCGGGTCAGGAGCGCGCGATCCTCCGCCTGTTCGGCGTCGCGGGCGTGGACCGGGCGGGGAGGCCGCTTGCCGCCGAGGTCGTGGACCGCTGGCTGGCCCCCGACCCCCGGCGCCTCGGCGGCGGGATCGCGCTCCCGTTCGCGATGGCGATGGCCGAATACGACCTCCGCCCACAGGAGCTCGCGCTCGAGGTCGCGGCGGGCAACGTCGACCTCGGTCTCGAGGCCGAGCTCCTGCGGGAGTCGGACCGCCGCGCGATCGCGATCGCCGACGCGGGAGCCCTCGGCCGGGCCGCGCTCGACCGGGTGGACGCGAACCGCGTCGCACGGCGTGAGCTGCTGGCGCTGCTGGGGGATCCGCCGCGGCCGCGGCTGGGGGCCGTCCTCGGCGCACCGGCGATCGTGGACGCGCTGGACGAGGCGCGGGCGGCGGTCGATGCCGGCGTGGAGCTCGTCCGGGTCGACGTCCCGCCCAGCCGCGAGCTGGCAGACCGGATGGCCCGGCTGGGCGCCCCCGTCGAGTCGTGGCGCGCCGCGGATTCGTCCCGCGGCGGGCTCGACGCGTTCGATCCCGCAGGCCCGCCGATCCCTACCGGCTCGCAGCGCGCGCTCGCCGTCCTGCGCCGGTTCGTCGACGAGGCGGGCGCGCGCCGTCGGGGGTACGTCCGCCTGGTCACCGATGCCCCGGCGCTCGCCGCGCCGGACCAGGCGGTCGTCGCGGCGTTCGAGCGGATCGATCTCGTCGTCGCCGACCCGATGCGCGAGATCGTCGCCGGGCGGGTGGACCCCGACCGCGCGCTCGCGGACCACGTGTTCGCCCATCGCCTGCTCGCGCGCGCCGGCACCCGCGTGATCGTGCCCGCAGGGCCGTTGCTCGTGGCCCCGGACCTGGCGACGGGCGTGCCGTCCGGGCCGGCGACCCGGTCAGGCCGGGCGCTCGCGCTCCAGCTCCTCGCGGTCGCCCTCGCCCGCCGGGATGGTCTCGTCCCCGACGCGATCGTCGTCGGCGGCCTGCCCGACTGGCTGGCCGACGAGCCCGAGTTCGCGGCACGTGCGGCGGCCGAGATCGCCCTCCGGCGCACGCTGCTCCCGGACCACCCGCTCGCGTTCATCGAGCCCGCGATGAGCGACGAGATGTGCGCCCGGTGGCAGGCGGTGGTGAGCGCCCTGCTGCCCGACGCCGGCGAGGTCGAGACCGTCCTCCGCCGATCCCACGCCACGGTGATCGCGACCCGCGGGATGGCCCAGGCGGCGGCGAGCCTTCGCGCGTCGCGCGTGCCGCCGGAGCTCACCGGGATCGCGGCGGCGCACGCGAACGAGGCGGTGTCGGCGGCGGCCCAGACCCTCGAGGCCCTCGCCGACCGCGGCTGGCAGGCGCTCGTCGATCACCCGCTCGGGATCCGCGCAGCCGGTGCCCCGGACACCGTCGCCGAGCGGACCGAGTCGTTCGATCCGTTCGGGCTCGAGGCCGCCGGCCGGGCCTGATCGCCGCGCCGATCAGAGGCGGGTCAGCCCGTCGGTGTCCTCGTCGTCCACCGTGCGGTTGCAGGTGGGGCAGTGCCAGCGAGCCTCGAGCGGCGTCCCGCACACGTCGTGGCGCAGCGGCTCGCCCTCCCCGCCGCGCGTCGCGCCCCAGTCCGCGAGGAGTCGCAGCGCCCCAGCCAGCTCACGGCCGTCCGCGGTCAGGGCGTACTCCATGCGCACCGGGCGCCGGGAGTAGGGGGTGGCCACGAGGATCCCGCCGCGCTCCAGGCGCCGCAGGCGGTCGGACAGGATGTTGGGCGCGATCCCGGGAACGGCGCCGCTCAGCTCGTTGAACCGCCGCGGGGCGGCGAGCAGCGCCTCGACGAGCAGCAGGCTCCAGCGATCGCCGACGCGGTCGAGCGCGATGGCAAGGGCGGTGGGCGCGGCCGGGGCGGGAGCGTCGGCGTCGGTCATCGGGCGCAATGGTAGGCGAGGGCTTGCGATGCGCCGCGCCACGGTAGTAGATTGCAAATCACAAGTTACTTCGACGCCGGACGATCGGCGTCGGTGAACCAGCGAGGAACCGCGTCTCATGTCCGTGCTCAGCGAGCTCCAGGAATCTGTCGCCGCCGTCGCATCGGCTGCCGCCCCGTCGGTCGTCGGGATCGGCGCCCGAAACCGCGGCTCCGGCGTCGTCATCGCCGACGGCGCCGTGCTCACCAACGCCCACAACCTTCGCGGCGGCGAGGTCACCGTCCGGTTCGCCGACGGCCGCACGACGCGGGGCACCGTCCGGGGCGTCGACTGGGACGGCGACCTCGCGGTCGTCGAGGTCGACACCGCCGGCGCGGCACCAATCGCCTGGTCGAAGGGCGGCGCCACGATCGGCTCGGCCGTCTTCGCGGCCGCCGCGACGTCGTCGGGCGCCGCCCGCGTCTCGTTCGGCTTCGTGTCGTCCGTCGAGCGGGCGTTCCGCGGCCCCGGCGGCCGGCGGATCTCCGGATCGCTGGAGCACACCGCCCCGCTGGCGGCAGGGTCGTCCGGGTCGGCGCTCCTCGATGCCGACGGGGCGCTGGTCGGGCTGAACACGAACCGAGTTGGTGAGGGCTTCTACCTCGCGCTCCCCGCCGATGGCACGCTCAGGACGCGCGTCGACGCCCTGGCCCGCGGTGAGTCGCGCG
>DASSRG010000230.1:0-4990 GCA_035701885.1 Candidatus Limnocylindrales bacterium
GACCGTGCCGCGCTGCGCGGTGAGGGCGACACCCGCGAGCGAGTCGCGCCGGACGCGCGGGTTCGCCCACAGGCGCTGGCACGCCTCGCCGAGCGCGCGCCAGTACAGGTCGGCGTCCTGCTCGCAGCAGCCGGGCGGGCCGGGCACGTACGGCTCGATCGGGACCTTGGCGATCGCCTCGAGCGTGCCCTCGGGGTCGAACACCATCGCCCGCACGCTCTGGGTGCCCACGTCGAGCGCGAGGATCCGGTCGGCGGTCACGGCAGGAGGACTCCGCGGTTCATGATCCCGTCGGGGTCGAAGGTGCGGGCGACCGACTCGAGCGCCGCCATCCCCAGCTCCCCCTTCTCCGCGACGAGGTACGGCGCGTGGTCGCTGCCGACCCCGTGGTGATGGGTGATCGTCGCACCCTCCTCGACGATCGTCTCCGACGCCACCCGCTTGATCGTTGCCGCGCGGTCGCGCGCCTCGTCCGGGCCGTCGCCGAGGCGGAACAGGTACGTGACGTACAGGCTCGAGCCGGACGGGTAGACGTGCGAGAGGTGGGTGAACACGTGGACGCGCTCGCCGCCGTCCTCGAGCGCGGAGGCGATCGCCAGCTCCAGCCGCGCAAGGAGGCCGGGGAGTCGCGTCCAGTCGGTCGCGGTCTCCAGCGTCTCGGCGCCGTAGCCCGCGGCGATCAGCGCGTTGCGCAGGTACGGCGAGCGGAGCCGGGTCCGGTACCACGCGCCCGCGAACACCGGGAGCCCCAGCCCGCCGTGGCGGCCGAGCACGTCGCCCGCCTCGCCCCTGGCAGCCTTCACCGTCTGCGCCGCTCCGCTCGCCCCGACGAGCAGGAGGCACCAGTCGTCGGGCCGGCGACGAGCGCGCAGGTAGGTTCCCAGCGCGCGGAGCTGGCGCGGCCGGTCGGCGAACGCGAGCAGCGCCCGGGTCTCCGCGAGCGTCGAGAGGCGCAGCATCGAGAGCCCGGGCCGGGAGCGGGCGAGCTCCCTCGTCGCCTCGAGCCCGGCGGCCCACGACGGCATCGCCCAGGCGTCGAACCGGTCGGCCGCCGGTGTCGGGATCGCACGGAGGACGACGTCCGTGAGGAACCCGAGCCGGCCCTCCGAGCCGAGGACGAGCTGCCGGACGTCCGGGCCTGCCGCCGAGGCCGGGAACGGCGGCATCTCCAGCGTCCCGGCCGGCGCCTCGAGCGTGCCGCCGGCGAACAGGTGCTCGATCCGGCCGAGGCCCAGGCTGCGCATCCCGGAGCCGCGCGCCGCGACCCAGCCGCCAACGGTCGCCAGCTCGAACGACTGGGGTTCGTGTCCCACGGCGAGGCCGTGCGGTTCGAGGGCGCGCGCGAGGTCAGGTCCTGTCGTCCCGGCGCCGACGGTCACCAGGCCGCTGCGCTCATCGATGTCGCGGACGCCCGACAGGCCGCCGAGGTCCACCGTGATCAACGGCTCCGGGGACGGCCGCGCGCTCACACCGCCGACGACGCTCGTGCCGCCGCCGTAGGGCACGAGCCACGCGCCGGCCGACCGCGCGAGGTCGAGGGCCGCGCGGACCTCGGAACGGTGGGCCGGCCGCGCGACGGCATCCGGGACGGCGTCCAGCCGCCCGAACCGGAGATCGAGGAGATCGGGGAGCGACTGGCCGCGCGCGTGCCGGACGCGGGCCTCGGGATCGAGATCGAGGAGGTCGTGGGCCGCGAGGCGGGACGGCGGGACCGCGGCGACGACGTCAGGGAGGCTGGCGAACGCCGGCGGTGTGGCGACACCGACCGCTCGCTCGACGAAGGCGCGACCTGTGCTCCCGAGGTGCGCCTCGACGCCCTCGAACCCCCAGCCGTCCCACCGCCGCATCGGTCAATCGTGCCCGATCGGGTTGTGCGGGATCGGGCGCGCCCGCAGGAGCCGGGCGACGCGACGCCGCTGCACGACCGGGCGCGGCTCCGGTGAGCCGCACGTCAGTGGCGAGTCGTACCCTTGTCCCATGAAGGGCGACCGCGTGGAGGTGGTCGTGGACACGGGCCACGGCACCCAGACGTTCGACATCACCGCGAGCCGGGCAGGGCGGCGGCTGGAGGTCACGACCGCGCGCGGGGTGGTGGAGGTGACCGAGGTCACCCGCGGTGGAACGCCGGTGCGGACGGGCCGGTTCATGTCGTCGCGCGTCGTGGCGCTCGTGGAGCATCCCGCGATGGAGCGGGACGGCGCCCGGGTGGAGGTCGAGACGAGACGACGCCTCTCCCCGGCGAGCGGCGGCGGGACGCGGGCGCGCGGCGGTGGGCGCCGCGGAGCGGATCAGCTGTCGCTGATGGGCGAGGAACCGGCCGGCGGTCATCCGAGGCCCGACGAGGAGGACGACGGAGGCGCCTGACGGCCGTCGAGTCCGAGCGAACTAGACCGGCGGCCAGGGGAGCGCCGGGCGGCGGGGATCAGGCTGGGGGAACGTCCCTGCCTCGAGCAGGCGGTCGATTCGGCGGGCGGTGGCTCGGACCTCGATCGGGTCGAGGAGCTCCACGAGTGCGGAGCCCAGCGATCCCTCGAGCCCGGCGCGCAGCCGCCGGAGGACGTCCATCTCGGCGTCGTCGAACGGCTCGCCGCGCCAGCCCCACAGCACGGTGCGCAGCTTCGGGACGGGCGAGAACGTGACGCCGTGGTCCACGCCGTAGATGTGGCCGCCGGGCACGGGCAGGAGATGGCCGGCCTTGCGGTCGGTGTTGTTGACCGCGGCGTCGAACACGGCGATGCGGCGCAGCCGCTCGTCGTTCGCGACGACGAGCTCGACCGGATCGACCGCGTCGTCGGTCCGGATCCAGAGCTGGACCATTCCTTCACCGAACGGACCCTCGCGCAGGACCGTCGGGGGGACGACCCCCCAGCCGGTCGCCTCGGATGCGAGGTACGCGGCGACCTCCCGCCGGGCGAGCGTGGCATCGGGGAAGTCGTCGAGCGGTCGCTCGCCCATCACCGGCTTGTAGATGCACGCGGCGACGAGGTCCGGCTCCGGGTCGGGGCACGACCGCGTGACGAGGCACAGCATCGCGTTGTTGGACGACGCCCAGAGGCGCCCGACCACGCTCAGCTCGCCCGTTCGCAGCAGGTCCAGGGCGATCGCGGGCGGGAGAACGGGCATCGGCAGTCCGAGCGCGTCGATCGACTGGGTGTCCCCGTCGCCGTCGTCGCCGTCCTCGTCGCCGTCCTCGTATCGGAGCGCGTCGTCGTCGAGCGCGTCCTCGTCCGCCGCCGGCCAGCCCGCCTCGGGATCGGAGGCTCGCGGATCCTCGGCCGGGCGATCGTCCATCGGGCGTCAGTTCATCAGCGGGGCGTGGCCGTTGCGGCGCGGGCAGAGGTGGCCCTGGGGATCGAGCGGCTGGCCGCACAGCGGGCACGGCGGCCGGCCGGCGCCCACGAGGCGGATCGCCTGGGCAACGAACGTCCGGGCGGCCAACGCCTCGAGGCGGACGCGGAGGAAGTCGGGCCCATCCTCGTCATCGTCGTCGAAGCCTTCGGGCTCGTCGTCCTCCTCCTCGTCCTCGAGGATCTCGCGTGCCTCGACGAGCACCCGCTCGTCCTGGGTGTCCCAGCCCATTGAGAGCGTCCCGACGCGGAACGCCTCGTTGATCGGCTCGTCGAGGGTGGGCGAGAGCGAATCCAGCGGCTGGTCGGCGTCCGCGCCCTCGATCCCGCGTCGCTCGAGCTCGTCGAGCAGCTCGGTCAGGCGCTGGGCGAGCGCGGCGACCTGGACCTTCTCGAGCGCGACCGAGACGATCCGTGAGCCATCGCGGGCCTGGAGGAAGAAGGTGCGGTTGCCCGGTTCACCGACGGTGCCGGCGATGAAGCGGTCTGGGGTGTCGAAGAGGAAGCGGCGTCGAGTCATCCAAGGAACGGTGCGGGGAGGGGATCGGCCGGGAGTGCCCGGTGGACCCAGCGTACCGGATGGCCGCGATCAGCCCACGTGGACGGCAATCGTGTGGTGACCGCGCGCGCCGTCGGGATCGGGGCGTGTCACCCGATCGGTCTGGACCTCGCCGGTTCCGTCGGTCGCCCGGACCGAGATGGTGTGGTCGCCCGGCGTCGCCTGCCACGTCGTCTTCCACTGGACCCATGTCTGCGGCCCGATCGGCGCCGCGATCGACGTGTTCTGCCACTCGCCGTCGTCCACCTGGACCTCGACCCGGGTGATCCCGCGGTCCGGCGCCCACGCGACGCCGGCGATCGCGACAGGCCCGGCCGGCACGGTGGCGTTCGCGGCGGGCACGTCGATCCGCGACTGGGTGAGGATCGGCGCCTCCTTCGACCAGCCGCGCGGCACCCAGTACGCGTCGAACGCCTCGAGGGTCGTGAGCTCGATGTCGCTCAGCCACTTGGTCGCCGACACGTAGCCGTACAGGCCGGGGACGATCAGCCGGGCCGGGAACCCGTGGGCGGCGGGCAGCGGCTCGTCGTTCATCTTCACGGCGATCATCGCCTCGCGGGGGCGCTCGGGCGCGGTGACCCAGGAGGTCGGGAAGCCGGCCGTCCAGCCGTCCACCGAGCGCGGCACGATCTGGGTCGCCTCTGCGTGCACGCCGGCCATGTCCAGGACGTCCATGAGCCGCACGCCGGTCCACTTCGCGTTGCCCACGAGGTTGCCGCCCACCTCGTTGCTGACGCAGGCGATCGTCACGTACTGCTCGATGAGCGGTAGCTCCAGGAGCTGGTCGAAGGTGAGCGTGACCTCCCGCTCGACCATGCCGTGCACGCGGAGCGTCCAGCCCGCGAGGCTGACCGACGGTGTCACGAGCGCGGTGTCGATGCGATAGAAGTCGGCGTTGGGGACGACGAGCGGCGTCAGGCCGGCGACATCGAACGAGGACTCCGGACCGGGCGCGGAGGCCGGCTGGACGGCCTGCGGGATGGTCGTCTCGGCCTGGGCGACCTGCGTGGCGCGACCCTCGACCATCGCCCGGCCGATGCCGCCGCCAACGACCGCGAGTGCGCCGAGGCCCAGCGCCTTGCCG
>DASSRG010000231.1:0-6269 GCA_035701885.1 Candidatus Limnocylindrales bacterium
AGTCGGCGCCGTCGTCGCGGGTGCGGAAGGTCTACGGGACGCCGTACTTCAACGAGGGCTGGGCGCTGTACACCGAGCGGGTCATGCGCGAGCGCGGCTTCTTCGGTGACCCGCTCCACGAGCTCCAGCACCTGTCCGCGACGATCTTCCGAGCCGCGCGGATCATCGTCGACACCTCCCTTCACCTGGGCGAGATGACGTTCGACGAGGCCGTCGCGTTCATGCGCGACAAGGCGGCGCTGCCGGAGGCCGTCGCGGTCGCCGAGGTCGGCCGCTACTGCTGGTGGCCGACCCAGGCGTCCTCGTACCTCACGGGGTGCCTGGAGATCCTCGAGATCCGGCGGCGGTACCTCGACGCGCGCGGGTTGGCGGGCGTCGCGCCCGCCGACGTGCCCGCCGAGATCATCCGCGACTTCCACGACACGATCGCGTCGGCCGGGTCGCTGCCGATGGGCCTCGCGGATCGGGCCGTGATGGCGTCGCTCGCATGACCACGCAGCGGGTCCCCCTGATCCTCGACGTCGACACGGGGATCGACGACAGCCTCGCGCTCCTGTATGCGGCCACGAGCCCCGAGGCGGACCTCGTGTCGGTGACGTGCCTGCCGGGCAACGTCGCGCTGGACGACGTGGCGCGCAACACGCGAGCGGTCCTGGAGCTGGCCGGACGGACGGACGTCGAGGTGGCGGCCGGGCTCGATCGCCCGCTGCGGCGGCCGCTGGAGATCACGCCGGAGACGCACGGGCCGCACGGGATCGGGTACGCCGAGCTGCCGGAGCCCACCGTGGCGCTGTCGCCGCGCCCGGCGCCACAGCTGATCGTCGAGGAGGCACGGCGCCGGCCCGGCGAGATCACGCTCGTGACGCTGGGACCGTTGTCGACGCTCGCCCGCGCGCTCGAGCTCGAGCCGGACCTGCCACGGCTCCTGCGCCGATGGGTCTCGATGGGCGGCGCGTTCCGGGTGCCGGGGAACACGACGCCGGCGAGCGAATGGAACGTGCACTGCGATCCCGAGGCTGCCCAGGCGGCCTTCGCGGCGTGGCAGGCGGCGATTGACCGCGACCGTTCGACCCCGCGTGCCCTCGCGTTCGGTCTCGACATCACCGAACGGGCTCGCCTGCTCTCGGACCATGTCGTCGAGCTCGCCCACCGCGCGGGTTCCACGCCGGACGACTCGCTCGATCCGACGCGTGCGCCCGGCGACCCGGAGCGACGGAGCGTCGCGGGCCACCCGGTCGTGCGCTTCGTCGCTGACGCCCTCCGCTTCTACTTCGAGTTCCACGCCCGGTACGACGGCTTCTACGGGGCGCACATCCACGACCCGTTCGTGACGGCATGCGCCCTCGACCCGTCGCTCATCTCGCGGGTGGAGGCCGCAGCGGTGCACGTGGATGCGTCCCACGGGCCGGAGGATGGGCGCACCGTCGCCGATTGGTCGTCGTCGACGCCGAACACGGATGTCGTGGTCGATGCGGACGCCGAGGAATTCATCCGGCGGCTGATCGTCCGCATCGCGTCGTTGCCGGCCCAGCGCTGACGCTCGGCTGAACCCGCACCGCCATCGCCTGCAGGGCCCCCGCCCTGCTCGGTCAGGTGGCCTTGCCACCGGCCGGTTGCCCGGTTGCCAGCCGCAGCATCGACCACGAGTCCGGCGGCAGCGGTGACCGCGTCCTGCCGTCGACGGCCGCGGCGGGCGGGACCTGCCGCGGCTCGACCAGCGTCGGGTCTCGCTCGTGTTCCGCGCGTAGGGATCGTCGTCGGCGAGGGCGACGTGCTCGACCACGCGCAGCGCGACGGGCTCGTCGGGCGAGCGGTTGACGAGGAAGACCGACACCGCGCTGGCCGCCTCGTCGTACGTGGCGATCGCGTCGACGGCCGGGATCGGGCCATGCGCGGCCGTGACGAGCGGCGGCGCGGCGATGGTCAGACCGACGAGCGCTCGATCCGCGTCGGGAGCCGATCGGGTCCATCCATGGTCCGTTCGTCCCTAGCGTGCGTGCCACGATTGGACTGAGGATGCAGGCGATCGGAGGTACCCGATGCGCATCCTGCTTGCCGTCGACGGCTCGGTCTCGAGCGACCGTGCCACCCAGCTCGTTTCCACCCTCGACCTGCCGCCCGAGTCCATCGTCAGGATCGTGTCGGTCCAGGAGCCGTTCACCGACGTGCTCGCGCTGACGTGGCCGTCCAGTGTCGTTGCCGGCGGGACCGTCGCCGAGACCGATCGCCAGATCGACACCCGGCATCGGCACGAGGCGATCTCGCGCGCTGAGCTCGTCGTCCAACGAGAGGGCCTCGGCGTCGAGGGCGTTCTCCTGCGGGGACGGCCGGCGAACGCGATCGTCGACGAGGCGCGATCGTTCGGAGCCGACCTCGTCGTGCTGGGGTCGCGTGGTCACGGCGTGATCCAGACGATGGTGCTCGGCTCGACCGCGTCCGAGGTGGTCGACGGCGCACCGTGCCCGGTCCTCGTCGCCCGCTCGGCCTCGCTGGGTTCGATCGCCTTCGCGGACGACGGCTCGCCGAGCGCCCGGACCGCCGAGACGCTCCTGGCCACCTGGCCGCTGTTCGCCCGCCGGCACGTGGATGTGCTGAGCGTCGCGGAGACAGCGATCCCGGTCGCCGTCGGGTTCGTGAGCGGCCTCCACGAGCAGGTGGTCGGGAGCTATGCGCAGCACGTGGACGAGGCGGTCCGCGAGGTGGCCGGGGTGTCGTCGGCCACGGCTGCACGGCTGCGCGACGCCGGCGTGGACGCCGAGGGCGTGGCCCTCGAGGGCGACCCGGCCGGCGAGATCGTGCGCTATGCCGCCGAGCGTGGCACCGGGACGATCGTCGTCGGGACCCGCGGGCACACCGGCCTCTCCCGGCTGATTCTCGGATCGGTCGCGCGGAACGTCCTGCTCCACGCGCCGTGCTCGGTCCTCGTGGCCCGCGCAACGGCCCACTGAGTCGGTCCCGGTTCCTGCCGAACGCTCACCCCACCATCGGTAGCCACGAACAGCGCCGAGCCCGGCGACCCGACCCCTTCGACGTCACGTCCTCAGCAGGTCGCGAACCTGGCGCGCGATCTCGACGTCCTCGCGCGCCGGGATGACGAACGAGCGAACTGGCGCGTTCCCGCTGATCTCGGCGTCCTCGGTCCCCACTGCCGCGTCGTTCGCCGCCGCCGACACCGCCACACCCAGGAACCCAAGGCCGTCCGCGGCGAGCGCGCGGACCCGCGGCGACCGCTCCCCGATCCCTGCCGTGAACACGAGCGCGTCCAACCCGCCGAGCGAGGCGGCCATCGCCGCGATCGACGTGCGCAGCCGGTGGACGAACACGTCAAGCGCCAGGGACGCATCCACGTCGCCGGCATCCGAACGCGCGAGCACCTCCCGCATGTCATCCGTCCCCGCGAGGCCCCGCAGCCCGGAACGATGCTCCAGCCCGTCGTACACCTCGTCCACGTCGATGCCCCGCTCGGAGACGAGCCACGTGACGATCCCCGGGTCGATGGACCCGGACCGTGTCGCCATCACCAGCCCCTCGAGCGGCGTGAAGCCCATCGTCGTATCCACCGACCGCCCGCCGAGCACGGCCGCCAGCGACGACCCCGCCCCCAGGTGACACGTCACCACGCGGAACGATCCGTCCCCCACTCGCCCGCACAGCGCCGCGGCGCGCGCGGACGCGTACGCGTGCGACAGCCCGTGGAACCCGTACCGCCGGACGCCGAGCGCCCGCCATCCGGCTGGGATCGCGTACGTGGCCGCCGCGCCCGGCAGCGAGGCATGGAACGCCGTGTCGAACGCGGCCACGTGCGGCACGCCCGGGACCGCCGCCCGAACCGCCTCGATCGCCGCCACAGACCGCGGCTGGTGCAGCGGCGCGAGCGGCGTGAGCGCCTCGATCTCGCCGACCACACCGTCATCGACCACGACCGCCCGCGAGAACCGCTCCCCGCCGTGGACCACGCGGTATCCGACGGCGGCCGGCGAGTCCCACCCGGCGATCGCGTCGGCGACGGTCCCCGCGTCGGAGCGATCGATCGCCGGCAGGTCCGCCGACTCCAGGACGGCGTCGTCGGGCCCGAGCAGCCGAAGCTTGCAGCTGCTCGAACCCGCGTTGACGACGAGGATCAGGCCGCCGGCTTCGGCCACGTCCAGCCGGAGATCTCGGGCGAGTCCTCGCCCTCGAGCCGCGTGTACGCCCGCGCCTGGAGCCGCTTGTCCACCATCAGCTGGCGGATGTGCCCCGCCCGCGACGCGAGTCCCGGCACCCGGTCGATGACGTCGATCACGAGGTGGTACCGGTCGAGGTCGTTGAGCATGACCATGTCGAACGGCGTCGTGGTCGTGCCCTCCTCCTTGTAGCCGCGGACGTGCATGTTGTCGTGGTTCGTCCGGCGGTACGTCAACCGGTGGATGAGCCACGGGTAGCCGTGATACGCGAAGACGATCGGCCGGTTCGTCGTGAACAGCGAGTCGAACTCCGTGTCCGACAGGCCGTGCGGATGCTCCGACGGCGGCTGGAGCCGCATGAGGTCGACGACGTTGACGAACCGGACCTTCACCTCGGGGAGGTGCTGCCGCAGGAGGTCCACCGCGGCCAGCGCCTCGAGCGTCGGGATGTCGCCGGCGGACGCGATCACGACGTCGGGCTCGCCGCCCTGGTCGTTGCTCGCCCAGTCCCACGTCCCGATGCCGCGGGTGCAGTGGAGGATCGCCTCCTCCATCGTCAGCCAGTTGGGGCTCGGCTGCTTCCCGGCCACGATCACGTTCACGTAGTGCCGCGACCGGAGGCAGTGGTCACCGACCGACAGCAGCGTGTTCGCGTCGGGCGGCAGGTACACCCGGATCACATCGGACTTCTTGTTGACGACGTGGTCGATGAACCCAGGGTCCTGGTGCGAGAACCCGTTGTGGTCCTGCCGCCACACGAGCGAGGAGAGCACGTAGTTCAGCGACGCGATCGGCGCCCGCCACGGCAGGTGCCGGGTGACCTTCAGCCACTTCGCGTGCTGGTTGAACATCGAATCGACGATGTGGATGAACGCCTCGTAGCAGTTGAACAGCCCGTGGCGACCGGTGAGCAGGTAGCCCTCGAGCCAGCCCTGGCACTGGTGCTCGCTGAGCATCTCCATCACGCGGCCGTCGGGCGCCAGGTCTTCGTCGGTCGGGACCCGCTCGGCGACCCACGTCTTGTCGGTGACCTCGAGCACCGCGCCCAGCCGGTTGGACGCCGTCTCGTCCGGGCCGAACACCCGGAAGTTCGTCATGTTCTTCGCCATGACGTCCCGGATGAAGGTGCCCAGGACGCGGGTCGCCTCGGACACCGTGGCGCCGGGGGACGGGACGTCCACGGCGTAGTCCCGGAAGTCGGGCAGGACCAGCTCGCGGAGCAGCTCGCCGCCGTTCGCCACGGGGTTCGCGCTCATCCGCCGGTTGCCCGTGGGCGGCAGCGCGGCGAGCTCCGGGCGCAGCCGCCCGGCCTCGTCGAACAGCTCCTCCGGCCGGTAGGAGCGCATCCACGTCTCGAGGATCTCGCGGTTGGCCGCGTTCGTGCGGACCTCGCTCATCGGCACCTGGTGGCTGCGCCAGTTGCCCTCCACCGGGTGGCCGCCGATCTCCTTCGGTCCCGTCCAGCCCTTCGGCGTCCTGAACACGATCATCGGCCAGTCGGGCCGGTCGGTGACACCCTCGTCGCGCGCGCGCCGCTGGATCTCCGCGATCTCGTCCAGCGCGGCATCGAGCGTCGCCGCGAGCTGCTGGTGCACGTCCGCCGGGTCCTCGCCTTCGACGAACAATGGGTGGTAGCCGTAGCCCTCGAACAGCGCCTCGAGCTCGGCCTTCGGGATCCGTGCGAGGACCGTCGGGTTCGCGATCTTGTACCCGTTGAGGTGGAGGATCGGCAGCACCGCGCCATCGGTCGCCGGGTTGAGGAACTTGTTCGAGTGCCAGCTCGTGGCGAGCGGCCCGGTCTCGGCCTCGCCGTCGCCCACGACGGCCGCCACCACGAGGTCCGGGTTGTCGAACGCCGCGCCGAATGCGTGCGACAGCGCGTAGCCCAGCTCGCCGCCCTCGTGGATCGAGCCCGGCGTCTCGGGCGCAACATGGCTGGGGATGCCGCCCGGGAAGCTGAACTGCCGGAACAGCTTCCGCATCCCGTCCTCGTCCTGGGTGATCGACGGGTAGACCTCGCTGTACGTCCCTTCCAGGTAGGCGTTCGCGACGATCGCCGGCCCGCCGTGCCCCGGGCCGATGATGTAGATCGCGTCGAGGTCGCGC
>DASSRG010000232.1:0-2702 GCA_035701885.1 Candidatus Limnocylindrales bacterium
ATCAAGGATCCGCGCGTCCTCGGGGCGATGGCCGCCGTCCCCCGGGAGGCGTTCGTGCCCGAGCAGGAGCGCAGGGCCGCGTACCAGGACGGACCCCTGCCGATCGGGGCAGGGCAGACGATCAGCCAGCCGTATATGGTCGCCCGCATGACGGAGCTCCTCCACCTCACCGGCGGCGAGCGCGTCCTCGACATCGGCACCGGCTCCGGCTACCAGGCGGCCGTGCTCGCGGAGATGGGGTGCACGGTCACGTCGATCGAGCGCGAGGCCGGGCTTGCCGAGACGGCCCGGGAGCGGCTCGCGGAGCTCGGGCTCGGCGACCGGGTCGAGGTCCGCGTGGGCGACGGCACGCTCGGTGCCCGCGATGGCGCGCCCTGGGACGGGATCGTGGTGGCGGCCGCAGCTCCATCGATCCCGGACGCCCTCCGGGAGCAACTGGCCGACGGCCGGCGGATGGTGATCCCGATCGGGTCCCACCGCGAGCAGAACCTGATCGTCGTCGAGCGGCACGGGACGGAGTGGCGCGAGTGGTCGGACGGGCCGTGCGTGTTCGTGCCGCTCATCGGGGAAGAAGGTTGGGACTCGTGAGCCGGTACGGGCGGCCGGTGGCGTTCGGCCTGGCCGTCGTGCTTCTCGGATTCCTCGTCGTCGAGCTCGCCATCGTGATCCCGCGGATGCGCCCGGAGGCGCTCGGTGTCGACTTCCACCAGTACCTCGAGCACACGAAGCGATGGCTGGATGGCGGCAGCCTGTATCTCGACCGCCAGCTCCAGGGGCCGTACCAGATCGAGGCGGGCGACTCGCTCTACCCGCCGCCCATCCTGTACCTGACCGTCCCCTTCGTCCTCGGCCTGCCGCAGGTCCTGTGGTGGGCGATCCCGCTGGGGGTGATCGGGCTCGTGATGGCGCGACTCCGCCCGGCATGGTGGACCTGGCCGATCCTCGCAGCCATGGTTGCGACGCCTCGCTCGATCGAGGTGGTCATGTACGGCAATCCCGTGATGTGGTGCACCGCGGCGCTTGCCGCCGGAACCATCCTCGGCTGGCCGTCGGTGTTCGTGCTCCTCAAGCCGTCGCTCGCGCCGCTCGCGCTGTGGGGCGTTCGACGGCGGTCATGGTGGGTCGCGCTGCTCGTGGCACTCGTTGCGGCCCTGCCGTTCGGGGTTGCGTGGCTCGAATGGATCCAGGTCGTCAAGGACAGCAGCGGATCGCTGCTCTACAGCATTCCCGACCTGTTCTTCGTCCTGTTGCCGGTCGTCGCGTGGCTGGGCAGAACGCGGTCAGTTGAGCACCTGTTCCGGGCTCCCGGCGGCGCCGCGACAGCCCCGGAGGAGGAGGGCCGGGCGGCTATACTCGGCGCGCCATGACCCACGTCTTTGTTGCGCCGCACCCCGATGACGTCGCGCTCTCGTGCGGAGGGCTCATCGCGAGCCTCCGGGAGCTCGGCCAGAACGTGACGATCCTCACCGTGTACTCGGGAAGTGGCGGCGAGGTCGGCGGTCGCGAGGCGCTCGGGTTCGGGACCAAGGCCGTGTGGCCGGTGACCGAGGCGTTCAACCGGTCGCACCTCATCGCCGACTACCCCGAGGACTCGTCCGCGGCTCCCTGGCAGGCGTCGAAGGAGGGGCTCGAGGCCACCCAGTCGGACGCCGATGCGGCCGCGAAGCGGTTCTGGCAGCGGTCCTCGTGGTATCGCCGGGCGAACATCCACAACGAGAGCCTCGCCGGGCAGGCGGTCATCGACGACCTGCCGACGCAGGGCGCCGTCCTGACCAGCGAGCGCGTGGACGCGGCGGACGCCGGCGACCAGCTCGCGACCCGCCGCCTCGAGGACGAGCGCTATGCCGCGTTCGCCGAGGTCTCCATGGTCTGGCTGGACCTCCCCGATGCCGTGTACCGCGGCTACGAGGGCGACGATCAGCTGCTGGGCGCGCCGCGCGACGGCGATGCCGCACCTGTGGACCTGCTCCGCCGTGAGATCAACCGGCTCGAGCCGCAGCGGGTCTACCTCCCGCTGGCGGTGGGCGGGCACGTGGACCACCGGCTGACCCGCGACGCCGGCACGGCGCTCCTCCACGACGCGCGGCGGTGGGTCATGCCTGGCCCCGAGTACGTGGGCCGGATCGCCTACTACGAGGACTTCCCGTACGCGTGGTGGGACGAGTTCACGCGGATCGAGGACCTTCCCGGCGGCGGCCTCCCCGGCCTCCCCGAGGGCGTCTCCGTGGCGCCCGAGTTCGCCGACATCAGCGACCAGGTGGAGCGCAAGATCCGCGGGATCGCGCTCTACGAGAGCCAGGTGGGCCGGCTGTTCAGCGACACCAAGGCGATGGGCAGCGCGGTCCGCAGCCACGCGATCCGCATCGCGGACCTCGGGCGGGTCCCCAACGGCCTCGCGGAGCGCTACTGGGTCACGACCCCGGCGTAGTGGGGTGACGGCGGGGAGCATCCCGGCGGTCCAGACGGCGGAGCCGATCCTCCTTCAGCCTGTCTCGATCCTGGCGCGCCCGGCCGTCCGATTGTTCCTGGTCAGCTCCACGGTCCTGTTCGCGGAGCTCCTGCTCATCCGCTGGATCCCGGCCAACGTGAAGTACGTCGGCTTCTTCAGCAACTTCCTCCTGATGTCGAGCTTCCTCGGCATCGGCGTCGGCATCCTGATCGGCCGTCGTGGGGTTCGTCCGGCCCTGTCGCCGTTCGCGCCG
>DASSRG010000233.1:0-3141 GCA_035701885.1 Candidatus Limnocylindrales bacterium
GGTCGTCGCCATCGGCGTGATGATCATCCGGACGTCCTCGGCGGTGTAGCCGAAGACCTCCTGGCGGCGGAGGACGGTCTCGTGGTCAGGCCCGATGACGGACGTCGGCTCCGGCAGGTCCTCGAGCTTCACCAGCGAGTCCCGGACCCACTCCTCGTACGGCTCGGCGCCGGTGATCTCGGCCTTGAGCTCCTCGTCGGGGACGATCCGGCCCTGCCCGGTGTCCACGAGGAACATCCGGCCCGGCTGGAGCCGCCCCTTCTCGACGACGTCGCCGGGCGGGATGTCGAGCACGCCGGCCTCGGACGCCATGACGACGCGGCCGTCGCGAGTGACCCAGTAGCGTCCGGGGCGGAGCCCGTTACGGTCCAGCGTCGCGCCGATGCGGATCCCGTCCGTGAACGCGAGCGAGGCTGGCCCGTCCCACGGCTCCATCAGGCACGAGTGGTACTCGTAGAACGCCCGCCGCTCGGGGCTCATCGCGGTGTTCCGGCCCCACGGCTCGGGGACCATCATCATCATCACGTGGGCGAGGCTCCGGCCCGAGAGGTGGAGCAGCTCGAGGGTGTTGTCGAAGATCTGGGTGTCGGAGCCGTCGACATCGACCGCCGGCAGGACCTTCTGGAGGTCCTCGCCGAACACGGCGGAGCGGAACGTCGACTGGCGGGCGAACATCCAGTTGACGTTGCCGCGCAGCGTGTTGATCTCGCCGTTGTGACTGATGTAGCGGTACGGGTGGGCGCGGTCCCACGACGGGAACGTGTTGGTCGAGAACCGGCTGTGGACGAGCGCGAGCGGGGCAACGAACCGCTCGTCGTGGAGGTCCGGGTAGAACGTCAGCAGCTGGGACGCGTTGAGCATCCCCTTGTAGACGATGGTCCGGCAGCTCATCGACGCGATGTAGAAGTCGTCGCGGCCGGGGAGGGCGCTGCGGCTGACGGCCTTCTCGATGAGGCGGCGGGCGACGTACAGGCGGCGCTCGAAGGCGAGGTCGTCGTCAGCCGAGGCGCCGAGGCCCGCGGGCCGGGCGATGAACGCCTGCTCGATGACCGGCTGGCTGGACCGTGCGGCCTCGCCGAGGCCCTCCGGGTTGACGGGGACGGGGCGCCAGCCCAGTAGCTCCAGGCCCTCTGCGGCTAGCGTTGCCGCGACCTTCGTCCGACACGCCTCCCGGCTTGCGGCGTCCCGCGGCAGGAACGTCATCGCGACGCCGTAGCCGTCGTCCGGGAGCGTCAGGCCGTACGTCGCGACCGCCGCGCCGAGGAATGCGTACGGGACCGTGACCAGGATGCCCGCCCCGTCGCCGGTGTTCTTCTCGGACCCGCTCGCGCCGCGGTGCTCCAGGTTGGCGAGCACGGTGAGCGCGTCCCGCACGATGGCGTGCGAGGGACGACCGGCGATATCGACCACGAAGCCGAAGCCGCAGCTGTCGTGCTCCGTCGACGGCTCGTACAGGGTCTGCGATCGGGGCTGCGATCGGACCACGGCGCTCTCCGCAATCGCCCCACCTCGGGGGCGGATGCGAACCGTAGCCACTGCTCACCGGGCGGGGCAGGAACCACGGGGGTGCGGGTTGGGTTGCGGTTCGGAGAACGGCTTCTCGAACGGGGCATGCTGCCTCAGCGCTTCGCCCAACAGTTGGGCGCTGTGCACAAAATCAGGGTTCGAGGATCTCCCACCCGCGCCGAACGGCCTCCCGGCGGAGCTGGCGGTCGGGGGCGACGGCGACGGGCCGCACCGCGAGCTCGAGCAGGGCGACGTCGGCCGCGGTGTCACCGAATGCGGCCACGACTCCGGCACCATTAGCCAGGGCCCGGACGGCGGCGGCCTTCTGGACGCCGCTCTGGGTCGCGGCCAGCGTGCGGCCGGTGAGCGCGTTGTCGACGACCTCGATCGGCGTCGCGAGCGCGAGATCCGCGCCCAGCCGTCGGGCGAAGGCGTCCGCGATGGGGTGCCACGCGCCGCTGGCGAGGACGAGCCGCGCCGCGGGATCCGTCCCACGGGCCTCCTCGATCGCGGCGTGGACGGCGTCGACTGCGGACTGGCGTCGTGCCGGCCACAGGTGCTCGTCGACGACGAACGCCGCGAGCTCATCCATCCGCGACCCGTCGAGCCCGGCGAGCAGCCGCAGCTGGTCCTCCTGCCACCGGGCGCGGAACCCCTCCTTGTCGCGACCGAACACGCGGGCCATCACGATCGACGGCATCCGGGCTCGCACGAACCGCTCCGCGTCGCGTGAGGGATGGTTCGCGAGGATCCAGGCGTGGACGCCGCGCCAGGTGTCGACCGTCGCGAGCGTCCCGTCCATGTCGCTGACGACGAGCGGGCCGGGCATCGCGCGCATGCTACGGGCGCGGAGCGGCCCGGCGTCTGTGTCGCGTGCGAGGATGCACGGAGTGAAGACGCTGGACCCCGCATCGCCCGCCGCGCGGGACCTCGCGAGTGGCCGGTTCGTGATCCGGCCGATGGACGCGGCCGACATGGCGGCGATCACGATCCCCTGGATGGCCGAGGCCGGCTGGAACCCGGGGCTGCACGACGCCCAGACGTTCCTCGCCGCCGATCCGGACGGGTTCCTCGTGGGGCTGCTCGACGGCGAGCCGATCGCGACCGTCAGCGGCGTCCGCTATTCGGACGAGTTCGCGTTCCTCGGCTGCTACATCGTCCGCGCCGACCAGCGCGGCCGCGGCTACGGCCTCGCGATCCACGAGGCGGCGCGGCGACGGCTCGAGGGGTGCATCCAGGGCGGCGACGGGGTCCTGGAGAACGTGCCCGTGTACGAACAGATCGGCCGGGTCCTGGCGTACCGGAACGCGCGGTTCGAGGCGGCCGGGCACGCGCCGGCGGCCGGGCACGCGCCGGCGGCCGGGCCGGACGAGACCGCTGACGCTCGTGAGGTTCCCATCGAGGCGATCGAACGGCTGGACCGGCGATGCTTTCCGGCCCCGCGACGCACGTTCCTCGAGGCGTGGCTTGCCCAACCGGACGCATTCGCGCGGGCATTGCCATCCGCCGATGGCGGCGTCCGCGGGTACGGGGTGATCCGTCGCTGCGTCCGGGGCTGGAAGGTCGGGCCGCTGTTCGCGGACGACGCCGCCGCCGCGGACGCGATCCTCGACGCCCTCCTCGCGCGCATCCCGG
>DASSRG010000234.1:0-8864 GCA_035701885.1 Candidatus Limnocylindrales bacterium
CGCCGAGGAAGGAGATAGCGCTCACACGGTGAGCGAATGACATGCGACCCGCGCGCGAGCGTGCGTGGCACGAGTCATCGACCGGGCGCGAGGAAGACGCTACCCTGCCTTGCGCCCACCGGGTGAGCGCACGGCGTCAGCACGCGCGATCGGCGGTGTCGAGCCAGATCGTGAACGGCCCGTCGTTGACGAGCTCCACTTCCATCTCCGCGCCGAACTCGCCGAGGCCGACCTCCACGCCCTGAGCCCGGATGCCGTCCGCGACGCGGAGCCACAGCGCCCTCGCCTCGTCGGGCGGCGCCGCAGCGGTGAACCCGGGCCGCCGGCCGCGCGACGTGTCGGCGTAGAGGGTGAACTGGCTGACCAGGAGACAGGCGCCACCCACGTCGAGGAGGGACCGGTTCGTCCGTCCATCCTCGTCCTCGAAGATCCGCAGCTCGCCGATCCGCCGCGCGAGCACATCGGCCGTGGCCTCGTCATCGCCGTGGCCGACGCCGAGCAGGACGAGCAGCCCGGGCCCGATCGCGGCGATCTCCCTGCCGCCCACGGCCACCGAGGCGCGGCTGACCCGCTGGAGCAGCGCCCGCACGAATCAGCCCTGGCGGGCGAGCGACGCCGCGCGGGCCGCGTTGGCGATGGAGCGGATGGTCGCGACCTCGGCGGCCATGTCGTCGGCCCGGTAGAGCGCAGAGCCCACCACGATGACGTCGGTCCCCTCGCCGCCGATCATCGCGCACGTCGAGGCCTTGCCACCGCCGTCGACCTGCACCTCGCATGCGCCTCCGGGATCGAGCCAGTTCCGTGCGGGGCCGAGCTTGGCCCGGGCGACATCGGACATGAACGACTGGCCGCCGAAGCCCGGCTCGACCGTCATCACGAGGACGATGTCCAGCAGGTCCCGGTACGGGTCGAGCGCCGAGAGCGGCGTCTTCGGCTTCACCGACAGGCCCGCCGACCTGCCCGCCTCGCGGATCCGCTCCAGCGCGGGCCGGATCTGCGGCGCGTCGACCTCGACGTGGAACGTGATCGAGTCGCAGCCGGCGTCGAGGAACTCCTCGGTCCAGCGTCCTGGCTCGGAGATCATCAGGTGGGCGTCGAACGGGAGCGACGTCACCGAGCGGACGGCGGAGATCATCGTCCAGCCGAAGGTGATGTTGGGGACGAAGTGCCCGTCCATCACGTCGAGGTGGATACGGTCCGCGCCCGCGTCCTCGGCCCGCCGGATCTCATTGGCGAGCTCGCCGAGGTTCGAATCGAGGATCGAGGCCGCGATGAGCACGCCCTCGGGCCGGCGCGCACAGGGGATGCTGCCGCTCACGTCAGCCCTCCCCCACCCCGACCGGCACCGGCTCGGCGGACCGTTCACCGCGCAGCGCCCGTGCGCTCTCGTCGACGAGCCGCTCACGACGACGCTGGACGACGATCGGGGCCGGCTGCCCGGCGTGCTCCGCCGCGAGCTGGCCGCATGCCGCGCCGATCTCCGTGCCGCGGTTCACCCGGATCGTCGTCGCGACGCCGGCGGCTCGCAGCCGCGCCGCGAACCGCTCGACCTCGGGGAGCGGCGTGCCGGTCCAGGGCGTGTGGGCGACGGCGTTCATCGGGATGAGGTTGACGTGCGCGTGCTCGCCCCGCAACAGGTCCCCGAGCGCGTCCGCGTCCGCGTCGGTGTCGTTGATCCCGTCGATCATCGTCACCTCGTACGTCACCCGTCGGCCGGTCGCGACCGCGTGCTCGCGCGCGGCGTCGACCACCTCCTCGACCGGCCAGCGCCGATTCAGCGGCACGAGCACGTCGCGCAGCGCGTTGCGGGCGGCGTGGAGCGACACGGCGAGCGTGAACTGGGGCCCGAGCGCGGTGAGCCGGCGGATCCCCGGGACGACACCGGACGTAGAGACCGTGATGTGGCGCGCCCCGAGCCCGAACCGCTGCGGGTCGTTGAGCGCGGCGATCGACTCGAGGACGCGGTCGAGGTTGAGCAGCGGCTCGCCCATGCCCATGAACACGACGTTGGTCAGCCGCTTCCCGCCGTCGTCGGCGAGGCGCCGAGCGGCGTGACGGACCTGGTCGACGATCTCGGCCGTCTCGAGGTCCCGCTCGTAGCCCAGCTCGCCCGTGGCGCAGAACGGGCAGCCGACCGCGCACCCGGCCTGCGAGGAGATGCACAGGGTGTGGCGTTCGCGCGAGCCGCCGCGAGCCGGGTAGTGCATCAGGACCGACTCGACCAGCAGCCCGTCCGACAGCCGGTGCAGCGCCTTCTCGGTCAGCCCGCCATCTGCGAGCCGGAGCTCCGTGTCGTCGACGGTGTCGAAGCGGAACGCGGCCTCCAGCTCGGCCTTGAGCGGGGCGGCGAGCGTCGTGACGCCGTCGAAGGACGCGTGCCGGTTGCCCCACACGGCGTCAGCCACCTGCCGTGCCCGGTACGCCGGCTGGCCCCGCTCGGCGAACCACGCGGCGAGCTCGTCCACGGTCAGGCCGGCCAGGCCGGGACGCTCGTCGCGCGGGGTGGTGGCGGATGGGGCGGGCCGCAGCCCCTTGAACGGGACAACGGCCGGCGCCGGCGTGGGCTCGGTCATCGCCGCTGATTCTGACACGGGTCGTCGGACGTGCCCCGGCGTCCTACCATCGCCTGGCCGCCGGCAGGCGGCGCTCCCTGGCGCGGAGGATCGATGGGCGGCACGACACGCGGCGTCGAGGTCAACCTCGTGGAGCTCGGGGAAGGGCGACCGATCGTGATGCTCCACGGCCTCCCCGGCGACCATCGCCTGCCGCTCCACCACCTGGAGCCGGTGTTCGAGCGGCGCCCCGGCTGGCGCCGGATCTACCTCGACCTGCCGGGCATGGGCGGCACGCCGCTGGGCGACATCGCCACGCTCGACGACATGCTCGATGTCGTCCTCGAGGCGATCGACCACGTCACCGGTACGGCCCGCTTCGCGCTCGCCGGCGTCTCGTTCGGCGGCCACCTCGCCCGCGGCGTGCTTGCCCGTCGCGCCGACCGCCTCGACGGCGTGATGCTCTGGACACCGAGCGTGTGGACCGACGGACGGAGCCGCCTGCCGCCGTTCGCGGTGATCGAGCGGGATCCGGACGCCGTCGCGGATGTCGCCGAGGACGAGCAGGTGTGGCTGTCGATCGCCGTCGTCCAGACGCGCACGACGCTCGAGGCATTCCGGGCTGCGGTCAAGCCCGGGGTCCTCGCCGCGGATCTCGACGGGCTCCGCCGCCTGCAACGTCCGCTGGCCCTGTCCGATGCGAACCTCACGCTGGCGTCCCCGTTCGCCGGTCCGTCGCTCGTGCTCACGGGCCGCCAGGACAGCGAGTGCGGGTACCTGGACGCGTGGGACCTGGTCGAGGACCTGCCGCACGCCACGTTCGCGGTCCTCGACCGGGCCGGCCATGCCGTCGCCGAGGAGCGGCAGCCGTTGTTCCGGATGCTCGTGGACGACTGGCTCGACCGAATGGAGCGGGCCGGGCGGCCGTCACCCGGGTAGCGCGACGCCGGGCCTACGCGTCCGCGCGCCGGCCCCTCAGCCAGGCGTCGCCCGGCATCCGCCGGCGACCGGCGGGCGTGACCTCCTCGAGCACGAGGCGACCGTCCGTGGTGGCGAGCGCCGGCAGGCGGCCCTCGCGGACGATGTCCCCCGGCCGGTCGCCCGGCTGGGACGGCGCGACATGCGCCGTGTCCACGACGAGCCGCTCACCCTCCAGCTCGAGGAACGTGCCGGGCCACGGGTCGTAGGCCCGGACGGCACGCTCGAGCTCCACGGCCGGGCGGGTCGCATCCAGCCGACCGTCCTCCCGCCGGAGCGGCCGCGTGAGGACGACCCCCTCGTCGGGCTGCGGCGTCGCCGCCTGCGATCCGTCCAGCCAGCCGGGCAACGACCGCTCGAGCAACGCCGCGCCGAGGTCCGCGAGTCGCGCCTCCAGCGCCGGCGCACGCTCGGTCCCCGTGAGCGGCACGGGAGCCTGCGCGACGACCGGGCCTGTGTCGAGGCCGGCGTCCATCCGCATCAGCGTCACCGCGGTCTCGCGATCCCCGGCGAGGATGGCGGCGGGCACGGGGGACGCGCCGCGAAACCGCGGCAGGGCGGAGGGATGGAGGTTCAGCGCACCGTGCGGGAGGTCGAGGAGCGGCGGCGGGACGATCTGGCCGTAGTCGGCGAGAACGGCGAGCTCGGGGCGGAGCGCGAGGATCGTGGCGATCGCGTCCGGGTGGCGGAGGCGGGGCGGCGTCAGGACCGGCTGGAGGCCGAGGCCCCGCGCGGCGGCGTCGACGGGGGTCGGCGTCCAGGCCTGCTTCCGCCCCACCTTGCGCGGCGGCGCGCTGACGACCGCGACGAGATTGACGAGCGGGTTCGCGGCCAGCGCGCGCAGCGCGGGAACGGCGAACGTGCCGCTGCCGAGGAAGACCGTCCGGACGCGCCCGTCGTCGGGCGGCTGAGGCCGTACGGCCATCCGGTCAGGCCAGGGTCCGGAGGCGCTCCTGCGCGTCCTCGTCCTCGTCCTCGAGCTGACGCACCGAGATCAGCTCGTCCATCGAGTCGAGGTAGTCGATGAACAGCTTGCCGTCGAGGTGGTCCAGCTCGTGCTGGAGCGCGCGGCCGAGCAGCCCGGAGCCCGCGACCTTGATCTTCTTGCCGACCCGGTTCTGGGCGACGACCCAGACCTTCTCCTTGCGGGTGACGTACGCGACGTAGCCCGGGATCGACAGGCAGCCCTCGAGGTCGCGGTCGTCCCCGGTGGACCGCACGATCTCGGGGTTGATCAGCTCGTACAGGTGGTTCTCGACCTCGATGACGCAGGCGCGCAGCGGCTCCCCGAGCTGCGGCGCGGCGAGCCCGACGCCCGGTGCGTGGCGCATGGAGTCGGTGAGGTCGTCGAGCAGCTCGTGGAGGGACTTGCCGAAGCTGTCGACGGTCTCGCCCTTGAGGCGGAGGCGGGGGTCGCCGAGGAGGACGATGGGTCGGACGCTCATGTCGTCGGAGTATATGCGACAAACCGCCCCGATCCCCGAGGGGAGGGGCGGTCGTCAGCAACGTGGGCCGGCGGCGACGCCGGCTAGAAGGACGGCGCCTGGGAGCTGGTGTCCTCGTCGCCGGTGCGCTCGAACGAGGTCGTCGGTGCCCCGTCGGTCGTGGAGTCCGTCGCGTCCTCGAACGTCGCCTCGCCGGCGGCTCCAGCGTCGGTCGTCGCGTCGGCGGCACCCTCGGTCGACGCCGTCGTACCGCCGTCCGCCGCGCGCAGCTCGGCCGCGAGGGCCTGGGCGCGCTCCGCGAGCTTCTGGCCGGCGTCGGTCGTCACTTCCGCCGCCCGCTGGGCGAGCGGTCCCGCCTTCACCGCGGCGACGGCGGTGAGCTCGGCGGCCTTGGCGGCGACCTGTCGCGCGACGGGCGCGGCCTGCGTCGCCACGTCATTGATCATCGTCTCGAGCTGCGACAGCCACTCGCGCCCCTTGGCGCTCGCTGCGTCACCGGTCGAGCCGTTGCCCGCCGAGGTGTCGGTCCAGCCGGCATCGCTCGAGCCGGTTCCGGACGTGTCGTCGCCGGGCGGCGGCGTCTCATAGGCGTTCTGGTCGGTCATCTGGTGCCTCCTTGCGGGCAGCGTGCAGGAGTCGGCGTGTCTGCAGCGTCCATTGTCGCCCTCCGGCCGATTCGCGCACCTGCCGGTCTTCCCGTCACGGCCGGGCCGCCACCTGTTCCGGGTCGGTCTCGCGCCCGTCGTCGCGCGCGTCGTCGCCGGTCCCGTCGGCGGCGTCCGCGGTCGCCTCGGCGTCCCAATCACCGTCGTCCTGGACCGCGCGGAGCGCGAACCCGAACTCCGACCCGCCGGTCGGTCGGCGTCGCGCCCAGATCCGGCCGCCCATCGCCCGGATCAGGCGGTCGCACACGAACAGCCCGATCCCGGCGCCGGACGCCGTGGCCGCGGTCGTCGGGGAGCGGTAGAACAGCGAGAACAGGTCGCCCAGCTCCTCGGCGCCGACTCCGGCGCCCTGGTCCAGCACCCGCACGATCACCTCCTCGCCGTCGCGGTCCACCTCGACCGTCACGTCCGACCCAACCGGCGAGTACTTGGCCGCGTTCGACAGGAGGTTGCGGAGCACCTGCTCGACGTACGTCTCCTCGCCCTCGATGACCTCGCGGATCACTGCCGGGGACGTGCGGAACCGCGTCTCCGCCCAGCGCCGCTGCTCGTGGGCGACGACCCGGTCCACGAGGTGGCCGAGGTGCACGGGCTCCGCGGCCAGCACGAGGTTCCCCCGCTCGATCCGGCTGAGGACGAGCAGGTCGTCGATGAGCCGATGGAGGCGGTTGGCCTCGAACGCGATGTCGTCGACGAGCTCCGCGTCCCCGGGCTCGAGCGCCTGCGACCGGCCGAGCAGCCGCGCACCGGCGATGATCGTCGTGACCGGCGTCCGCAGCTCGTGCGACATCACGCCGAAGAACGCCTCCGACAGGCGCCGCGCCTCGCGCTCCTGCTCGAGCAGCCGCTCGCGCTCGTCCTCGGCGGCGCGCTCCGGCGTCACGTCGCGATCGATCGCCATGAGGCGCGCGGGCCGGCCCGCCTGGTCCGCGAACGTCCGGCCCACGCCCAGCATCCGGAGCGTCGCCCCGTCCGCGCGCTGGACGCGGAACTCTACGGTGAACGGCCCGCCGGACGTCGCGGCGCGCCCGATCGCCTCGCGAACGGCGTCTCGATCCTCGCCCACGACACCCTCGAGGTACGCATCGAGCGTGTCGAGCGGGTGGTCGTCGGCGATGCCGTACAGACGACGCAGGTCCGCGGACACGTCGATCCGCCGGCTCTCGACGTCCATCTCCCAGGTCCCTGCCCGGGCGACGCCGAGCGTGAGGCCCAGCCGCCGGTCGCGGTCGCGGAGGAGGTCGACGAGAACTGCGCGCCGAAGCGCCTGGGCGGCGTGCTCGGCGACGGCGTCGAGGAACCCGACGTCGTCCGCGTCGTAGGGCGTCGTCCCCGCGCGGCCCACGACGAGCACGGCGAGCGGCGCCGGGCCACCGACGGGCAGGGCGACGACGTGGCCGAGGCCCGCCATCGCGGGCAGGTCGCTCGCACCGGGGAACTCGGCGGTCCACCCCGCGGCGTCGACGCGGATCGCCCGCCCCGTCCGCGCGACCGTCGGCGCGGGCAGGCTCGCGTGGAGAGGGACGCGGCGCTCGCGTTCCAGGAGGCCCACCGGGTAGCCACGGGCGTGGAGCAGCTCCAGCTCGGCACGGTCCGCGTCCACCCGGCTCAGGACACCCACGCTGGACGACGTGCCGTCGGTGGAGGCGTCGACGACGAGCCGGGCGATCGCCTCGCCGTCCAGCTCGCGGCCGAGCGCCGCTGCGAGGTCCTGCAGCCGGTGGATGCGGATCGCGGCCTCCGAGGCACGACCGGCGTCCCGGCGCGACGCCGTCGCGAGCTCCGAGCGGGCGATCGCCTCACCCGTGATCCGGCCGAGCAGCGTGAGGCCCTCGAGCTCCTCCCCGTCGAGCCGCCGTCCTTCGGGGAGGGCGATGGCCGCGACGGCCAGCGCGCCCGTGCCAGCGAGGAGCGGGACGAGGACGGGGCCGCCGGGCAGGGTGACCGGGTGGCCGCGCCGCGCCGCGTCCTCGGCCTGGGTCAGGATGCCGGCCGCGTCGGGCGGGTTGCCGTTCTCGGCGAGCGGCGCGTCACTGGGGCCTCCGGCCGGTCGCGCGGCGCTGGCCGGGCCTGCGAGGACCGCCACGCCGTCGGCGCCGACCATCGAGCGTGCGTGACGGGCGAACCGGTCCGCGAGCTGGCGAACGGACTGGGGGCTGGCGCTCTCCTGCGCGAGGCTCCGGACCTCCGCTTCCCGCCGCGCGACCCGCTCCAGCTCGTCCGCCCTCGCCTCCGCCGCGCGGTCGCTCGCCTGCAGTCGGAGTCCCGTCCGCTCCACGGCGATCGACATCGCGACCGCGACCGCACCCGCGATGAGGTCGATGCCGGCGTCGACGACGTCGCTCTGGTCCACCGTTCCGCCCGCGACCATCGTGACAGGCAGGACGAACCGCGACGCCGCGACCAGCAGCGTCACCGCGATCGCGGCTCGCAGGCCGGCGTAGCGCGCCGTCGCGAACACGCCGACGACCAGAACGATGTTCCAGCCGCGCGGCCCGATGACCTCGTCCAGGATCGCGCGAACCACGATGATCGTGAGGGTGACGACGACGGCGAGCGCGGCCGACCGAAGCCCACGCCCAATCCGGTCAGGCATGACCCAAGTGTGGCGACCGCGCGCCGATCGATGCTTGCATCCGCATTGCAGAACGATGCACGGTCGTTGCATCGCCGAGGCTGCCTCGGATCGGCCTCCGCGTCACAGCAGCGACTCCGGATCCACGTCCACCGACCACGGCGCCCCCGGCGGTGGGTCGAGCAACGCGACCGGGTCGGTGCCGCGGAGCACGACGTTGTAGCGCCATCGTTCCGCTCGACGGGCGACGTAGGCCGGTGCCGGACCCGCGACGACGACCCGGAGCGCCTCGGTGGCGGCGCGCGCCCGGAGCCCCTCCGCCATCGCGATCGCCTCGCGTTCGGCCGCCTCGCGCTCCGCAACGCCCACCGTGAGCTTCACCAGCCGGCCGAACGGGGGCGAGCCGAACCGCTCGCGGAGCGCCAGCTCCTCGTCGTAGAAGGCGTCGGCGCTCCCGTCCACGACCGCGCGGATTGCCCGGTGCTCCGGGCGGTACGTCTGGATGAATGCGATCCCGCGCCGCTCGCCCCGCCCGGCCCGGCCCACCGCCTGGGCGAGCAGCTGATACGTCCGCTCGGCGGCTCGCTCGTCCGGCAGGTTCAGGGCGATGTCCGCGGAGACGACGCCGACGAGCGTCACCTCCGGCACG
>DASSRG010000235.1:0-8425 GCA_035701885.1 Candidatus Limnocylindrales bacterium
CGATCGCCCGCGGCACCTGCCACGGGCGATCAATGGTATCGGTTCGTCACCCGCTCCCCGACCCCAGTCGGCGGCTGGTCGCGGGGAGCCGAAGGCGCCGGGGAGGAGCGGAGCGAGCGCACTCGCAAGTGCGTGAGCGAGCACCGGAGCCGGCAACGCCCGGATCCCCCGATCCAGGCGCCGACGTCAGCGCTTCGTGTACTGGGGGGCCTTCCTCGCGCGCTTGAGTCCGTACTTCTTGCGCTCCTTCATCCGCGGGTCACGCGTGAGGAGGCCGGCCTGGCGGAGCGGGAGACGGTTGGCCTCCGGGTCCACCTGGAGCAGCGCGCGGGCGATGCCGTGGCGGATGGCGCCGGACTGGCCGGTCACGCCGCCGCCCTCGACCTTGATCATCGTGTTGAACCGGCCCTCGGTGCCCGTCACGCGGAACGGCATCCAGAGCTCGGCCTCGGGCAGGATCCCGCCGAAGAAGTCCTCGGGGGTCTTCCCGTTGATGACCATCTGGCCCTCGCCGGGGATGAGGCGGATGCGGGCAACCGCCGTCTTGCGGCGGCCGGTGCCCCAATAGAACGCAGGCGTCGACATCAGGGCTCCTTAGGCGAGCGGCTCGGGCTTCTGGGCCTGGTGCGGGTGCTCGCTCCCGGCATACACCTTGAGCTTGCGCAGCATCTGGGCCCCGAGCCGGTTGTGCGGCAGCATCCCCTTCACCGTCCGGCGGATGACCTCCTCCGGGCGCCGGTTCAGGAGATGACCCAGGGTCTCCTCCTTGAAGCCGCCGGGATAGCCGCTGTGGCGGGCGTAGACCTTGCTCTCGAGCTTGTCGCGGGTCACGGTGATCCGCGCGGCATTGAGCACGATGACGTGGTCGCCGGTGTCGAGGTGCGGGGCGTAGGTGGGCTTGTGCTTGCCCTCGAGGACGTGCGCGATCCGCGTCGCAAGGCGGCCGAGCGTCTCGTCCGTCGCGTCGACGACGTACCAGCGTCGCTCGATCTCGCTCTCTCGAGGCGTATAGGTCTTCGCGCTCATTCCTCGTCTTCCTTGTCGTCCCACGTCATCCGCCGCCCGAGGGCGACGCGACGGAGGCACAGTCCCTTCGCAGGGGCTGCTGCCCCGTTGAGTGCAGGACCCGGTCCGGCGAGTGCCGCCCGGAGGCCCGCGGTGTCCATCCTGTCCATGCCGACCTCCAGGAGGCCGGCGATCATGCGTCGGACCTGTCCCCGGAGGAAGGCGTCGGCGCGGACGTCGATCGTCACGAGCCGGCCGTCCGTCCGGACCCGGACCGAGTGCACGGTCCGGACCGGGTTCCGGTCCGTCGCTCCGCCGAAGGCCGAGAAGTCGTGCCGGCCCTCGAAGACCGGCGCGGCGTCCGCCATGGCGGCGATGTTCAGCTGTCTCCGCACCCCGAACGCCTGGCGCTCGCGGAGCGGGCTTCGCGGCCCGTTCCAGACGGTGTAGCGGTACTCGCGGTACCGCGCCGCATAGCGTGGGTGGAACCCGTCGGGTGCCCGCCGGAGGTCGCGGATCGCGACGTCCCGCGGGAGCAGGGCGTTGACCGCCCGCTGGAGCACCGCCTCCGTGGCCGAGCCACCGAGGGTGAATGCGATCACCTGTCCGGTGGCATGGACCCCGGCATCGGTGCGTCCCGCCCCGTCGACCACCACCCGCTCGCCCCGGTTGAGGCGGGCCAGCGCGGCCTCGAGCTCTCCCTGGACCGTCCGGGCATTCGGCTGGAGCTGAAACCCGGCGAACTCGGTCCCGTCGTATTCACACCGGGCGCGGTAGCGCACGGCCGGCCCTCTCGAGCCTGTCCGATCCGAGCTGGCTAGACCAGCTCGAGCTGGACGATCTCGGCAGCATCGCCCTTGCGCTGGCCGATGTGCGTCAGCCGGGTGAACCCGGACTGCCGGTCGGCGTACTTGGGGGCGATGACGTCGAACAGCTTTGCCACGACGAGCGGCTCGTTCGGAAGCTCCGAGACGACCGTCCGGCGTGCGGCAAGGTCACCGCGCTTGGCGAGCGTGATCATCCGCTCGACCTGGCCACGGATCTCCTTGGCCTTCGCCTCCGTCGTCTGGATGCGCTCGTAGCGCAGGACGGAGACCGTGAGGTTCTTGTACAGGGCGAGCCGCGGGCCGCGCTTGCGGCTCAGCTTTCGCCCGTCGATGCGGTGGGCCACGCCTCAGGCCTCCTCGTCGCCGTCGTCGAACGGCGCCTCGCCGTCCTCGTCGTCGTACGTGCCGTCGGACTCGGTCTCCGGGACGATGAAGCCGCGCATGCGGAGGCGCTCCTTCATCTCGTCGAGCGACTTCTTGCCGAAGTTGCGCATCCGGAGCAGGTCGTCGTCCTTGAGCTGGAGCAGCTGGCCGACCTTGACGATGTTGTTCCGCTTCAGCGAGTTGTACGCCCGCATCGGCAGGTCCAGCTCCTCGATCGGCATGTCGAGCATGTTCGGCGGGAGCTGGGGGACACCGGTCGCGGCGCGGTCCGGCGCGGCGGCCTGGACGCCGATCGTCACGAACGGCTGGAACTGGCGCACGAGGATGTCCGCGGAGCGCGAGAGCGCCTCCTCGGGGGTGATCGTGCCGTCGGTCTCGATCTCGATCGTGAGCTTGTCGTAGTTGGTCATCTGACCGACCCGCATGCCCTCGACCCAGTAGTTGACCTTCCGCACGGGCGTGAAGATCGCATCGACCGCGATGACGCCGATCGGCAGGGCCTCGGAGCGCTCCGCGGCGAGGTAGCCGACGCCGCGCTCGACGGTGAGGTCCATCTCGATCGTCACGTCGTCCGAGTCGATCGTCATGAGCACGAGCTCGGGGTTGACGATCTCCACGTCCGCCGACTCGGCGATGTCCGCCGCGATCACCGGGCCCGCGCCGCTCTTGATGAGCCGCAGCTGGACGGGGTGCGAGGCGAAGCTCTTGAGCCGGAGCTTCTTGACGTTGAGGACGATCTGGGTGACGTCCTCCTTGACGCCCGGGATCGTCGAGAACTCCTGGTACACGTCACGGATCTGGATCGACGTGACGGCCGCCCCCTCGAGGGACGACAGGAGGACGCGCCGGAGGGCGTTGCCGAGGGTGACGCCGTAGCCCGCCTGCAGGGGTCCTGCCTCGTACTTCGCGTACGTGCCGGCCTCGGCGATGGGCTCGATCTGCGGGGTCTCGAGTTCGATCATGAAGGGCGCCTACCTCGAGTAGTACTCGACCACGAGCTGCTCGTTGAAGTCGAGCGGCATCTGGTCGCGCCGCGGCATGGCGAGCACGGTGCCGGACATGTTCGCGGCATCGAGGCTCAGCCAGTCCGGGGCCTGGTGCGACTTGAGCGTCTCCTTGACCGTCTTGAACAGCTCGCGGTCACGGCGCGTCTGGCGCACCTCGACCTTGTCGCCGATCTTGAGGCTGTAGGAGGGGATGTTGGTCGGGACGCCGTTCACCGCGAAGTGGCCGTGGGCGACCAGCTGGCGGGCGGCGGCGCGCGACGGCGCGAAGCCGAGCCGGTAGACGACGTTGTCCAGCCGCTGCTCGAGCGAGCGAAGCAGGTACTCGCCGGTCACGCCCGAGTGGCGGGTCGCCTCGACGAAGTAGTTGCGGAACTGCTTCTCGAGGACGCCATAGACGCGGCGGACCTTCTGCTTCTCGCGCAGCTGGAGTCCGTAGTCGCCCACCTTGCGGCGGCGGACGCCGTGCTGGCCGGGCGGCGTGGGGCGCCGCTCGAACGAGCACTTCTTGGTGTAGCAGCGGCTGCCCTTGAGATAGAGCTTCAGCCCCTCTCGGCGGCACAGCCGGCAGACGGCATCGGTGTAACGGGCCATGGTCTCTCGGTGCTCAGACGCGGCGCCGCTTGGGCGGGCGGCATCCGTTGTGCGGGATGGGCGTGACGTCGGTGATGGCGCTCACCTCGAGGCCGGCGGCCTGGAGGGATCGGATCGCCTGCTCACGGCCGGCGCCGGGTCCCTTGACGTAGACCTCGACCTGGCGCATGCCGTGTTCCATGGCCCGCTTCGCGGCGCCATCTGCGGCGAGGGCCGCCGCGTACGGCGTGCTCTTCCGGGAGCCCTTGAACCCGGCGATGCCAGCAGAACCCCACGCGATGACGTTCCCGGTCTGATCCGTGATCGTCACGATGGTGTTGTTGAAGCTCGCCTGGATATGAACGTGTCCCTGGGGAACGTTCTTGCGCTCCCGGCGCCGCTGCTTGACGGCGCGCTTCCGATCGGCCATGCCTTAGCGGTTCCTCGTCACTTGGTCTTCTTGCGGGCGCCGACCGTCTTCTTCGGTCCGCGGCGCTGCCGGGCGTTCGTCTTGGTGCGCTGGCCCCGTGCCGGCAGGTTGCGGCGGTGCCGCATGCCCCGGTAGGACCCGATCTCGATCAGGCGCTTGATGTTGAGCGCCGTCTCGCGGCGGAGGTCACCCTCGACCTTGAAGCTGCGGTCGATGACCTCGCGGAGCCGGTTGACCTGGTCCTCGGTGAGATCGCGGACGCGGGTATCCGGGTTGATGCTGGTCTGCTTCAGGATCTTCTGGCTGGACGACAGCCCGATCCCGTAGATGTAGGTGAGGGCCACCTCGACGCGCTTCTCGCGCGGGATGTCGATGCCGGCGATACGTGCCATCGCGTCAGCCCTGCCGCTGCTTGTGCTTGGGGTTCTCGCAGATGACCATCACGGTGCCGTGGCGCCGGATGACCTTGCAGTTGTCGCACCGCGTCTTGACGGACGCTCTGACCTTCACCAGGTTCCTCGATTACTTCAGGCGATACGTGATCCGACCCCGGGTGAGGTCGTATGGAGACAGCTCGACACGGACACGGTCGCCGGGCAGGATCCGGATGAAGTTCATCCGCAGCTTGCCGCTGATGTGCGCGAGGACGCGGTGGCCATTCTCGAGCTCGACCGCGAACATCGTGTTCGGCAGCGGCTCGATAACGGTCCCTTCGACTTCGATCGCGTCCTTCTTCGCCAACCTGGCTCCCTGGTCCCTTTTCAGCAATGAGTGCCGACCCGGCTGGGCCGACACACGAACGGTGAGGATATCAACTACCGCCGATTCCGACAACCCGGCCATCTCAGACACGGGTGAGGATCTCGGGGCCGTCGGGCGTGACGGCGATCGTGTGCTCGAAGTGCGCCGCGAGCGACCCATCCCACGTGGCGACCGTCCAGTTGTCGTCGCGGACCTGCGTCGCCTCCGACCCCAGGGTGAGCATCGGCTCGATGGCCAGGCAGTGCCCGGGTCGGAGCGTGATCCCGCGGTGCCGCGAGCGGAAGTTCGGGACCTGCGGGTCCTCGTGCATCGAGGTCCCGATCCCGTGCCCGACGTACTGGCGGACGATGCCGAAACCGCGAGGCGTGGCCACGTCCTCGACCGCCGCGGAGATGTCGCCGATCTGCGCGCCCGGCACCGCCGCCGCGATACCGGCCATCATGGCGAGACGCGTCGTCTCCACCAGGTCGCGCGCGGCCGGTGTCGCCGCCTCCGCTCCCCCGCAGATGAACGTCCGGGCGCCGTCCCCGTGCCAGCCGTCGTAGATCACCCCGACGTCGACCGACACCAGCTGCCCGGCCGCGATCGCGCGGTCGCCTGGAATGCCGTGGACGATCTCGTCGTCGATCGAGATGCACGTCGACGCCGGGTATGCGTGGGGGTGGTTCGCGTCGTAGCGGCGTCCGCCGAGGTAGTTGAGGAACGACGGCACGCCGCCGGCGCCGCGGATATGGTCCTCCGCGAGCCGGTCGAGCTCGGCGGTGGAGATGCCGGGCTCGAGGCGCTCCTCGACGAGCGCGAGCACCTCCGCAACGATGCGTCCGGCCGAGCGCATCCTCGCGATCTCGGCCTTCGACTTGAGCGTGATGGCCATCAGCCGGCGGCGCGCTCCGTGGTCCCGGCCGGGACGAACCCCGTGCCCTCGAGCGCGTGGTTGATCGCCTCGGCCACCGCCGGGATGTCCTGGAGCCCATCGACGGTCCGCAGCACGCCCGACGCGCGGTAGTGCTCGATGACGTCCTCGAGCGCGGACAGCTGCTGGGCCATCCGGGCACGGATGGTCTCGGGCCGGTCGTCCGGCCGCTGGTACAGCTCCGACCCGTCGAGGTCGCACACGCCCGGGACGCGGGGCGGGCTGAACCGCTCGTGGTAGGGGTGGCCAGCCGCGCGGCAGATCCAGCGTCCCGACATGCGCCGCACGAGCTCCTCGCCGGGCACGTCGACCAGGACCGCAGCGGCGACGCGCGCGCCACGCTCGGCGAGGGCCTTGTCCAGCGCCTCGGCCTGGACCCGCGTGCGCGGGAACCCGTCGAGGATCACGCCCTTCTCGGCATCCGCGCGCGCGAGGCGCTCGAGGAGCAGGCGGACGGTGATCTCGTCGGGCACGAGCTGGCCGGCGTCCATGTAGCGCCGCGCCTCCATGCCCAGCGGCGTCCCGTCGCGGACCGCGGCCCGGAACAGGTCGCCGGTCGCGACGATCGGGATCCCCAGCCGCTGCGAGAGCAGCGGCGCCTGTGTTCCCTTGCCGGCGCCGGGGGCGCCGAGCAGGACGATGGCGTTCACGGCACGACGGCCGCCGCCACCGGGGCGGCGGTCATCGGATGAACCCCTCGTACTGCCGGATGAGGAGCTGTGCCTCGAGCTGCTTCATCGTCTCGACCACGACGCTGACCACGATCAGGATGCCCGTGCCGCCGAGGGCGAGGCCCTGGAACTGCGGCTGGATGAGCGCGATGAGCGGTGGCAGGGCCGCCACCGTGCCCAGGAACAGCGCGCCGGCCACGGTGATCCGGGTCACGACCCGCGCGAGGTAGTCCTGGGTCGGCCGGCCGGGACGGATGCCAGGGATGAAGCCGCCGTTCTTGCGCAGCTGCTCGGCGGTCTCGTCCGGCTTGAACGTGAACGCCGTGTAGAAGTACGTGAAGCCCACCGTCAGCAGGAAGTACAGGACGACGTACAGCGGCGACCCCTGGCCGAGCCAGGTGACGATCGTCTGCGCGATCGACCCGATCGGGTCGGGCGAGTTCACGAAGTAGCTCGCGATCTGGCTCGGGAACAGCAGGATGCTGACCGCGAAGATGATCGGAATGACGCCGGCCTGGTTCACCCGAAGGGGGAGGAAGGTCTGGCCGCCCTGGTACATGCGCCGGCCGCGGACGCGCGAGGCGTACTGGATCGGGATCCGGCGCTGCCCCTCCTGGACGTAGATGATGCACGCGACGGCGGCGATGGCCAGCATGCCGAACAGCACCAGCCGGGCGAGGTCCGGGTTGTCCATGAAGCCCGTGAGGGCACCGGGGGCGCGGCTCACGATGCCCGCGAAGATGATGAAGCTGATGCCGTTGCCGATCCCCTTCTCGGTGATGAGCTCGCCCAGCCACATGAGGGTGATCGAGCCGGCGGTCAGCGTGATGATCTGGGTGATCGTCTCCCAGCTGCCGAGGTCGAACGGCGTCGACAGGACGTTGTTCGCCGACAGCAGCGCGAGGAAGCCGTACGCCTGGAGGAGCGCCATCGGCACTGCGAGATAGCGCGTGTACTGGTTGATCTTCTGGCGCCCGTACTCGCCCTCGCGCTGGAGCGCCTGCAGCGACGGGACCACGCCCGTCATGAGCTGCATGATGATCGAGGCGTTGATGTACGGGTTGACGCCGAGGGCCACGACCGAGAAGTTCGTCAGCCCGCCGCCCGAGAACAGGTCGAGCAGGCCGAAGATCTGGTTCGTGTTCAGGAACTCCCGGAGGTTGGCCGCGTTGACGCCCGGGACCGGGACGTGCGCGAGCAGCCGGAAGACCACCAGGATCCCGGCGACGTAGAGGATCCGGCGCCGGAGGTCCGGCGCCCGGAACGCGTTGAGCAGTGCCTCGAACACGGCGTCAGCCGTTGTCGGCGGTGGCGTCGGCCTCGTCCGCGGGCGCGTCGGCCACGGGGGCAGCCTCGGCCTCGGCGTCGGCGGTCGCCTCGTCGGCGTCGGCCGTCGTCGTCTCCGCGGCGGCGGCCTCGACGGCAGGCGCCTCGTCGGCGGGAGCCTCCTCGGCGACCGGCTCTTCCTCCGCGACCGGCTCCGCCGCTGCCTTCTCGGCCTTCGGCGCGCGCGCCGGCCTGGAAGCGGCCTTCGCCGGCGCGGCCTCGTCAGCCTCGGCGGTCTCCACCCCGAGGGCGGCGAGCGGCTCGCTCGGGATCTCGATGACCTGGGCGGTGCCGCCCGCGGCCTCGATCTTCGCCCGGGCGCTCCTCGTGAACGCATCCGCGAGCACGAACAGCTTGGCCGACACGTCGCCCGCTCCGAGCACCTTGAGCGGGAGGCGGTCACGGCGGACCAGCCCGGCCTGCTTCAGGGTGTCCGCGTTGACGGTGACCGGGGCCTTGCCGTCCGACTCGAGCTTGCCGGCGTCGATCGCGGCGCTGATCGCGCCGACGTTGACGACCTCGTACTCGAC
>DASSRG010000236.1:0-2601 GCA_035701885.1 Candidatus Limnocylindrales bacterium
GCGCGAACCATCGAAGCAGGGCGGACCGGACGACATCGGCCCGTTCCATCACGGCGCTCACGTCGTCGCCCGGGATCGGCTCGCCGTCGCGCGGCGTGACCCAGCCGAAGGTGTCGTACGAGCCGTGGCCCGGCGTCCCCGCGGCCTCGATCAGCCGCCACAGCCACGCGAACCCGTCCGCCCGCACGACGGCCTCCCACGCCGGCCGGGCGTCGGCGATCGCGTCGGGGAGGCGCTCCTCGCATCTGGCGCCGGCCGCTGCGAGCGCGTCGACGGCCGTGCGTACGGCCGCCTGCGTCTCCGGTGTCGGGGTCCGGATCCCGTTGTCGGCGAACCACGCGACGCGGAGCGAGGAGGCGTCGACGGCCGCCGCCTCCCGGAGCTCCACCGGCGCGACGTGCGGGTCCTCGCCGTCGGGCCCGACGATGACGCGCAGGACGAGTTCGAGGTCCTCCGCCCGCCGCGCGATGGGCCCGAGCTGCGTGAACGATTCGAACAGTCCGGCGTAGCCGGGCCAGTGACCGGTCCGCGGGACGCGGCCACTCGTCGGCTTGATGCCCGCAACGCCGCACAGGTGCGCCGGGTGGCGGATGCTGTTCCCGCTGTCGCTGCCGATGTCGAAGGCCGACATCCCCGCCGCCACCGCCGCCGCCGAGCCGCCGCTACTGCCGCCGGTGGTTCGCTCGAGGTCGTACGGGTTCGACGTCCGCCCGTAGACGTCGTTCGCGGTCTCGTTCGCCCAGGTGAACTCGGGCGTGTTCGTCTTGCCGAGGAGGATGCCGCCCGCCGCCCGGAGCCGCGCCACAACCGTGGCGTCCCGGTCCGGGACGCGGTCGCGCCAGCCCACCGTGCCGGCCGTTGTCACGAGGTCCGCGGTGTCGAGGGAGTCCTTGATCGTGAACGGCACGCCGTGGAGCGGACCGATCGGACCGTTGCGCGCGAGCTCGGCATCGGCCGCGCGTGCTCGGTCGAGCGCGTCCGGCGCGAGCCGAACGACCGCGTTGAGGCCACGGTTGACCTCGTCGATCCGCGCGAGGCAGGCCTCGACGACCTCGATCGATGAGACGTCACCCGCCGCGATCGCGCCGGCCAGCCAGGCCGCCGACCGGCGCCAGAGCATCAGCCGACCCGGAACAGCTGGCGCGGCCCGGCGAGGCCCTTGAGCTGGTGCGTGCCGGCGTCCTCGAGTTGGAGTCCCGATCCCTCGAGGAGGTCGCGCGTGGTGGACGAGACGAGCACCTCGCCAGCGCCCGCGATCGACATCACGCGTGCCGCCGCGTGCACGGCGAGCCCGCGCGCGTTCGAGCCCACGAACTCGACCTCGCCCGTGTGCACGCCCACGCGGATCGCGAGGCCGAGCTCCCGGGCCGCGCGCGCCATCGCGACCCCGCATCGGACGGCTCGCGTCGCCCCATCGAACACGGCAAGGAAGCCGTCGCCCGTGGTCGCGACCTCGCGTCCGCGGTACTGGTTGAGGGCGTCGCGAAGCACGCGGTTGTGTGCGGTCAGCCGCTCGTGCCACGCCGAGTCCCCGATCAGCTGCATGGTCGCGGTCGAGTCGACGATGTCCGTGAACAGCACGGTCGCGACGACGCGCTCCCCGGGATCTTCGGGCGCGACGCCGAACGTTCGGGCGCTCGTCCACTCGACCGTCACCCACGGCTCGTCGCCGACCACCCAGGCGTCGTGGCCGGCCGGGATCTCGTAGATCGACTCGGGCTCGATGTCCATCGCCTGGCCGTCGTCGGTCACGACGTGCATCCGGCCCGAGATCGAGTAGCCGAGGTGGTGGAGCTGGCACGACGCCGTGCCCGCGATCGCCGGCATGTCGCTCGTCCATCGCCAACCCGGGTCGTAGACGGCGCGCCCGACCGGCGACTCGTCCAGCGTCACGACCTGGGCGCGGCCGTGCGGGAAGGTGCGGATCTCGTCCGAGGAGGCGAACCGGCGGGACTGCAGGCGAGGCATGGAGTCATTCTGGAGGCTTCGAGCGGCTGCGTTCTCGCGCTGCGACTGCTCGATCAGCCGTCTCCGGCCCGCCGCAGGCGCTCGAGCTCCCGCCGGAGGCGCTTGCTCGGCCGGCCCTCGCCGCGGACCGCCATGATCCCCGGGCGGATCTCGGTCACGACCGGCGCCGGCGTGTGGTCGACGTAGCAGGTGACCGCGACCGGCGCCCCCACCCGTGACTCGATCGGCCGCACAACCTCGACGATGCGGTCGCGGTCGGCGATCCGCGCCTCGACCCGGTCGCCCGCGCGGACCTTCGTCGACGGCTTGGCCGGCGAGCCGTTCACCCGGACGTGCCCGCCGTCGCACAGCTGCGTGGCCATCGGCCGCGTCTTGACCAGGCGGACGGCACACAGCCAGCGGTCGATGCGGGTCTCGGCGGGATCGCGGGAGTCGGTCACGCGGCCAAGGATCGCACGTGTCCCCGACGCTTCCGCGAGCGCCAGCCGGTGGCGCCGACGGAGACCGCGGACCCACCGAGGTGCGCCTGGCAAGCCGCGCCTGACGGGGGGGTTGTGGACGAGTCCTCGCTACCGGGCGGCCGTCCCCGTGGCCGGATCGGAGGCTGGGATCACGCTCCCGCGACGAGCTCGT
>DASSRG010000237.1:0-12856 GCA_035701885.1 Candidatus Limnocylindrales bacterium
TCGCCAGCTCCACGGCCGAGCTCAGTGCAGGACGGCCACCTTGAGCGCCACGATGATCAGCCCCAGCCCCACGTCGACGAGCGCGACGACCAGCGCCGGCCCCCAGCCGCGTCGCATGGCCAGGCCCACGACCAGGCCCCAGAAGAACAGCTGGACGATCCCGGCCGCCATCGCGAGGCTGGTCGCCTGGTCCGGCGTCGTGATGCCGAACGACGCGGTCAGCAGCAGGAGGGTCGGCACGACGGCCGCGCTCAGCATCGGCAGCTCCGCGCGGGCGGCGGCAAGCGCGTCGCCGCGGGCGATCGGGCCGCGGGTCCGGATCGCGATCAGCTCCGTCCACACCTCGGTCAGCCAGAACACCCCGACGCCCACCACGAGCGTCGCCGCGATGAACTCCGGGACGGCATCGCTGCGAGCCTGCGCGGCAACGAGCGCGGTGACGAGGAGCGACCCGTAGACCGCCGACGCCCGGTCGGCGTGCGCGCGCTCGACCGCCGCGTGATCCGGCGACGGATCGGGCGAGCCGCCACTGATGACCGCCTCGCGGCTCGCGGGGTCCACGGGCCGGTGGCTAGAGGTAGCCGCGGCGGCGGAAGAACAGCAGCACGCCGAGCAGGATCGCGGCCATGAGCGCGACGATCAGCCAGAACTCGGACGGGCTCCCGGTCTGCCCCGGGAGAGGCACGTTCATCCCGAAGACGGAGGCGATGAGCGTCAGCGGCAGCATCGCGACGCTGAACGCGGTCAGGACGCGCAGGCTCTCGTTCAGGCGGTGCGAGAGGACGGACTCGTTCGAGTCCTCGAGCGCCTCCGCGACCTCCTTGTAGTTCTCGAGCACGTCCCAGATCCGCTCGGCGGCATCGGTGATGTCGTCGAAGTAGATGTCGAGGTCCTCGGCGAGGTACCGCTGCTTCGTCCGCTCGAGGTCGCGCAGCACCGCGCGCATGGGTCGCACGACACGCCGGAAGTTGATGATCTCCTGCTTCGCGTTCGAGATGTCCTGGACGATCTTGGCGGACCGCCCCTCGAAGATGTCGTCCTCGAGCTGGTCGAGCTTCGCGCCCATCTTGCGCAGCATCGGGAAGGACGCGTCGACGCACGTGTCGACGATCTTGTACAGGAGGTATCCGGTTCCCTTCGAGAAGATGTCCTCGCGCACCTGGTCGCGCTCGCGATAGCGCTCGAACATCGCCGCGAGGGGCGGCAGGTTCTGGTCCGGGAGCGTGATCAGGTAGTCCGGTCCGACGAAGAAGTCGACCTCCGCGGTCAGCAGCCGGCCGGTTGGCTTGTCGAAGACCGGGAAGTGCAGAACGATGAACAGGTAGTCGTCGTACGCGTCCAGCTTGGGGCGCTGGTTGCGCGACGCCACGTCCTCGATCGCGAGGGGGTGGAAGCCGAACTCCCGCTCGAGCCAGTCGCGATCCGCCTCGCGGGGGCGCTCCAGGTGCAGCCAGCGGACGCCGGCCGACGAGATGACGTCGGGCTGGGACTCGTCAGCGCCGAGGGCGTCCAGCGACCCGTCGAGCGTGCCGGGACGTGCTCCGCGAAGTCGCGGTCGCAGGAGCATGTTCGGCACTTGGGGGAACTCCGGTCGCCATGGGCGGATCGTAGCGCAGGCGCGCGAACGAGGGGAACCCCTCGATCGTTCGTGCGACGGCTCAGTTGAGCGGTACCGCCAGCCGCGAGCCGGGCGTGCTCGTGACGCGGCGCGTCGCGATGACGACGGCCCCCGCGGCGAACACGACCGCGCCCGCGAGGAACGGCCCCGAGGGGCCCAGCACGGCGGCGATCGCGGCCCCGGTGGCCGGACCGATGATCCCTGCCACGTACAGCGGCAGGTAGACGAGGTTGAGCGCCTTCGACCGCCGCTCGATTGGCACCTCGGTCGCGAGCAGGCTGAACACCATCGCACCGGTGGTCGCGACCGCCGCGCCGAGGAGCAGGGAGGCGCCCGCGAGCTGCGGGAGCGCGGCGGCAAGCGGCATCAGCAGGCTCGCCACGGCGCCTGTCGCGAGGGCGACGACGAGCACCGGCCGGAACCCCTTCCGATCCCCGATGGCGCCGGCGACGGGCGCGACCATCGCCCCGACGAGTGACGCGAGCCCGAGCACCAGCCCGATCGAGGACGCCAGCCCGGCTCCGATCCCGACGATTCCCTCCACCAGCACCGGGGTATACGGTCGGGAGACCTGGTTCGCGAGGAACACGACGCCGTACACCACGAACAGGCGCCGGATGATCGCATCCGACAGCACCTCGCGGACGGCGCCGTATGCCAGCGGGAGGATCCTTCCTTCCGGCACGTGCGACGGCCGGACCTCGCGGCTGCCGAACCACACGAGCGCCGCGGTCCCGATCGACAGCGCCGAGGAGAGCGCGAACACGGCGCTGATCGACCAGCCGGTGCCGTCGATGAGCCAGCCGGCGAGCGCGGGGCCGGCCGCGAAGCCGATCGGGCCTGCGACGCCGAAGATGCCGATCGTCCGGCCGACCCGGTCCCGCGGCGTCACGTCGCGGATCGCGGCGAGCATGATCCCGGTGTTGCCGAGCTGGAACCCGATGAGCAGGATCGCGACGGCGAGCTGCCACGGCTCACGCGAGAGGGCCGCGAGCCCGAACACGACCGCCTCGACGATCGCGCTCCGCACGATGACCGCCTTGCGGCTGTAGCGGTCGGCCCACGCGCCCCAGAGCGGGACGAGCGGCAACCCGAGCACGAACACGAGGCTGCCGAACAGCCCGACGAACGCGATCCGGTCCGCCTCCGGGACCCCGAGCTCGCGCAGGTATGCCGGCATCAGCGCGAACACCTGGCTCACGCCGAGGCTCTCGACGAGCTGGGTGATCCAGAAGATGCCGACGAGGACCCGCCAGTCCTGTCCGGTGCGGGTCACGGCACCGGGCTCGTCGGGTCGTGGCGTCACGCTGTCGAAGGTACCGGAGCGGTCGTCCGGCGCGCGCCCTTGGTCAGCCGCCGGCGGCCGCCACCCGGGCCTCGGCGTACGCGGCGAGCGCGCGCTCGCGGGCCGCCCGGTGCTCGACGATGGGCGCCGGGTAGTCGACGCCGATCCGGCAGCCGGCCTTCGCCTGCTCGTCGTGGGTCATGGTCCACGGCTCATGAATACGGTTCGGGGGGACGTCGCGCAGCTCCGGGAGCCAGCGGCGGACGTACCCGCCGTCGGGGTCGAAGCGCTTCCCCTGGAGCGTGGGGTTGAAGATCCGGAAGTACGGCTGCGGGTCCGTCCCCGTCGACGCCGTCCACTGCCAGCCGCCGTCATTGGAGGCGACGTCGCCATCGGTGAGGTGGCGCATGAACTCCGCCTCGCCCAGGCGGAAGTCGAGCAGGAGGTCCTTGGTCAGGAACGACGCTGCGATCATCCGGCCGCGGTTGTGCACGAAGCCCGCTGCACTGAGCTGGCGCATCGCCGCGTCGACGATCGGGTAGCCGGTGCGGCCACGGGCCCAGGCGTCGAACGCCCCGGGGTCCTCGCGCCACGACATCCGGGCAAACGCCTCCTGGAAGGGCTCGCGCAGCACGCGCGGGTGGTGCCAGAGGACGTGGGCGTAGAACTCGCGCCAGATCAGCTCCTGGACGAAGACGCGTCGGCCTTCGCCCGGGCCCTCGGCTCGTTCCGCGACCTCGACCGGCGAGAGGAGACCCCAGCGGAGGTCCTGCGACAGGCGGGAGGTTCCGTCGTGGTCCAGGCGATTGCGCTGCGTCGGGTAGGCGGCGATGCGGCCGTCGAGCCAGTGGTCCAGGCGGTGCCGCGCGGCCGGCTCGCCCGGCGCCGGGATGAGCGCCGGGTCTGCGGTCGGCGGCGGCACCGCGGGAACGGCATCGGGCCGGCCGTTTGCGATCCCCGGGATCCGGTCGGGCGCGGGGAGCAGGGCTCGTCGGTCCTTCGCCTGCCAGGCCCGGCGGTACGAGCCGTACACGCCGAACGGCCTCCCGTCGGTCGTGGCGATCTCGTCCGGCTCGTGGACGTACAGGCCGCGCTTCGCCCGCAGGGTTGCGCCGCACGTCGCCAGCGCCTCCGCGACTGCCCTGTCCCGCCGGCGTCCGTAGGGCGCGGCGTCGCGGGTCACGAATACCTCGGCCGCGCCGAGCTCCCGGGCCATCGCGGGCACGGCGTCGACCGGCCGCCCGGACGCGACCCGCAGCGCGGCGCCCCGCGCGGCGAGGGCCTCGGAGAGCGCAACCACCGACTCCCGCATGAACCAGACCCGGTTCGCGGACGACCACGGGCCATGGAGGAGCGTCTCGTCGAACACGAACAGCGGCACGACGACGTCCGCGGCCTCGATCGCGGCGGTGAGCGCGGGGTGGTCGTGGACGCGCAGGTCGCGCCGGAACCAGACGATCGCGGTGGTCGGCATGTCCGTCCCTTCGGGGCGTCATCATCGGCGGATGGCCGTGCCGTCCCTGCCCGACGCGATCGTCATCGACATCCCGGATCCCTCGCTGGTCGTGCTGGTGGGCGCCGCCGGCGCAGGCAAGACCACGTTCGCGGCACGCCACTTCGCGCCCGACGAGGTCCTGTCATCGGACGTGTTTCGGGCCGTGATCGCGGGCGATCCGGCCGACCAGACCGCGACCAAGCCGGCGTTCGCTGCCCTCCATCGAGCGCTCGCCACGCGCATGCTCCGCCGCCAGCTCACCGTGATCGACGCAACGAACGTCCAGCCACATGCCCGGCGGGCGCTCGTGTCGAGGGCGGTCCGGGCCGGCATCCCGGCAGTCGCGATCGTGCTGGACCTGCCGCGGGACGTCGTGCTGGCGCGGAACGCGGCGCGGACGGCCGGCGCCGTCGTGCCGGACGCGGCCGTCCTCGCGCAGCTCGACGCCCTGGCGGGCGCCCCGCCCGACGGTCAGGTGCCGTGGCAGGGATTCGTGACGGTGACCCGGCTGCGCACGCCCGCCGAGATCGACGCGGTCGTCGTCCGCCGGCTGGTCACGCGGTAGCCGGCGCGCCCTCGTCCGGGAGCCGGAGCCGGTTGAACTGCCGCGCCCGGAGCTCCACCCAGATCCCGTTCTGCATGTAGACGTCCTGACGACAGATCTCCAGGGCCTCCGCCTCGGTCTCGGCGCGGATCAGCAGCACCGAGGCGGAAATGTCGGCGTACGCGCCCACCTCCACGATCACGCCCTGGCGCTTCAGCTCCGCACAGCGGTCGAGGTGGGCGGCGCGGAACGGGCCGCGGGTCTCCATGGCGTCCGGTGCATACGTGCACTGGACGAACCAGACGGGCTCCATCGTGAAGTCGGGGGTGTCGCTCATCGTCAGAGCGTAGCGGTGCCGAGGCCGATCAGGACGATGGCGACGGCGGTCAGCGCGATCCCGACGACATGGCTTCGGGTCACCCGCTCGCGGAGGATCACGACCGCGAGGATCACCGTCGTGACCGGGTACAGCGACGACAGCACGGCGGCGATCGCGAGCTGCCCGGTCTGCGCGGCGAGGATGAACGCCGCGTTTCCGGTCATGTCGAGCACGCCGACGAGGACGAGTCGCGGCAGGATGTCCGCGCCCATCCGCCACGGCTGGCGAAGCACCACGATCGCGCCGACGAGGCACACCGACTGGACCAGGCGCACGACCACCAGCGGCAGCAGCGCGCCGTCACCCGACAGCTGGCCGATGCACACGTTGAACAGGCCGATCATCGTCCCACCGAGCAGCGCCCAGGCGGCGCCCGATGGTCGGTCGTCGTCGGCGTGGGTGGGCGCCCGGGTGACGAGCACGACGGCGATGAGCGCGGTCACGATGCCGAGGATCACCGTCGCGTCCGGGATGCCCTCGGTGGCGAACCCGACGACGACGGGGATCACCGCGGCGAGCACGCCGGTCGTCGGCGCCACGACGCCCATGCGGCCGACCGCGAGTCCCCGGTAGAGCGCCGAGATCCCGATCACACCTGCGAACCCCGCGGCCACGGACCAGAACAAGTCCATGCCCTGCGGCCACGATTCGCCCCGCGCCAGCCCGATGGCCAGCGCGCCGACGAGGCCGACGAGCTGCGTGCCCAGCACGACCCCCAGCAGCGGTGCCCGACGCGCCAGCGTCCCGCCGCCGAAGTCGCCCGCGCCCCACGCGAGCGCCGAGATGAGACCGAGCAGGATGACCGAGGCGCCGCCGGACGCGAGGACGTCAGGCAGAGGCCGAGGCTCCTTCCGGCTCCACGTGCGGGTCGACGGCAGTCGGCCCCTCGAGGGTGACCACGACGTCCGCGAGGCTGTCGTACCGGTCCGACGTGGTGAGGTAGATGACCTGGAAGTCGGTGGCGACCTCGCGCAGGAGCTCGAGCGCGCGCGGGGCGCGCGCGTCGTCCAGCGTCACGAACGGGTCGTCCAGCACGAGGGGTGGCCGCCGATCGCCGGTCACGAGCCGGACCAGCCCGAGCCGCGCCGCGAGGTAGATCGTGTCCAGCGTGCCCTGCGACAGCTCGGTGACCGAGACCCAGTCGTTCCGCTCGGGGGCGAACACCTCGATCCCGAGGTTGGAGTCGTCCACCCGGACGCGCCGGTACCGGTCGCCCGTCACCCGCGCGACGTCGCCGACCATCCGCCGTTCGAGGTAGCGGGTCGCCCGCTGCATCGTCGCCTGCTCGGCTGCGTTGATCTGCTGGAGCGTCAGCGCGTAGATGCGCTCCCGCCGCCGGAGCGCGGCGAGCTCGTCCTTCCAGCCGGCCAGCCGCTCGGCGAGACCGGCGACCTCCTCGGCGTCCACGGGGTTCTGCTCGACGCGCGCCTTCGCGGTCGCCTCCTCGTCGCGCGCGCGGTCCAGCGCGCGCTCGGCGTCCGCGACCTCGACCTCCAGGCGCTCGCGCGCCCGGGGCTCCTTCGCGATCGGCCCCAGCGCCTCAAGGGCCGCCGTCTTCTGCTCGATCTCGAGCGCGGCGGCGTCCCGGCGTCCGGGCAGCGCCTCCAGCGGCTCCTCGCCGATCAGGCCCGACAGCCGCGCGCGGCGCGTCTCGATCTCGGCGACGTGCGACTCCTCCGCGGTCAGCCGCTCCTCGGCCTCCTCGCTCGACTCCAGCCCGAGCCGCGACAGCAGGTCGTCACGCTCGCCGTTCGCCTGGCGGAGCTCCTGCTCGATCTCGGAGCGGCCGCGGAGGCGTCGGGTGACCTCGGCGTCCTTGAGCTGGCTCTGCACGCGGTCCCCACGCCGCAGCCAGAATCCCACGAGCGCCAGGGCGAGGCCGATCGCGGCGATCGCGCCGCCGATGAACAGTGGCGCGTTACCCAGGCTGATGACGCCCAGCAGCTCCGCGACGAACGCGGCCGCGGCGATGACGATCCCGATCACGACCAGCACGAGCGCCCAACGCGAGAGCGGGCGCCATCGCACCTCCGGCGGGACCTCGAAGTTGACCTGGATCTCGCCCTCGAGCAGCGCCTGCAGCGTCCCGATCTGGCGATCCACGCCGCGCAGCCGCTCGACCGTCGACTTGAGGACCGGCAGCGGCGTCGGCGACGGGTGGGTCTTGTCCAGCTCCGTGATCTCGTCGCGGACGATGACCGCGGTGCGATAGCGCTCGTAGCGCTCCTGCGCCGCCGCCTTCTCCGCGTTGAGGCGCTCGGCCTGGCGGGCCTTCTCGAGCATCGCCCGCCGCTCCGTGAGCGCGGTGTCGGACTCGGCACGGCGCTCGCGTGCGACCGCGAGCGCGTCGCGGTCGTGCTCGAGCCGGGAAAGCGCGTCCTCGCCGGCCTGCAGCTTCGCGGTGGCATCGGTGACCGCATCCTCGGCGACCTTCAGCCGGCCCGGGTTCTTCGTTCCCTTCGTCTGGAGCCCGTACAGCGCGCGCTCCAGCTTCTTCTTCGCCCGGCTCGTGCCCCGGTCCGCGCCGCTGATCGACGCCTGGAGGCGGTCCCGCAGCGCGCTCTCGTCGCGCTGGAGCTCGGCAAGCTCGTGGTGCCGGATCGACGCGGTCGAGCGGTAGAAGTTCTCGGTCGGCACGCCCGAGAGCTCCGCCAGCGCCTCGTCGGCCCGGGCGGGATCCGTGATGACCTCGCCGTCCAGCTCCAGGCGCACCTGTCCCTTGGACCCGCGGAACGTCTTCTCGAGCCTGCCTTCGTGGGTACCGCCGTCCTCGTCCTCGTACGTGAACGAGAGGTTGATCGCGCTCCGCGAGTCCGGGCCGCCGTCCCAGGGCATGAGCCCGTCCAGGTCGCCGGCGCTCGATGTCACCTTGCGAGTCAGCGCGAGCTCGATCGCACGCTGGAGCGTGGACTTGCCCGCCTCGTTGGGGCCGCGGACGATCGTCAGCCCGGGCGCGAGGTCGAACCGGGCGTCCGTGTAGCGGCGGACGTTCTGGAGGCCGAGGCTCGTGATCCTCACAGCGTCACCTCGTGGCCCGCGAGCAGGAGTCGGCCGAGCCGGAGGACGTCGCGCAGCTCCTCCGCCTCGCGCACGGCCATCGCATCGCCGGACGCCTCGAGATCCGCGATCCGGCCCTCGACGTTGCGGATGAACGCGCCCGAGATCGTCTCCGCGGGCGGGATCACACCCTCCGTGAGCGCCGGCTGGCTCGCGTCCCGGACGCGGACCCGGAGGAACGCGTCCTTCAGTGCCGCCTCGACCTCCTGCGGTTCGAGGTCCAGCTCGTCCGGCCGCACGCCGAACAGCTTCACGTCCAGCACGAGGTCCGGATCCCCCTGGGCACGGAGCTTCTCGACGAGGGCGGGCTGGGACCTGATCCTCGCGGCGTCGAACTCCAGCCGGCCGAACGTCGTCCGCCCGACCGACCGCTCCTCCACCTGGACCGAGCGCGTCCCGCCCTTGTCGTCGAGCGTGACCAGCAGCACCTTGCCGGCCTTGTCCTGGTCCACCGCGACGGGCTCCGGCGCGCCCGCGTACGCGTACGTGACCCCCTTCGACTTGCCCTGCTGCGCGCTGTGCCAGTGGCCGAGCGCGAGGTAGTCGAGCCCGCTCGCCCCGATCTCCTCGGGCGTGATGACGACGTCGTCGCCGTCCGTCTTGCCCGGGATCGCAACGGCCGCGTGCAGGACGCCGATCTTCCAGGTGGCGTCCGGCACGTCGACCGCCGCGAGGTCCCGCAGCGGGCTGTAGGGCGCGCGCTTGGTCGGGAACGACGGACCGTGGATGACGGCGTCGAGCGCCTGGAAATGGATCCACGGGTGATCCGGCGTCAGGACGACGACGAGCTCGTCCTGCGGCCGGCTCCCGGCGAGCGTTGCGAGGTCGTACGCGCGATAGACCGACGACCGGTCGTAGACGTCGTGCGTGCCGGGGACGAGGACCGAGCGGATCCGGCTCTTCGCCAGGCGGCCCAGCTCCGCCGCGACGCGCTCCACCGAGCGCTTCGGCTGGACGTTCGAGTCGAACAGGTCGCCCGCGACCAGGAACAGGTCCACCTGCTCGGCGATCGCGAGGTCGACGCTCGCCTTGAATGCGGCGAACTGGCGCTCCCGTTGCGCGGCGGCGGCGTCCCCGAGGTCCGCGTGGCGGGCACCCAGATGCACGTCTGCGGTGTGCAGCAAGCGCAGCATTGCGGTGGGCGGCCTCCCTGTACTTCGGGCGGTCCCGGATCATCCGACCGGGTGCCCAAACCATGCCCACTCGACGATGCCGACCGGGCCCGCGAGCGGCCGCTCCACAGGTCCCCCTCCCCTCCGACCTGGCACGGTCTCGGGCTCGACTGGAGGACCGGGGCCGGTCGCCCCCGGGACCCGGTGCCGACCCGGGCGCCCCCATCGCTCCCGGTTCGGCATGTCGAGTCTCGGCCGCCATTGTGACAGGTCGTGTGTCACAGGCGGCGAGGGTCGAATCTGGGTGTTTCGGGAGCCGCGGGGCAAATGCAATGCCTGTGTAATGCCCGCCTCCAGAAGCGCCGGTATAGGGTGGGCCCACTGGAACCAACCCGGTGGCCCGGTACGGGGGCTCCGAGACACGGCACCTGGTCGGGCGGCCATCGGCTTGACTCCCCGCCGCTCCCCTGACCGCGGTGACGGTCCCCACACCTGCCACCACCGTGTCCGAGCGCGCGCCCGGGAGGAGCTTTCTTCGTGACCTACGTCGACCGAACCCTCAACTGCGTCGATTGCGGCGTGGAGTTCATCCACTCCGCGGCCGACCAGGAGTACTACACACAGAAGGGGTTCACGTCGGATCCCAAGCGCTGCGCCTCGTGCCGCGCGTATCGCCGAGCCACCCGTGACGGCGGCAGCTACGACGTCCGCTCCATCGGCGGGCCCCGCGGCTATGAGCGCACCGAGGAGCGCGCTCCCCGCGAGTACTTCGCCGCGATCTGCACGTCGTGCGGCAACCAGGCGCAGGTGCCGTTCAAGCCGCGCATGGACAAGCCGGTCTACTGCAGCGACTGCTTCCGCGAGATCAAGCCGGACTGAGCGTTCGGCCTGCGGTTCGCGCCAGCCCGATGCCCTCGGTTCCGCCGGGGGCATCGTCGTGTCCGGGTCTGGCGGCCTCGGGCCCCTGGGCCTGCGCGGCGCTCTCGGTCCCTGCCTGACGCCCGCACCTCCGAGCGCTCGTCTCCCTGCCTAACGCCCGTGCCATGAGCGATAGGCAGCATTGTTGGCGCCGCCGGACGTGTGATTAGACGGTTACGGCTGACAAGCCGCGAGGACGTTGTTCATACGCCCACCGGGTGGGCGCTAACGCGGGCCGACCACCGATTGCGCTCGTGGGGTGAGCGAATGGCGAAGGGCCGAGCGTGAGTGCGGCGCGTCGACAGCCCGACACGCCCACCTTCCTGCCTAACGCACACCACATGAGCACAAGGCGGAGACGGCGCCTAGAGCCGGAACGCATCGCCCTTGCGAAAGCGCTCCCGGCGCCGCCCGCGCCACACCGTGACGCGACCGCGGCCGTGGACCTGCCACGCGCCGCTACGCCCGACGACCGCCGTGTCCTCGTCGATCCCCAGCACGACCGCGGACCGCGGCGCCTGGAGCGCGACGAGCGCGGAGAGCGGCTCGGGCCAGGCGTCGTAATGCGGCAGGACGGCGACCCCGTCGACCAGCGAGAGCCCCTCGGGCCAGCGGATCGGGAACGGCATCGGCACCCGCACCTTCGGCAGGAAGCGGAAGTCCATCGTCCGGCCGACCAGCGCCATGGCCCCGGCCGAGCACCCGGCGACCACGGCGCCTCGCGCGTTCGCCTCTGCGACCGCCGCCCCCAGCGGCGACGAGCGCAACACGTCGAGCAGGTGCCGCGGCTGCCCACCCGAGAGATACACGACGTCCGCCTCGCCGATCGCCTGGAGCGCCGCCGCGTCATGGCCGTCGGCCGCCGTCCGCACGAGCACCGGCTCGACCTCCGCCCCGAGTGACGAGAAGTGCGCGACTCCCATCTCCGCCCAGTTGCGGAACGTCTCCTCGCCATCGACCGCGGACGCGGTGGGGATGATCGCGACGCGCGGCCGGGAACGACCGGTCGCCTCGAGGAGCCCTCGATCGAACTCGGCCATGGGAGCAAGGAACTCTCCGGCGCCGACGAGCGCCACGGGACCGGGCACGGCCGCAGCATAGAGCCTCGCCGGATTCGTGGCGGGAGGCGAGCGTCGGAGCTGATTCGCGAGGGACCGCTGGCGTAGGTGACACTCGGGCGGTGAAGACGTACGAGCGCTGGACCATGGTCGCGGCGATTCTCGGCACGTCGATGGTCTTCCTCGACGGCACCGTGATGAACCTCGCCTTGCCCAAGATCGGGGCCGAGCTGCCGGCGAGCCTCGTCTCCAGGCTCGAGGGCCAGACGTATGCCGTCAGCGGCTACCTCGCGATCCTGGCCGCGCTCCTCATCCTCGCGGGCGCGCTCGGCGACTACTACGGTCGCCGACGCATCTTCGCCATCGGCCTGAGCGGCTTCGGCATCACCTCCGTCCTGTGTGGTCTCGCGCCCACCCTCGAGCTCCTCGTCATCGCCCGTCTCCTCCAGGGCGCAGCGGGCGCGCTGCTCGTCCCCGGCAGCCTCGCCATCCTCACCGCGCTGTTCGAAGGCCCCGCTCGCGCTCGGGCGATCGGCATCTGGGCCTCGGCCACCTCGGCCACCACGCTCCTCGGCCCCGTCATCGGCGGCCTCCTCGTCGACGGCGTCAGCTGGCGCGCGGCGTTCCTGATCAACGTCCCGCTCGTGGCCGTCGCCCTGTTCGCGACGATCCGCTACATGCCCGAGACGCGGTCCGAGGAGGCGAGCGGCTCGTTCGACTGGCTGGGCGCGGCCGTGGCCGTGATCGCCGTGGGCGGGCTCGCGTTCGGCGCGATCCGGGGCCAGGACCGCCAGTGGCAGGACCCGGTCGCGTGGGTGTCGCTCGCCATCGGCGCAATCGCGCTGATCGCGTTCCCGTTCCTGATGGCGCGGCGGCCGAACCCGCTCGTGCCGCTCGGCCTGTTCCGGCGACGCCAGTTCGCGACGATCAACCTCTCGACGCTGCTCATCTACGGCGCCCTGTACACCGTCCTGTACCTGCAGGCGCTGTTCCTCCAGGGCGTCGTCGGCTACACGGCGACCGCGGCCGGGCTCATCGGCGTCCCGACCGGCGTGATGCTGACGCTGCTGTCGGCGCGGATCGGCACGCTGGCCGGGAAACATGGCGCGCGCCGGTTCCTCGTCGCGGGGCCGATCCTCATGGGCCTCAGCCTCCTGTGGCTGGCCCGGGTGCCGGTGGACACCGAGCCATGGAAGCTGGCGCTCGGCGACCCGACGACGTACGTCCCGCCCACCTCGACCCTCGTCGACGTGATGCCCTACATCCTGCTGTTCGGGTTCGGGCTGTCGATGGTGGTCGCGCCCCTGACCGCGACGCTCATGTCGTCCGTGCCCGTGGGCAACGCCGGGCTCGCGTCGGCGATCAACAACTCGATCAGCCGGGTGGGCCA
>DASSRG010000238.1:0-3017 GCA_035701885.1 Candidatus Limnocylindrales bacterium
GTCCCGTGACCGCCTTCGTCGATCTCGAACACGAGCGCCTTGGCGAACTCGGTGCCGATGTCGAGGGCGGTGCACGCAGCGGGCGTGGGGACACCGTCCCGGTTCCAGATCCGCCGGAGGAACGCCATTCAGCCCGCCACGCCCGAACGACCGGCGGTCGGGGTCACGCGGACGCGGCGCGGGCGGCGACGGCGGCCCGCACGGCCGCGATCGCGTCTCCGAGCCCCTCTCGACGCGTCCCCTTGCCCTGGGCCATCTGTGGCCGGCCGCCGCCACGTCCGTCGATCCGTGTCACGGCCTCCTGGACGAGCGGGCCCGCCGCGATGCCACGCTCCACGAGGTCGTCGCTCACGGTGACGAACAGCTGCGGCTCGTCCGCGTCCAGCCCGACCGCGATGACGCCCGACGGCAGCGAGCCGCGAACGTCCTTCGCGAGGCCCTTGAGCTCGTCGATCGACGCCATGTCACCGGTCCACCCGACGAACGCGACGCCCGGCGCCACCTCCTCGGCCTTCGCGGCAAGCTCGCCGGGCCTCGGCCGGCCGCCCGCCGCCGCGCCTGCCTTGAGCCGCTGCTTCGTGGTCCGCAGCTCGTCCTGGAGCGCCGCGATCCGCTCCTCCAGGGCATCCGGGCTCTTCGCGCCCACGGCTGCGGCCGCGCGGTCCAGCGACGCCAGCCGGTCGGCGACCACCCGGTCCGCGGTCTCGCCGGTCACGGCCTCGATGCGGCGCATCCCGGAGCCGATGCTCCGCTCCCCGGTGATCAGGAACGTGCCGATCTGGCCCGAGGCGCGACAGTGGGTCCCGCCGCACAGCTCGTGGCTGAACCCTTCGACCTTGATCGTCCGCACCCGCTCGCCGTACTTCTCGTCGAAGAACGCGTCCGCGCCGGCGGCCTGGGCCTCGGCCATCGTCATCCACTCGATCGTGACTGGGCGGTCGTCGCGTACGACCCGCCGAACCTCCGCCTCGATCTCGCGCTTCTCCTCGTCCGTCAGCGCTCGATCGAACGGAAAGTCGAACCGCAGGTAGTCCGGGTGGACGAGGGAGCCAGCCTGCCGCGCCCGGTCTCCCACCACGTTCCGCAGGGCGCGGTGCAACAGGTGGGTACCTGTGTGGTTGCGCATCGTGTGCGCCCGCCGCTCCGCGTCGACCTCCGCCCGGACGACGTCGCCCACGCGCACCGCGCCGTGGAGCACGCCGCGATGGACCGTGAGCCCTGCCGTCTGCGTGCCGGCGACGCGCTGCACGTCGTCGACCTCGAACAACGACGTCCCGTCGGCCGCGAGGATCCGGCCGGTGTCGGCGACCTGGCCGCCAGACTCGGCGTAGAACGGCGTGCGATCGAGGATCAGCTCGGCGCGCGCGGCCGCCGCTGCCCGCAGCTCGACCTCGGGGACCGCCTCGAGCGACTCGTACTCGACGCCGTCGCGGAGGATCGCGACGACACGTCCGTCGGCGGCCGTCTGCTCGTAGCCCAGGAACTCGGTCGGCGCGGTCCGCGAGAGGATGCCGTTGTACAGCGACGCGAGCTCCGCGGTCCTGGCGAGCTCCGCCTTGGTCCCGCTCCGGCTCCGCTCTCGCTGCTCTGCGAGCGCATCCTCGAAGCCCGCGAGGTCCGTCCGGACGCCGTACTCCGCCGCCAGCTCGACCGTGAGGTCGATCGGAAATCCGTACGTGTCGTGGAGCCGGAATGCGACCGCGCCGGGCAGCACGGGCGCGTCCGCCGGCAGCGATTCCGCCTGGCGGCCCACGACGCGCTCCGCGTCGGTGAGCGGGATCAGGGCCTCCTCGAGGATCCCGACGCCGGCCTCGAGGGTCCGGTTGAACTGGCGCTCCTCGCGCTCGATCACGCCCAGGATCTCGTCCCGCCGCTCGGCGAGGTGTGGGTACGCGTCGGACATCGTGTCGATCACGACTTTCGCGGTCTCGCCGAGGAACGGCTCCGTCCGACCGAGCAGGCGCCCGTGCCGGATGGCGCGCCGCATGATCCGGCGCAGGACGTAGCCGCGGCCCTCGTTGGACGGCAGCACCCCGTCACCGATGAGGAACGTGACGGCGCGGGAGTGGTCGGCGATCACCTGGTAGCTGAACCGCTGCTCCTCGAACGCGTCGGGGTCCTGGCCAAGGAGCTGCCGCATCCGTTCGTGGATCGGCGCGAACAGGTCGGTGTCGTAGTTGCTCGTGACGCCCTGGACGACGCTCGCGATCCGCTCCAGGCCCATGCCCGTGTCGACGCCGGGCGCCGGCAGCGGCGTGAGCGACCGGTCGGGGTGCAGCTCGAACTCCATGAACACGAGGTTCCAGACCTCGAGCCAGCGCGGGCAGTGCTCGCTGTGGTCCGGGACGCACTCGGGACCCTCGGACAGGTGCGCGCCGCGATCGAAGTGGAGCTCCGAGCACGGGCCGCACGGCCCGACGTCGGCCATCCGCCACCAGTTCTTCTCGTCGCCGGCCGGGAAGTCGCCCCACCGCACGAGACGCTCAGGTGGCAGGCCGATCTCGTCCTTCCAGACCGCGTGGGCGACGTCGTCCGTGGTGTAGACGGTCGCCGCCAGGCGCTCCCCGGGGATGCCGAGGTCGCGGGTGAGGAAGTCCCAGGCCCAGAGGATCGCCTCGCGCTTGAAGTAGTCGCCGAAGCTCCAGTTGCCCAGCATCTCGAACAGCGTGTGATGCCGGGGCGTCCGGCCGACCTCCTCGAAGTCGTTGTGCTTGCCGGCGACCCGGAGGCAGCGCTGGTAGTCGACCGCGCGGGTGTAGTCGCGCTTCTCGACCCCGGTCAGGGCGTCCTTGAACTGGACCATGCCCGAGTTGGTGAACAGCAGCGTCTGGTCGCCGGCCGGGACGAGGCTCGCGCTCGGCACGACGGTGTGGCCACGCTCCGCGAAGTACTCGATGAACCGCGCGCGGATCTCCGCGCCCGTGCGGTACGGGATCGAGGGCTCGGGGGCGGGGGTCGACATCGTGCCCAATGGTACCGAAGCGGCGGGCTCGCCTCGGGCGTGTCGCCGGCTCCCG
>DASSRG010000239.1:0-20174 GCA_035701885.1 Candidatus Limnocylindrales bacterium
AGCAGGTCCGCGCCGTCGATCTCGTCGCCGCTCGTCGCGAGCCGGACGCGGGCGCCTGCGGCCCGGAGCGCCTGGTCGATCGACACGAGGTTGCCCGCGCCGTAGTCGACCACGACCACGAGCGGGCCGGCAGCGTCGGTCACCCGAGCGATCCCTTCGTCGACGCGACCCCGTCGCGACGCGGATCGGGCTCGCACGCGACGCGCAGCGCGCGGCCCAGCGCCTTGAACGCGGCCTCCGCGAGGTGATGGTCGTTGCGGCCGCTGCCGGTGAGGTGGAGGGTGGCGCCTGCCGTCCGCGCGAACGACTCGAGCGCGTGGTCCACGAGCTGCAGCGGCAGGCCACCGGCGCGCTCGGCGCGGAACGGGAGCTCGATGACGGCGTACGGACGGCCACCGATGTCGATCACCGCGGTCGCGACGCTCTCGTCCATCGGGACCGCACTGTCGCCGAAGCGGCGGATGCCGGCCCGGTCACCGAGCGCTTCCGCGAACGCGGCGCCGAGCACGAGGGCCACGTCCTCGACGGTGTGATGCTCGTCGACGTGGAGGTCGCCGGTCGCCGCGATCTCGAGGTCGAACAGGCCGTGGTGGGCGAGCGACCCGAGCAGGTGGTCATAGAACCCGATCCCGGTGTCGATGGTGGCCGTCCCCGAGCCGTCGAGGCCGAGCGTGATCGTGATGTCGGTCTCGCGCGTCTTCCGGGCGACGGTGACGCGACGGGCGTCGCGCGCCCGGACGTCGAGCGTGCCGAGGGGCGTGGTCATGCGATGGCCTCCGGGGCGGGAGCGGGGAGCGGCGGCAGCGTGGAGCTGATCTCGCGTGCGGCCGCGATGAGGCGGTCGTCCTGCTCGGCGTCGCGGACCGTGACCCGCAGGCAGTGGGCGAGGGGGTGCCCGTGCCCGAACGTGCGCGGCACGAGGCCGCGCGCCATCAGCGCGAGCGCTGCCGCCTCCGACCGCTCGGCGGTGCCGAGGTCGAGCAGCAGGAAGTTGGTGACGCTGGGCTGCGGGTCCCAGCCGGCCTCGGCCAGGCCGGCGGCGAGTCGCGGGCGCTCGGTCTCCACGCGTGCCACGTTCGCCTCCATCTCGCCGGTGTCCTCGAGCGCCGCGGCGACGACGGTCGCGGAGATCGTCCCGATCGAGCCAGGCGGCCGGTAGATGGCGAGCCGCGCGATGGTCTGCGCCGCGCCCACCGCGAACCCGACCCGCAGGCCCGCCATCGCGTAGGCCTTCGACGCCGTACGGACAGACACGACGTTGGGGTGGCGGAACCGGAGCGGCGCGACGGTCGAGCCCGTGAACTCGCTGTAGGCCTCGTCCACCACGACCGCCGGAACGGGGCGGCCGTCGGCGGACGCGTCCTCCGCCACGCCGTCGAGCAGCGCCTCGATCGCGCCTTCGGGTTCGAGGCGGCCGGTCGGGTTGTTGGGGTTGCACACCCAGACGAGCGTCGCCTCGCGGGCCGCCGCCCGGACGGCGGGGAGGTCCATCGCCCAGCCCTGTGCCTTGGGCAGCCGCGGGACGGCGATCACGCGAGCGCCGCGCTGCTCGGCGTGGATCCGGTACATGGCGTACGTGGGGACCGAGATCACGGCGGCCTCGCCCGCGGGGAGAAAGGCCTTGGTGCACATGTCGAGGATCTCGTCCGCGCCAGCGCCCGGGACGATCTCGTCGAACGCGACGCCGTAGCGCGCGGCAGCTGCCTCCGACAGCCGGCGGTAGTCGCCGGGCGGGTACTCGGACAGCGTCGTCTCGAACCGGTTGGCAGCGAGGAGACGAGCGAGCATCTCCGGGGGTGCGGGCGAGGTGTTGAGGTCGAACCGGATCACCTGCTCGACCGGGATGCCGAACCGCTCGGCGACGCCCTCGTCCGTCGCCTCCCAGCTGTACGAGGCGGGATCGGTGGGGGAGGTGACGGCGAACGGGCTGGGGCTCACTGGGGATCCTCGGCGAAGCGCGCCTCGACGGCGTCGCGGTGGGCGAGCAGGCCCTCGGCCTCGGCGAGGGCCCGGATGGCGGGCCGGAGGGTGGCGAGGCCGTCGCGGCTGATCCGCTGGACCTGGTTGTACTTGCCGAACGTCTCGACGGCCAAGGGTCCGCACGCGCGCGCGAGGCCGCCGGTCGGGAGGACGTGGTTCGCGCCCGACGCGTAGTCGCCGGCGCTCTCCGGGCTCCAGCGGCCGACGAAGATCGAGCCCGCGTTGTGGATGGCGTCCACGGTCTCGTCGAGGTCCAGGACGTCGACCGAGAGGTGCTCCGGGCCGTAGTCGTCGACGAAGGCGATGCCGGCGGCGAGGTCGGGGACGAGGACGATCCGGCCGTGGTCCGCGAGGGCACGGCCGAGGATCTCACGACGGGACGCCGTGGCGAGGCGGCGTCGAACCTCGCGCTCGACGGCGTCCGCGAGCGGCTCCGACGGCGTGACGAGGAGCGCGGGCGAGTCCGGCCCGTGCTCGGCCTGGGTCACGAGGTCCGCGGCGACGGTCCGCGGGTCGGCGTCGGCGTCCGCGAGCACGAGGCCCTCGGACGGGCCGGCCGGCAGGTCGATCGCGACCTCGCCCTGCACCTCGAGCTTCGCAGCCGTCACCCAGGCGGAGCCCGGGCCGACGACGAGGTCGACCGGCGCGACGCCGTCGTCCGGGAGGCCGTAGACGAGCGCCCCGATCGCCTGGACGCCGCCCGCGACGATCAGCCCGTCCACGTCCAGCAGGCCGGCGGCGCCGAGGAGGACGGGGTGGATCGCGCCGTTCGCGTCGGCCGGCGACGCGACCACGATCCGCTCCACACCCGCGACCTGCGCGGGAACGACGCCCATCACGAGCGAGCTTGGGTACGGGGCGCTGCCACCGGGGGCATAGACGCCGGCACGGCGGACCGGACGCCAGCGCCGCTCGAGCTCGACGCCCTCGACGATCGTGGTGCGGGTGGTGAACGGGCGCTGTGCCTCGGCGAACCGGCGGACGTTGCGGATCGCGGTCTCGAGCGCCTCGCGGTCGCGCGGTTCGAGGCGGTCCGCGGCCTCGCGCAGGTCTGCACGGTCGAGGACCAGCCGGCCGTCCGCCGCGCCGCCGCCGAAGCGCGCCGACGCGTCACGGACGGCCGTGGCGCCGCGTTGGCGGATGTCGGCGAGGATCGCGCGAGCGGCCTCGCGGACCGCCGGGTCCGGGACCGCGCCTCGGCGACACAGCGCATCCCGCTCGGCGCGCGCGGCCTCGTCGGGCTCGCGGAGGTCGAGCCTGCGGAGCGTGAGGGTGGCGGGGTCGACGGCCGCGTTCACGGGAGGATCTTCTCGATCGGCAGGACGAGGATCCCGGACGCGCCCGCCGCCTTGAGGCGCGGCAGGAGCCCCCAGACCTCATCTGCGCCGACCACGGCGTGGATCGCGATCATCCCCTCGTGCGCGAGCGGGATCACGGACGGCGACTCGAGGCCGGGGAGGAGATCCTCGAGCTCGGCGAGCTTCGCGGCCGGCGCGTTCATCATCAGGTACTTGCGACTTCGCGCCGCGATCACCGAGCCGAGCATCGTGACGATCGCGTCCAGCTCCGCCGCGCGTTCCGTGGCGGCGGCCGGGCCGGCGACGAGGATCGCCTCGGAGGCGAGGATGTCGCCGATCGGCCGCAGGCCGTTCATCTGGAGCGTCGACCCGGTGCTGACGAGGTCGACGATGGCGTCGGCGAGACCGAGCCGGGGTGCCACCTCCACGGCGCCGGACAGCGGGACGACGTCGACGGCGATGCCCTGGCTCGCAAAGAACGCGCGAGTCACGTTGGGGTGCGAGGTCGCCACGCGGACGCCGGCGAGGTCCGCGACCGACTCGTAGGGCGCATCGGCGGCAACCGCCGCCGTCAGCCTGCAGCGGCCGTAGCCCAGCTCGCGCAGCACGGGCAGCTCGATGCCGGACTCGGCGAGGATGTCGCCGCCGGTGACGCCGACCTCGGCCACGCCGTCGGCGACGAACTCGACGACGTCGTTCGTGCGCACGAACAGGATGTCGAGCGGGTGGTTCTGGACCCGGGCGACGAGGCTGCGGTCATGTGCCTCGAACACGAGCCCCGCGTCCGCGAGCAGGCCGAGGGTCGAGTCGAGCAGGCGCCCCTTGTTGGGGATCGCCAGGCGGAGCCGCTCCCTCATCGCTCGCCGCGGACGGGGTAGGGGAGCGACGCCTCGCCATCGGTGGACTTCATCCGGTCGAGCATCCGCCGGTAGCCGCCCTCGCCGTGGTTGAGCCAGGAGGCGATGCGCGTGATCGTGGCCGTGCTGGCGCCGGTCTCACGCGAGATCTCCGCGTAGTGCATCCCGTCGTCCAGGAGGCGGACGACTGCCCACCGCTGGGCCATGTCGCGCAGCTCGCCGAGCGTGCACAGGTCGCGCAGGAAGCGCTCCGCGTCGTCGCGATCGTCGAGGCGCAGAATGGCATCGACCAGCGCGTCGGTCTCGGGCGTTCGCCACTCGTCGGCCACGTCCGGCTCCTCGGGTTCGGTGTCGCCCGGCATCGTCGGCGGGCATCGACTGCTGTGCTAGCGTATTAGCGTGCTAAAACGATAGCAAGGTGGCAACCGGAGTGTCAACGGAACCAACGGCGTTCGAGCTGCTCCCGGCGATCGACCTCCGAGGCGGGCAGGTCGTCCGCCTCGAGCGGGGCGACTTCGCTCGCGAGACGGCGTACGACGGAGACCCGCTCGCGGTGGCTCGTCGGTTCGCGGCGCTCGGGGTGACCTGGCTGCACGTCGTCGACCTCGACGGTGCCCGGGCGGGGGAGCCGCGCCAGCTCGACGTCGCGGCCGGGATCGTCGCGGAGACGCACGGCCTCGTCCGGGTGGAGGTCGGCGGCGGACTGCGGACCGTGGAGGACGTCGCGGGTGCGTTGGGAATCGGGGCGGCGCGGGCGGCGGTCGGCACCGCGGCCCTGCGAGACCCGGGCTTCGCGCGCGAGCTTGTCGAGCGCTACGGCGCTGCACGGATCGTCGGGTCCATCGATGTTCGTGACGGCTTCGCGCTCGGGGAGGGCTGGCGGCCGGGTGCACCCGGTGTGCCCGCCACGGACGCGGTCGCGATGCTCGCCGACGCCGGCATCGACACCTTCGAGGTCACGGCCATCGAGCGCGACGGCCTGCTCGAGGGACCGGACCTGGACCTCCTGCGCTCGCTCGTGGGGCTCGAGCGCGGCCGCATCATCGCCTCGGGCGGTGTCTCGTCGATCGACGACGTCCTCGCCGTCCAGGCCGCCGGCTGTGGCGGCGCCATCGTGGGCAAGGCGATCTACGAGAGCCGGATCGACCTGCGGGCCCTCCTCGACGCGCTGGACGGACTCGCGTCGACGTAGGCCCGGCGGCTGGAGCCGCCGCCGCTATCGGTTGATGTCGACGGGCCGTCCGTCCCAGCTGCCCTGGATCCGCCACTCGTCGCTGGTGGCGTGGAGGTCGACGTCGCCTCGTGCCGACACGAGCTGCAGGTCCGCGTCCCACCGGTTGAGATCGAGCGTGCCGCCTCCGCTCCACGCGGCGTTGGTGGCGTACGAGCACCCGTCGAGGGTCACCTCCGACTGCCACTCGTCGTCGACGGGCTCGAACGACGCCGTGCCGCCGTCCGTGCATGCGATCTCGAGCGGCTCCTCGCCCGCCCAGTCGAGGACGCGTGGATCGGCGAGCAGCTCCCAGTAGAGCCCGGACACGGCATCGTCCGCCGTCGCCGCGGGCGAAGGCGCCAGCGGGAGGTAGGTGTCGACGATGACACCGAGGCACACGGTCGTCCGCGACGTCGGCAGCTCGCCGTCGACGAGGAACCGCGTCATCCGCTCCATCGGGCAACGCTCGCCGAGCGAACCGTGCGCCCCGCCCCGCGTCTCGACCAGCCGGGCCTCGGGATGCCGGCCGAGGATCGAGCGCGCCTCCGAGACCGGGGTGATCGGGTCGCTCGTCGCCGTGAGGATGAGCGTCGGCACGGTCGACGCCTCGGCGGGCGGCACGAACCGCTCCGGCTGGAACGGCCAGAACAGGCAGGGGATCGTTGCGTAGGCGACGCCGAGCGAGCCGGGGTCGCGGATGCCCTCGCGTGATGCGACGTCGACGAACGCGTCGTAGTCGTCTGCCTTCGCGGTGGGCGAGTGGCGCGCGTCGGCGCACCAGGTCGCGTAATAGGCGAACGACGAGTCGCCGGGACCGCCGCTCCAGGCATCCCACAGCCGGGCGAGGCCGCGCGGATCGCCGCGGTCGAACGACGCAAGCGCGCGCAGGAACGACATCCGGCCCGTCGTGCTGTAGAGCGCCGCCTGCATGAGGTCGGCGACGTCGCGCCGGGTGAGGCTGACCGTGTACGTGTCGCCATCGCCCGTGGGCACGTCCCCGAGGATCGGCCCGCCGGCCGTGGCGTCGAGCAGCCGCTGCCATGCCCGCTCCGGGTTCGGCAGGTCGTCGCTGCACGACCGGTCCTCGCGGCAGGCGGTGAACGTGTGGCTGAGCGCATCCTCGAACCCGGCCGCGGCCACCGCCCAGACGTGCGCGGGTGTCAGCGATCGGTCGAGCGGGGCGTCGAGGACGAGGGCGTCGAGGCGGTCCGCGTGCGCGGCGGCGTACGCCTGGGCGACCACGGTCCCGTAGCTCACGCCGTAGAGCGAGATCCGGTCCACGCCCAGCACGTCGCGCAACGCGTCGATATCCTCCGCAACCGCCGCCGACCCATACCGCGCGAGCCCTTCCTCCGGGACGTCCGCCTCAGAGATGCAGCGGTCGGCGAACTCGTGCACGAGCGACGCGCTCATGTCCCGGTCGTCGAGGTAGTAGCGGCCGGCGGCGTCGGGACAGTCGTGCGGGTCCGTCTGCCCGGTCGCACGCGGGTCGTAGACGACGACGTCGAAGGCATCACGCACGCGCTTGTCGAGCTGCTCGTACATCCAGTCCGCCTCGGGCAGCCCGGCGATCCCCGGCCCGCCGACCGCGAGGACGAGCACGCGACGCGGCCGGCCTGGTCCGGGAGCATCGGCCGGATGGATCGTGTACGCCATCTCGATGAGCTCGCCCGCGGGCGCGGTCCGCTCGACCGGGGCGCGCACGATCCCGCAGGTCCAGCCAGGGCCGACGTCGCATGACGCCGGCTCCAGCGTGCCGCCGGACAGGCCGAAGGCGAGACCGGCCGACGCGACGATGCCGATGGCCGCGAGCGGGCTCCATGCGACGGCTCGCGGCCCGGGGTCGTGGACGTGCCCCCCCTCGGCCGCGCGGCTCGCCTCCGCCAGCCGCCGGTCGGTGCCGCGGAAGACGACCGGCAGCAGCCCGGCACCGATGACGAGGACGAGAACCCCTGACGCGACCAGCGCGGTGCCTGCCTGCAGCGCCGCCAGCGACGAGGCGGTCGAGAGAATGGTCTGGCCGGCGATGAGGAGCACCGCGCCCCCGATGGTCGCGGCCACGGCCGCACGAACGGTGCGCCGCATGGGGCCGAACGTGAGCGGCCCGGTGGCATCCGTGGCGGACGCAGGAGCGGTGGCGAGCGGCTCGTCCGTCGGCGGGCTGGTGCTGGCGATGAGCTCGCCGATGCTCGTCGCCCCGGCGCGTGCCGCCGCAGTTACGAGGTACCGGCGACCGAGCCACAGCGCGAGCGCGGCCATCGCGATGACGAACACGACGACCCACAGCCACGCGTCGTGGACGCGGGCGGCACCGGCCTCCAACACCCAGGACGGGTACGTGCGGGCAGTCCGCGCCGCCGAGATCGCGCCGGCAAGCAGGACGACGCAGCCGACGAGGCCGGCACCGGCGACCCGGGCCAGCGTGGAGCCGCCCGCGGCCGCCGGCACGGTTCGGACAGGACGCCACGGCGCGTCGATCCAGCCGCCGACGGGCCGGGGAACCGACGGGAGCGCTGAGAAGGCCGGTGGCTGTGGCGGTGGCGGTGGCGTGAGCGGCGGTCCGGCAGGCGGGAGCGGCACGCCGGGAGCCGGCACCCGGGTGACGACGCGGACGGCGTCGCGATCGGTCGACGGGAGGGGCTCGGGCACGGCCGAACCGCCGGCCTCAGGACCGGTCTGTGACTCGTCCACGTCCCCCCTCGTGCGTCGGGTCAGTGACCGTCCGCGTGCCCGTCCTTCTTGTGCGCCTCCACGATCTTGTCGGCCAGGTGCGAGGGCACGTCCTCGTAGTGGTCCAGCGTCGCCGAGAACGTCCCGCGGCCGCCGGTCAGCGACCGGAGCTCGGTCGCGTATGAGAACAGCTCTGACTGCGGCACGTGCGCGGTGATCACCTGCTGCCCGTCGACGAGATCCATGCCGAGCACCCGGCCCCGGCGGCCGTTGAGGTCACGGTTCACCTCGCCCATGTACTGCTCGGGGATCCGGACGTCGACCGACATGATCGGCTCGAGCAGCACCGGCTTCGCCTGCATGACGCCGTCCTTCAGCGCCATGGAGGCGGCGATCTTGAACGACAGCTCGTTCGAGTCGACCGGGTGGAACGACCCGTCGTAGAGCGTCGCCTTGAAGTCGATGAGCGGGAACCCGGCGAACACGCCCTCGGCGGCCGTCTCGCGGATGCCCTTCTCGATGCCCGGGAAGAACCCCTTGGGCACCGATCCGCCGACGACCTTCTCGGCGAACTCCACGCCGGCTGCCGGGTTCGGCTCGAGCTCGATCCACACGTCGCCGAACATCCCGTGGCCCCCGGTCTGCTTCTTGTACCGGCCGTGGGCCTTGGTGGTGCCGCGGATCGTCTCGCGGTAGGGGACCGTCGGCGTCTTCGTCGCGATGGCCGCGCCGAACTTGCGCTTGAGGCGCTCGGTGATGACCGCCACGTGTGCCTCGCCGACCGCGCGCAGGACCTGCTCGCCGGTATCGGACCGCTCGACGCGCGCCGTGGGCTCCTCCTCGAGCATCCGCTGGAGCGCCGGGCCCATCTTGTCCAGGTCGCCCTTGGACACGGGCTCGATCGCCACCTGGAGCGTGGGCTCCGGGAAGTCGATCGGCGGCAGCACGAGGGCGGCGTCGCGGGTCGTGAGGGTGTCGCCGGTCTCGGTCAAGCTCAGCTTCGCGACCGCGCCGATCTCGCCCGCCCGCAGCTCCGGCGCGGGCTCTTGCTCCTTGCCGTGGAGGTAGAGCAGCTGCCCGATCCGCTCGTCCTCGCCCTTGGTGGAGTTGTAGACGCCGGCCTGGCTCTTCAGCGTCCCCGACAGCACCCGGAGGTAGGTGAGGCGGCCGACGAACGGGTCGGCGGCCGTCTTGAACACGCGCACGAGCAGCTGGCCGCTGTCGGCCGCGACCTCGACGTCCGCCCCGCCCTTGCCCTTCGCGGCGAACGGGCCCTCCTCCTCGGGCGAGGGGAGGTAGCGGACGATCGCGTCGAGCAGCGCGTTGAGGCCGATGCCCTTCGTCGCGGACGCGACGAGCACCGGGGCGAGGATCGACTCGCGGACGCCCTTGTGGAGGCACGCGTCCAGCTCCGCGTCGCTGATCTCCTCCTCGGACAGGTACTTCTCGAACACGTCGTCGTCGGCTTCGGCGGCCGCTTCCAGGAGCTGGTCGCGGCGGCGGGCGACCTCGTCCGCCAGGTCGTCAGGGACGGGGATCTCCACCTCGGACCCGCCGTCGAACGTGTACGCCTTGCGATGGACGAGGTCCACGTAGCCGGTGAACGTGTCCGCGGCGCCGATCGCGATGTGGAGCGGCGCGATCTTGGTGCCGAACTCCGCGCGCAGCGCGTCGAGGGCGGCCGAGGGATTCGCGTTCTCGCGGTCGCACTTGTTGAGCACGAAGCAGGCCGCGGTCTTCGTCGCGCGTCCCGCCGCGACCGCCGCCTCGAGCCCCGCCTCGACCCCGCCCGACGCATCCATGACGATGAGCGCCGCGTCGGCTGCGTGGAAGCCCTCCAGCATCTCGGCGACGAAGTCCGGGTAGCCGGGGGTGTCGACGAGCGTGATCTCGTGCTCGCCGTGCTCGAAGGTCCCGACCGCAAGGCTCAGCGAGCGGTGCTGCTTCTGCTCCTCGGGCTCGTGATCGAGGTGCGCGGTTCCGTCATCGACCCGCCCGAGCCGCGGGATCGCGCCGGCGCGAAAGAGGACCTGCTCCGCAAGCGTGGTCTTGCCGGCGCCGGCGTGACCGGCAAGCACGACGCTGCGGATGTGGGCGAGGTCGTGGCTCTTCAACGTCATCGCGCGCGGTACCTCTCGGTGCAAACCGTCGGACCGGCCCCGGCCGCGACGGAACGGTGGGCGCTGGTGTGCGCTGAGCTGCGATGCGGGCCCGGATGGGACGCGGGCTGGGGCGCTCCTGCGCCCGGGCGACGAACCCTTTGCGGCCGATGATAGTCGGTATACTCCCGCCCGATGTCCGGTCATTCCAAATGGTCCACGATCAAGCGCCAGAAGGGCGCGAACGACGCGAAGCGCGGCGCGATGTTCACGAAGGTCGCGCGCGAGATCGCGGTCGCGGCCCGGGCCGGCGGCGGTGATCCGGACGCCAACTACCGCCTCCGCCTGGCCATGGACAAGGCGCGCTCGATCAACATGCCGGCGGAGAACATCAAGCGGGCGATCGAGAAGGCGACCGGCGGCGGCGATGCCGAGCAGTTCGAGGAGATCGTCTACGAGGGCTACGGGCCCGGCGGCGTGGCGGTCCTCGTCGAGGCGGCGACCGACAACCGCAACCGGACCGCGGCCGAGGTTCGTTCCATCTTCACCAAGACCGGCGGCCAGCTCGCGGGCTCGGGCGCCGTCGCGTGGCAGTTCGAGGCGCGCGGCCTGATCACCGTGGTCCGCGACGGCAGCGACCCGGACGAGGTGGCGCTGGCGGCGATCGACGCGGGCGCGGTCGACGTCGACACGGAGTCCGACCCGATCGAGATCTTCACCGAGCCCGCGGACCTCGAGGGCGTGCGCAAGGCGCTGGACGCGGCGGGCGTCAACGTCGAGGGGGCCGAGTCCGCGATGCTCGCCAAGCAGACCGTGAGCCTCGAGGCGGACCAGGTCCGCAAGGCCATGCGGATGGTCGATCTGCTCGAGGACCTGGACGACGTCCAGCGCGTGACGACCAACGTGGACATCCCCGAGGACGTGCTCGCCGAGCTCGCCGGGTGATCATCCTCGGGATCGACCCCGGGACCGCGACGATGGGCTATGGCCTCGTCGAGCGGCGCGGCGGCACGCTCCGGGCGGTGGATTACGGGGCGCTGACGACGTCCGCCGACCTGCCGCTCCCCGAGCGCCTGGCCGCGATCCACGCCTGCGTCACCGAGCTGATCGAGACCCATCACCCCGACCTGCTCGCGGTCGAGCGCCTGTTCTTCTCGAAGAACGCGCAGAGCGCGTTCGGGGTGGGGCAGGCGCGCGGCGTGGTGCTCCTCGCCGCGGCCCAGGCCGGCATCCCCGTCCGGGAGGCGACGCCGAACGAGGTCAAGGTCGGCGTGACCGGGTACGGGGCGGCGGACAAGGAGCAGGTGGGCCGCATGGTGGCCGTGATCCTGCAGCTTTCCGAGGTCCCGCACCCCGACGACACCGCCGACGCGCTCGCGATCGCGATCTCGACGGCGAACGCGGAGCGCGCCGGCGACCGGGCGAACGCGGGCTCCGGATCGGCCAAGGCCGGTGTGCTGGACCGGGCGGCGATCGCGCCGATCACCCGCGGCGAGACGCCCTACGAGCGTGCGGTCCGCGAGGCGCTCGCGAGCGAGGCCAAGGCCGCGAAGGCGACTGCCGGGTCGCGCGGGCGCTAGGACCGCCCGCCTCGTGATCCCCTCGTGACCCCCTCGTGATCGCGTCCGTCGAGGGCCGGGTCGGGGCGATCTCGGGCGATTCGCTCGTCATCGAGGTCGGCGGCATCGGGTATCGGGTGTTTGCGGCCCCGTCGGTGCTCGCGACGGCGCAGCCGGGCGGGACTCTCAAGCTCCACACGTACCACCTCGTCCGCGAGGACCAGCAGGCGCTGTTCGGCTTCCGCACCGCGGAGGAGCTCGGGTTCTTCAACCTGCTGCTGACGGTGACCGGCGTCGGTCCGAAGGTCGCGCTGGCCATCGTCGGCTCGCGGCCCACCGCGGACCTCCAGCTCGCGATCCTCCAGCAGGACCAGGCGGTGCTCGTCTCGATCCCGGGCATCGGCAAGAAGCTCGCCGAGCGGATCATCTTCGAGCTCAAGGAGAAGGTCTCGGCGGCGGGCGTCGCGGCCGGGTCCTCCGCGGCGGTCACGACGGCGTCCGAGGGCGAGGTGGTCGCGGCGCTCCAGGCGCTCGGCTACTCGCTGGGCGAGGCGCGTGAGGCATCCCGGCTCGCGCTCAACGACCCGACCGTCGGGGCGGGGCTCGAGGACCGGGTCAAGGCGGCGCTCCGGACGCTCCTGCGGGACTAGCCCGGCCACCGATGCGGATCCTGTTCGGCACCAACCCGGCGATCGGTCACGTGCTGCCGCTGGTGCCGCTCGCGCTCGCCGCCCGGGCCGCGGGCCACGACGTGGCCGTGATCGGCGGGTCGAGCATCCGGCCGTTCGTGGAGGGGCACGGGTTGCGCCTCGTCCCCGTCGGGCCGGCGGACCTGCCGACCGTGATGGAGGCCATCCGGGTCGAGGAGCTGCCGCTCGGCCCGCGGCGCGCCTACCGGGTCTGGACCGAGGGCTTCGCCGACATGCTCGCCCGGCCGCTCGCGCAGGGGACGCTCGACCTGGCACGGGAGTGGCGGCCGGACCTCGTGGTCCACGAGGACAGCGAGCAGGGCACCTGGATCGCCGCCGAGCGGCTCGGGATCCCGCACCTGGCGCTCCAGGCGACGGCGTGGCGCGGGACGATGGCCAGGGCGTCGCGGGCACACTCGAACGCCGTCCGCGAGTCGATCGGCCTGGCCCGAGACCCGGAGCTCGCGAGCTGGCACCGATACGGGTTCCTGGCGACGCGGCCGCCGTCGCTCGTCGATCCCGACGACCCGTTGCCGGCCACCGCCACGCCGCTGCGCCAGGTGGCGCTCGAGGAGAGCGGGCCGGCGTCGGGCGACGTGCCGGAGCTCGCGGCCGGCGGGCCGCCGAGGATCCTCGCGACGCTGGGCACCGTCCACGGCCCGCGGCGGACCGCCCTGCTCCTCGCGCTGCTCGACGGGCTGGAACGGGTCGACGCGGAGGTCGTGGTCGCGCTCGGACCCGGGGTGGATCCGGCGGGCCTCGGCCCGCGGCGCGACGGGATCCACCTCGTCGAGTTCGTCCCGTTCGCCCGCGTGCTGCCGACGACCGACCTCGTCGTCTGTCACGCCGGCTCCGGAACCATGCTGGCGGCCCTCGGCGCCGGCCGGCCGATGGTCATGCTGCCGCTCGCGGCGGATCAGCCGCAGAACGCCGAGGCCTGTGCCCGGGCCGGCGTCGCCCTCGTCGTCGAGCCCGGCGGCTGGACCGCCGACGGCATCCGCTCGGCGGTCGAGCTGGCGCTGGCGACGCCGTCGCTCGCCGCGGCGGCGCGGCGGCTCGAGGCGGAGATCGAGGCGATGCCCGGCCCCGATGACGTTCTCCCGCGACTCGAGCGCCTGGTCGCGGACGCCCGCCGCGCCTGACGCGACGCGACGGACATGGAACCGCCCCGACCGGCGGCCGGGGCGGGAGCGTGACGGGAACGAGCGGGAACGGCGGCTAGTTGCCGATGCCGCCGTCGGGCTCGACCGGGAGGACGACCTCGCCGCCGATGCCGCCGTCGGGCTCGACCGGGAGGACGACCTCGCCGCCGCCGGCGCCGCCGTTCGGCTCGACCGGGAGGGGCTTCGGGCTCGCGGCGTATGCGACGCCGGCGACGATGGCGAGGGACATCACGGCGATGATCAGCGCCGCCCGGACAGAGCGGCGGTTGCGGTTCTGGGTCTGCATTGGAGGTGGTTCCTGGAGGTTCGCTGGGATCGCGAGGGGATGGTGTTGAGCTGTGGCAGGACGGGCGCCCGTCCTTGCCAGTACAACGACGGGCGCGTCGATCCGGTTCCCTCGCGACCCTGCCTTCGCCCGCCGATCAGCCCCCGAGCAGCGGATCCGCCTGGAACGGGATCCCGCAGACGTGCTCGTCGAGGAACGACAGCACCGTCCCGTACCAGAGCCTCGCGTTCTGCGGCTTGAGGATCCAGTGGTTCTCGTCGGGGAAGTACAGGAACTTGCCCGGGACACCGAGCCGCTGCATGTCGGTCCACAGGATCAGCGCCTCGGAGATCGGGACGCGATGATCCTTCTCGCCGTGGATGACGAGCATCGGCGTCTTCCAGTCCGCCATCGCGGACAGGAACTCGCGCGGCGACCAGCGCGTATAGCGGCTGGCATCGGTGTACGGGTCACCCATCTCGTGCTCCCAGGCAGGCCCGTGGTCGGTCGTGCCATGGAAGCCGACCAGCTCCCACAGCGAGGCATGGGTGACGATCGCCTTGAACCGGTTCGTATGGCCGGCGACCCAATTCGCCATGTAGCCGCCGTACGAGCCGCCCATCAGTGCGAGCCGGCTGTCGTCGATGTCCGGGCGCGCGGCCACGGCGTCGGTGACGGCCATGATGTCCGTGTACGGGTTGCCGCCCCACTGGCCCCAACCGCGTTCGAGCATCTGCTGCCCATAGCCGAGCGAGAGCGCCGGATCCGGCATGACGACCGCGTAGCCGCGCTCGACGAGCACGTGCGGGTTCCAGCGCCAGTGCCAGCTGTTCCACGAGCCGAGCGGGCCGCCGTGGACGAACACGACGAGCGGCGCGGGACTGCCGGGCGAGGCGTCGGGCGGCCTGACCAGCCAGCCACCGATCTCGGTTCCATCCTCCGCCGTGGCGCTCACGCGCTCCACGACGCCAGGCGGAACGATCCCGTGCTCGTCGATGCCGTTGGACAGCACGTGGGCGACCTGGTCCGGCATCCGGGCGTCGAACCGCACGACGCGCGGTGGGTTCGCGTACGAGGAGTGGAGCGCGAACACGGTCGAACCGTCCGGGGTGGGACAGAGGTCGGTGATCGAGCCCTCGGCGGTGAGGCGGGTCACCCGCCCGTCGGGCAGGTCGACGCGGTAGGCCGAGTGGTGGCCTTCGTCGTCCGCGGTGAAGTAGAGGACGGAGCCATCCCGGCCCCAGACGATGGAGTCTGGTCGCCTGTCGGTGTCGCCCGCGAGCTGGCGCTGCTCGCCGGTCTCGGCGTCGATCAGGACGAGCGTCAGGACCTCGGCGGCGTCCGGCGTGGCGTACGTGAACCGGATCGCCGCCACGGACCGCCCATCGGGCGAGATCGCCGGGTGCGTGTACGCGGCATCGCCGTGGGTGAGCGGCGTTACCGCGCCGCTCGCGACGTCATAGCGCACGAGGTCATCGAGCGTCTCGGGGAACCCGTGGAAGACTCGCTTTACCGCGACGACGAACGACCCGTCGGGGCTGATGTCGGCGTCCGACTCGTCGAAGGTGAACCCGGTGACCGCGTCGTCCAGGTCCTTCGGCTCGTCGATGCGCTCCTCGCCCTCGGGGACGGTCGCGGCATACAGGCGCCGCACGCGCGGCCCCAGGTAGTGGTCCCAGTGCCGGATCGGGTAGTCGTCGAACAGGAGGGCCTCGACGCCGGCGTCCTTGCGCGCCTTCGACCGCTCGGTGTCGCCGGCGAAGTCGCGGGAGCCGCGCTGGACGTTCGCACCGAACACGAGCGCGTGGGCGTCGCGCGCGACCGCGATCCCGCACACGCCGCCCTCGGGCGCGACGAGCATCCGCGCCTCGCCCCCGTCCGCTGGGAGGGCCCACAGCGCGTTGACCTTCCTGTCGGGGTCCGGCTTCGCGTCCGGGTCGGGTCGCTTCGACTCGAACAGGAGTGCGCCGTCGGGGAGGAACCCAATACCGGCGCCCTCGCCCTCGACCGAGCGGGTGAGCCGCCGGGCCGGCTGGCGATCCTCGGGATCCAGCTGCCAGAGCGACGTCGCCATCGCCTTGCCGTCCGGGGAGACACCGCCCACCGCGGCGACCAGCCGCCGCCCGTCGGGGCTCAGCTTGAGCGACGTCAGGCGGGGCAGCCGGAGCATGGTGTCGATCGTGAATCGGTCCGTCATCGGGCCAGTGTCGCACCGGTCTGCCGCCAGGCGACAGCGGTCGCGCGGTTGTCGAACATCTGTACCAAACGGGCCTGAGTTCTGCTAGACTCCCGCCGATGAGCGACGACCCGCTGAGCCTCCTCGCGGCCGGCGCGACCGACCTCGGCGAGCTCGCCGTGGAGGGGTCGCTGCGCCCGCGGACGCTCGACGAGTACATCGGCCAGCGCGAGGTCAAGGCGAGCCTCGACGTCCTGCTCCAGGCGGCGAAGGGGAGGGGAGAAGCGGCCGACCACGTCCTCCTGTACGGCCCGCCCGGCCTCGGCAAGACGACGCTCGCGACGATCATCGCGCGGGAGCTCGGGGTGAACGTCCGGTACACCAGCGGGCCGGCGATCGAGCGGGCCGGAGACCTCGCCGCGATCCTGACGGCGCTCGATGAGCGGGACGTCCTGTTCATCGACGAGATCCACCGGCTCAACCGCGCCGTCGAGGAGATCCTCTACCCGGCGATGGAGGACTTCGCGCTCGATGTCATGATCGGCAAGGGACCGAGCGCCCGGAGCCTCCGGCTCAGCCTCAAGCCGTTCACGGTGGTCGGCGCGACGACGCGGGCCGGGCGGATCAGCGGCCCGCTCCGCGACCGCTTCGGGATGACGTACCGGCTCGACTTCTACGGCGAGGACGAGCTGACGGCGATCGTCCAGCGGTCGGCCGGCATCCTCGGGGTCGAGGTGGACCAGGACGCGGCCCGGTTGATCGCGAAGCGCGGCCGCGGGACGCCGCGGATCGTCAACAGGCTGCTTCGCCGCGTGCGCGACCACGCGGAGGTCCACGGCGACGGGTCGATCCACGTCGACGCGGTGCGCGAAGCGATGAAGGTCCTCGACATCGACGATCTCGGGCTCGACACGACCGACCGGAAGCTGCTCGCCGCGATCATCCAGAAGTTCGCCTCCGGGCCGGTCGGCGTCCAGGCACTGGCCGCCGTGCTCGCCGAGGAGCCCGAGACGATCGAGGACGTGTACGAGCCGTTCCTCCTGCGGCTGGGCTTCCTCGACCGGACGCCGCAGGGCCGGATCGCGACGGAGGCGGCCCGCCTGCACCTCGCGAGCCTCGGGTTCGAGATCCCGCCACCGCGCCGCGCCGAGCCGGACATGCCGGCGCTGTGGGACGACGTCCCCACCCGGTGACCGTCGGAATGGAGCCGATGGGTCGCGTCCTCATCGTCGTCGGGCTGCTGATCGCGGTCGTCGGCGTGGTCATGGTGTTCGGATCGCGGATCCCGATCCTCGGCCACCTGCCCGGCGACATCACGATCAAGGGCGAGAACGTCACGATCTTCATTCCGCTCGGGACGATGATCGTGGTCTCGATCGTGGCGTCCCTCGTCCTCGCCGTTCTCAATCGGCGGTGACGTGACCGGCGCCGCCTCGTTCGAGGTCCTCACGCCGCCGCCCGCCGACGGGTCCACGCGGGCGCGCGCGGGACGGCTGACGCTGCCCCACGGGGTGGTGGAGACGCCGCAGTTCATGCCCGTCGGCACGAACGCGACGGTGAAGGCGCTCCATCCCGACGAGGTGGCCGCGGCCGGCGCGTCGATCGTGCTCGCGAACACGTACCACCTGTACCTGCGGCCGGGCCACGAGCGAATCGAGCGGCTCGGGGGGCTCCACGCGTTCATGGGCTGGGACAAGCCGATCCTCACGGACTCGGGCGGGTTCCAGGTCGTGTCGCTCGGCGACCTGCGCGTCATCGACGACGACGGCGTGACGTTCAAGTCGCACCTCGACGGATCGATCCACCGGTTCACGCCGGAGCACTCGATCACGGTCCAGCAGGCGCTCGGCCCGGACATCGCGGTCGCGTTCGACCAGCCGGTGTTCCCGAGCTCGCCGCGCACGGTCGTGCGGGACGCGATGGAGCGGACGCACCGCTGGGCGGAGCGGTCGATCGCGGCGCACACCCGGACCGACCAGGCGCTGTTCGGCATCGTCCAGGGCGGCCTGGACCCGGGCATGCGGGCGGAGTCGGCGCGGTTCATCGCCTCGCTGCCGTTCGACGGCATCAACATCGGCGGCCTGGCCGGGGACGAGACGCCCGAGCAGCGGAACGAGACGCTGGACGCGACGATCCCGCACCTCGAGGGCGACTCGCGGGTGCGCTACCTGATGGGGCTGGGGTCGCCGCTCGACCTGCTGGACGCCGTCCACCGGGGCGTTGACCTGTTCGACTCCGTGCTGCCGGCGCGGGTCGCCCGCAACGGCCAGCTGTGGGTCCCCGGCGGCCGGCTCAACCTCCGCAACGAGCAGTATCGAGACGATCCGCGGCCGGTCCAGGAGGACTGTCCGTGCCCCCTCTGCACAAGGTTCTCACGCGCGTATCTGAGCCATCTGTTCCGTGCCAAGGAGATGCTGGCCTACCGTCTCGCGACTTGTCACAACCTCACCTTCACCCTAGACTTCATGCACCGAATCCGGGCCGCGATTCGCGCCGGAACCTTCCCCTCCGAGCTGCCGGAACTGCGCGCACGCGCCATCCGGATGAGTGGTGGCGAAGGCGCCGCAAAGCCCGCGTGAAGTCCGTGTCTCTACCGTCAACGCATCCGGAGGCGACTCATGGGTTCACGAGACCGCCCCTCCAAGGAACAGAAGAAGAAGCCGAAGGACAAGTCGGCCCAGCCGAAGCTCACGCCGCTATCCGAGGCTCCGCAGCAGGCGGAGCTCATCAAGAAGCAGCGCAAGCCACGGTGGGACGAGGAGTCCGGCGAAGGCTGACGCCGCGCCACGGGCGGGGACCGGGTCCCGCTCCGTCGGTTCGGCTCACGCCGCCAGGAGCGAGGACAGGATGACGATCACCGGCAAGGACACGGACGCCCGCAACGGCACCACCACGGACAAGGCGGTCGCGGAGCGCGGGCGCGCCGTGGATGCCGCGATCCTCGCGATCGAGAAGCAGTTCGGCACTGGCTCGATCATGAAGCTCGGCTCTGCCAAGCGACAGTCGGTGGAAGCGATCCCCACCGGGTCGATCGCCCTGGACCTCGCGCTCGGCGTGGGCGGGATTCCGCGGGGCCGGATCGTCGAGATCTACGGGCCGGAGTCGTCGGGCAAGACGACCGTCTGCCAGCACGTCATCGCCGAGGCACAGCGCAAGGGCGGGATCGCCGCGTTCATCGACGTCGAGCACGCACTCGATCCGGGCTATGCCCGCGCCTGCGGCGTGAACGTGGACGAGCTGCTCGTGTCCCAGCCGGACACCGGCGAGCAGGCGCTCGAGATCACCGAGACGCTGATCCGGTCGGGCGGCGTGGACATCGTCGTCGTCGACTCCGTCGCGGCCCTCGTGCCGCGCGCCGAGATCGAGGGCGAGATGGGCGACAGCTTCGTCGGCATCCAGGCCCGGCTCATGAGCCAGGCGCTGCGGAAGCTGACCGGCGCCGTGTCGCGCTCGAACACCGCGCTGATCTTCACCAACCAGCTGCGCGAGAAGATCGGCGTCATGTTCGGCAATCCCGAGACGACGCCGGGCGGCCGTGCGCTCAAGTTCTACGCCTCGGTCCGCCTCGATATCCGCCGCGTCGAGACGATCAAGACGGGGACCGAGTCGGTGGGCAACCGGGTCCGTGTCAAGGTCGTGAAGAACAAGGTGTCGCCGCCGTTCCGCGTGGCCGAGTTCGACGTCATGTACGGCGAGGGGATCAGCACCGAGGGCGGGCTCCTGGACGTCGGCGTCGCGATGGATGTCGTGACCAAGACCGGTGCCTGGTTCACGTTCGGCGAGACGCGGCTCGGCCAGGGTCGCGAGGCGGCGAAGGAGTTCCTCAAGTCGAACAAGGACGTCGCGGCCGAGATCGACAAGCGGATCCGCGCCAAGATGGCCGACGTGGCGTTGCCCGTCGAGGGCATCGAGGAAGCGGAGTAGCGGGACCGGCCCGCGCGGCCGATGCGTGACGCACCCGCGCGCCCCCGGAAGCCCACGCCTGCCGAGCGCCGTGAGCAGCGGGCAGCGGTCGACGACCCGGACGAGGTCCTCCAGGCCGGCGCCCGGTTCCTCGAGGCACGCCCGCGGTCGGTGGCCGAGGTCCGTCGCAAGCTGACCCGGCTCGGGTACCGGCCGGAGCTCGTCGCCGGTGCTGTCGAGCGCCTCGTCGAGCTCGGGTTCCTCGACGACGACGCGTTCGCCCGCTCGTGGGTCGAGTCGCG
>DASSRG010000240.1:0-3634 GCA_035701885.1 Candidatus Limnocylindrales bacterium
CGAACGCGCGGTACTCGGCCTTGCCCTTCAGGGCGAGGTACTTGCTGATCGCCGCGGTGAGCGACGTCTTGCCGTGGTCGATGTGGCCGATCGTGCCGACGTTGACGTGCGGCTTCGTGCGCTCGAACTTCTTCTTGGCCATGCTCTCTGGCTCCCTGTCTCCCGGGCCCGCGCCGCGGGCCAGACCCTTGTTAGACCTTCGACTTGGCGACGAGCTCGGCCGCGAGGCTGGCGGGAACCTCGGCGTAGTGGCTGAGCTCCATGGAATAGCTGGCTCGACCCTGGGTCATCGACCGCAGGTCGGTGGCGTAGCCGAACATCTCGGCGAGCGGGACCGCCGCGCGGACAACCTGGGTGGAGCCGCGGGGATCCATCCCCTCGATCTGGCCGCGCCGGCTGTTGAGGTCGCCGATGACGTCGCCCATGAACTCCTCGGGCATCGTCACCTCGACCCGCATCATCGGCTCGAGCACGACGGGGTTCGCCTTCGCGACCGCGTCCTTGATCGCCATGGAGCCGGCGATCTTGAACGCCATCTCGGACGAGTCCACGTCGTGGTAGGACCCGTCGAACAGGGTCACCTTGACGTCGACCATCGGGACGTTCGCGTAGATGCCCGAGTCGAGCGTCTCGCGGATCCCCTGGTCGATCGGCTTGATGTACTCGCGCGGGATCGTGCCACCGACGATCTTGTCGATGAACTCGTAGCCCGCGCCCTTCTCGTTGGGCTCGACCTTGATCACCGCGTGGCCGTACTGGCCCTTGCCGCCGGTCTGGCGGACGAAGCGTCCGTTGCCCTCCGCCTCGCGGCGGATGGTCTCGCGGTAGGCGACCTGCGGCTTGCCGACGTTGGCGGCGACCTTGAACTCGCGGACCATCCGGTCCACGAGCACGTCGAGGTGCAGCTCGCCCATGCCGGCGATCAGCGTCTGGCCCGACTCCTCGTCGGTCTTGACGCGGAAGGTCGGGTCCTCCTCGGCGAGGCGCTGGAGCGCGACGCCGAGCTTGTCCTGGTCGGCCTTCGTCCTCGGCTCGATCGCCACCTCGATGACCGGCTCGGGGAAGGTCATCGACTCGAGGATGATCGGGTGATCCGGGTCCGACAGGGTGTCACCGGTGTAGGTGTCCTTGAGCCCGACCGCCGCCGCGATGTCGCCGGCGTAGACCTCGTCGATCTCCTCCCGGTGGTTCGCGTGCATCTGGAGGATCCGGCCGATCCGCTCCTTCTTGCCCTTGGTGGCATTCAGCACGTAGGAGCCGGACTTGAGGGTGCCCGAGTACACGCGGAAGAACGCGAGCTTGCCGACGAACGGGTCGGCCGCGATCTTGAACGCGAGGGCAGCGAAGTCCTCGTTGTCGTCGGGGGTCTTGAGGATCTCGACGTCGGTGCCCGGGCGCATGCCGATCACCGGCGGCACGTCGAGCGGCGACGGGAGGTAGTCCACGACCGCGTCGAGCATCGGCTGGACGCCCTTGTTCTTGAGGGCGGAGCCGCACAGGATCGGGACCCACTTGTACTGGAGGGTCGCGAGCCGGATGCCGTGCTTGATCTCGGCCTCGGTGATCTCCTCGCCCTCGAGGTACTTGTGGGCGAAGTCGTCGTCGACGTCCGAGATCGCCTCGAGCAGGTGCTCGCGCCACTTCGCGGCCTCGTCGGCCATGTCGGCGGGGATCTCGGTCTCGTCGAACGTGTTGCCGAGGTCGTCGCGCCACACGAGGGCCTTCATGCGGACGAGGTCCACGAGGCCGGTGAAGCTGTCCTCGATGCCGATCGGGATCTGGATCGGCACGGGCTTCACGCCCAGGCGGTCCGTGATCATGTCGACGTCGCGCCAGAAGTTCGCGCCGGTCCGGTCGAGCTTGTTGATGAAGCAGATGCGCGGGACCTGGTAGCGGTCCGCCTGCCGCCAGACCGTCTCGGACTGGGGCTCGACGCCTGCGACGCCGTCGAATACGACGACCGCGCCATCGAGGACGCGGAGGCTGCGCTCCACCTCGACGGTGAAGTCCACGTGCCCGGGCGTATCGATAATGTTGATGCGATGGTCGTTCCAGGCGCAGGTCGTCGCCGCGGCAGTGATCGTGATGCCGCGCTCCTGCTCCTGGGGCATCCAGTCCATGGTGGCCGCGCCCTCATGGACCTCGCCGATCTTGTAGATCTTCTTCGTGTAGAAGAGGATCCGCTCGGTGACGGTCGTCTTGCCCGCGTCGATATGGGCGATGATTCCGATGTTCCGCGTTCGTGAGAGCGGAACGGCTCGTGCCACGGTTGGTCTGACTCCTGTCTGCGCCTGGACTACCACTTGAAGTGGCTGAACGCGCGGTTCGCGTCCGCCATCTTGTGGGTGTCCTCGCGCCGCTTCACCGCTGCGCCGAGGCCGTTGGCGGCATCGACGAACTCCGCGGCGAGCTTCTCGCTCATGCTCTTGCCGCTCCGCTTGCGCGCCGCCTGGACGAGCCAGCGGACGCCGAGCGACATGCGGCGATCGCCCCGGATCTCCACCGGGACCTGGTAGGTGGCACCACCGACGCGGCGAGGCTTGACCTCGATGATCGGGGTGGCGTTGCGGAGGGCGGCCTCCAGCACCTCGAGCCCCGGGCGCTTCGCCTGGAACTCGGCGCGGGCCAGGGCCTGCCGGAGGATGCGGTCCGAGAGGGTCCGCTTGCCGTCGCGCATCAGCTTCGCGCGGAAGCGATCCGTGACGCGGTTGCTCTCGACCGAGTACTTGGACTTGCGGGGAACCGACTGACGGCGGGGCATTCCTACTTCTTCCCGGCCGCGGCCTTGGCGCCGTACTTCGAGCGCCCCTGCTTGCGGTCCTTCACGCCGGCCGCATCGAGCGTGCCGCGGATGATGTGGTACTTGACCGACGGGAGGTCCTTCACCCGGCCGCCACGCACGAGCACGACGGAGTGCTCCTGGAGGTTGTGGCCGATGCCCGGGATGTAGGCGGTGACCTCCATCTGGTTGGAGAGCCGCACGCGCGCGATCTTCCGAAGCGCCGAGTTCGGCTTCTTCGGGGTCATCGTTCGAACCTGCAGGCAGACGCCGCGCTTCTGGGGGGCACCGGGGATCGGCACCTGGCGGCGGTGCATGCCGTTCCAGTTCTTGCGCAGCGCGGGCGCCTTGACCTTCTCGATCTTCGGCTTCCGCCCGTGGCGCACGAGCTGGCTGATGGTCGGCACGGAGACGCGGCTCCTTTCATGAGCTTGCTTCTGATTCGTGGTCCACATCCGGCGGATCCACCCGTGCCGGGGGCCCGGCCCAGGGACCGCTCTCGGAGCTCGAAGGCGACGGTCCCGACGCCCATGGGACGATCGGGGCCCTTCGAGGCCACGGCCGCGAAGTGTAGCAATCCGCCGTTCCGAGTGTCAAACGCAGGAGGCTCTCCCCCACCCTCTCCAGCCGACCGTCGATCGCCGCCCTTCGCACCCTGGCTGCGAACCTCTCCGGCGCGTCCATCGGCGTTCGCACCCCGGCGACGGATCACGACGCCCTCGGCCGATCCAATGCCTCCGACCGGCCGCAACTCGCACTCCCGGTGCGAGCGCCACCTGGGTCGTCGCGAGCACCCGCAGTGGCGGTGCGAAACGCCGCAACCGGTGAGCCCGCCGGCCCCGGGACCGCTCTCGG
>DASSRG010000241.1:0-12652 GCA_035701885.1 Candidatus Limnocylindrales bacterium
AAACCGGACACGATTCGGCAGGAATCCGGACGCCCACGAGGTCCGCGGGCGGCCAAGCTGTCACCCGGTCGTCGCGGCCGGCCCCGTCGGGCGGGGCTAGCATCATGCCGTGACCGATTCCCTTCCGCCCGATCGCGACGCCGAGGCCGCTCCGCACGGCCATGCGTCGGACGACGCCGAGTCCCCGGCCCCGGGCTTCGCGGCGCTGGGCCTCGATGACCGGCTCCTCCAGACGCTCGCGGACCTGGGCTACGAGGAACCGACGCCGATCCAGCTCGCGGCCATCCCGCCGCTCCTCCGCGGCACCGACCTCCTCGCCGAGGCGCCGACGGGGACCGGCAAGACCGCGGCATTCGCGCTGCCGATCCTCCAGCGGCTCGCGGCCCGTCTGGACGAGGGCCGCGCGGCCGGCCGCTCCGTCGAGGGCCGCGGTGCGGGCGCGGACGGCCGTGGGGCCCGACCCACCGCGCTCGTGCTCGCCCCGACGCGCGAGCTCGCGATGCAGGTTGCCGAGGCGATCCACCGCTACGGGAAACGGCTCGGCGTGCGGGTGGTGCCGGTGTACGGCGGGCAACCGATCACGACGCAGCTCCACCGGCTGGGGCGCGGTGTCGACGTCGTCGTGGCGACGCCCGGCCGCGCCGTGGACCACCTCGACCGCGGCACGCTCCGGTTCGACGAGGTCGAGACCGTCGTCCTCGACGAGGCGGACGAGATGCTCGACATGGGGTTCGCCGACGACCTCGAACGGATCCTCGGCTCGCTCCGCGAGATGCGCCAGACCGCGCTGTTCTCCGCCACGATCGCGGGGCCGATCGCGCGGCTCGCGGAGCGGCACCTGCGCCACCCGGCGCGCGTCCAGGTCGAGGCCGAGGCGGCGGCCGCCGGCGAGCCCGCTCGTGTCCGGCAGGTCGCCTACGTGGTGCGGCGGCCGGACAAGCTGACGGCGCTCGGCCGGATCCTGGACCTCGAGGACGGCGCCGCGACCCTCGTGTTCGCCCGCACGCGTGGCGAGGTGGACGACCTGGCCGAGGCCCTGTCCGGCCGCGGACGGGATGCCGCCGCGCTCCACGGCGGCCTGTCGCAGGAGCAGCGCGACCGGATCATGAGCCGGTTCCGCGACGGCGCCCTCGACGTCCTCGTCGCGACCGACGTCGCCGCCCGCGGCCTCGACATCGAGCACATCACCCACGTCGTGAACTACGACGTGCCCTCGTCGCCGGACACGTACGTCCACCGCATCGGACGCACAGGGCGCGCCGGTCGCGAGGGCGTCGCGATCACGCTCGTGGAGCCCCGCGAGCACCGGCTCGTGCGCGACATCGAGCGGACGATCGGGCAGCCGCTCGCGATCGAGGGCCTGCCGACCGTCGCCGACGTCCGCGAGCACCGGCTCGACCTGCTGATCGGGACGCTCCGCGAGGTGCTCGTCGCGGGTGACACGGACCGCTACCGCGGCGTCGTCGAGGCGCTGGCCCAGGAGTACGACGCCGTCGAGATCGCGCTGGCCGCCGTGAGCCTCGCCGACGCCGAGGCGCGTGGCGCCGAGGACACGACGGAGCTTGCGCCGGCGTGGCTGCCGGACCCGTCGAAGTCGCGGGCGACCAACGGGCGGGACGCCCGCGGCGCCCGCGCCCCCGGCGGCCGTGGACCGGCGCGCGTGCCCGCGTCGCACGGGTCGCGCCAGCCGCGCGCCCTGCGCGAGGCCGAGTCGGGCGGTGGCAGTCCGGACGGTGAGCCGACGCGCCGAGCCACGAGCGGCCCCGGCGCCGGTCGCCAGCCACAACCGGCGGGTCCGCGGCGCGGCTATCGGGCGAGCGGCTGGAAGGACGCCGACGGCCGCCCGATCATGCGCCCGCCCCGCGCGGGGTCAGGCGGGCCGGGCGGCGTCACGCGCGTGTTCGTCGGGGCCGGACGCGCCGCCGGGATGCGACCGGGCGACCTCGTCGGCGCGATCACGAACGAGGCTGGGCTTCGCGGCGGTGACATCGGCGCGATCCAGATCGCGGACGGCTTCTCGCTCGTGGAGGTGCCCGAGGCCGCCGCGGACCACGTGATCCGGACGCTCCGCGGCGCGACGATCCGTGGCCAGAAGGTCACGGTCCGAAGGGAGCGGTACTAGCGATTGGCTGGCGGGGGGCGCGAGCCCCGCAGGCGCCGTCGTGCGCCCGGTGGCGACGCGCCTTCGCTACGCCCCGTCGCCGCTCCGGTCGCGGAGGAACCGCTCGATGTCGGCGATGAGGTCGTCGCCCTCCGGGAGCCGCGATTCATCGACCATCGATTCGAGCCGCTCCACGTACGCCTTGGTCGTGTCGTCCGCCGCCGCGGCCGCGTCCAGCCGGATCCGCAGCTCGCGGGCCTCTTCGACGAGGTCGCCGTGCGGCAGCTCGACGTCCAGGTGCCGCTCGACGGCCTTGAGCAACGCGACCGATGCCAGGGCATACGGCCCGCTGACGTAGTGCGGGATCTGGGCGAAGTAGCCGACAGCGGCCAGCCCGGCTTCGCCGGCCGCCATCTCGAGGGTGGACAGGCTGGCCGCCGGGACGCGCAGGATGCCGATGGGGCCCGGCGTCACGCCGCCCTTCAGCAGGCCGGGCCGGGCCTCCGTCCCGAGAATGGGCACCGGCCGGGTGTGGGGGACCGCCGCGGGGATCGCGCCGAGGCTCACCCAGCCCCGCACGTCCAGCCGGGCAAGGAGCTCCATCGTCTCGCTCCCGAACCGCTGCCAGCGGTCGTCGGGCTCGGCGCCGGACAGGATCAGCAGGTCCCGCCCACCGAGGCTCGCGTGCTTCAGCGTGAGCGAGGGCCAGGTGAGCGACGAGAGCCGCCCGTCGCGAATCTCGAGCGTGGGGCGGCGCGACCGATAGTCGAACAGCTGATCGGGGTCGAAGTCCGCGATCAGCGTCGCGTCGTCGGCGAGCGCATCGAGGGCGTTGGTCGCCGCCGATCCCGCGTCCACCCAGCCATCGAACGCGGCCAGCACGATCGGCCCATCGAGCTCGGGAAGGGGACCGGTGAGGCGGTACAGCGGCATGGGCGAAGCATACGGGCACCGCTGTGGCTGCAGACCTGCACCGACGTCGAGCGCGCGATGCGGCCGCCCGCGATAGGCTCCCTCGACCGTCCGGCGTTCGAGCCGCGTGGGGCGGCCTCCTGCCATCCCGTGCCACTTCCGGAGCCCCATGACCGACGAGCTCGCGCCGCCCGCCGACGACATCCCGGCCCTCGACCGCCGCCTGCTGGAGGAGCTCGAGCCGGAGGCCGGCCGCCTCCTCGAGCGCCACCTGAAGGTCGCGCAGGAGTGGTTCCCGCACGAGTACATCCCGTACCGGCTCGGCCGCGACTTCGACAAGGAGCCGTGGACGCCGGACCAGCCGCGGCTCACGGGCGTCGCCCAGACCTCGTTCGAGGTCGGGCTGCTGACCGAGGACAACCTGCCCTCGTACCACCGGCTCATCCACGGGATGTTCGGCAAAGGCGATGGGGCATGGGTCAACTGGGTGGGCCGGTGGACCGCGGAGGAGGGCCGTCACGCGATCGTCCTCCGCGACTACCTCACGGTCACCCGCAACATCGACCCGGTGCTGCTGGAGCGCGGGCGGATGACGCAGCTCCAGCAGGGCTACGACCACGACGCGCCGGATACCCTCCACGGCCTCGCGTACGTCGCCTTCCAGGAGCTCGCGACGCGGATCTCGCACCGCAACACCGGCCGCTACTCCGACGATCCGGTCGCCGACAGGATCATGGTCCGGATCGCCGCGGACGAGAACCTGCACATGGTGTTCTACCGCGACATCCTCAAGGCGGCGCTCGCGATCGAGCCCTCCGCCGCCGTGCGCGCGATCGTCGACGAGATCCTCAAGTTCGAGATGCCCGGAGCCGGCATCCAGGGGTTCGTCCGCAAGGCCGCCGCGATCGCGAAGGCCGGGATCTACGATCTCCGCGTGCACCGCGACGAGGTGCTGCTGCCGATCATCCGGTACTGGGGCGTGTTCGAGCTGTCCGGCCTCGACGCGGCCGCGGAGGACGCGCGGCGGCGGCTGGCCGAGCATCTCGACCAGCTGGACGCGGCGGCGAAGCGGTTCGAGGAGCGGGTCGCGAAGTCGGGCGTGGCGAGGCTCACCGCCGCCGGGTAGGCCCGGGCGACCGGATCAGCCCAGGCGTCGGATCCGCTCGCCGGGCAGTGCGCGCGGCGTGCCCGCCGGGTGGCCATGGCCGCCGCCGTGCGACGCTGCGCCGCCGTGCGGTGCGGACCCACTCGCCGACGAGCCGTGCGAGCCCCGGTTCGGCCCGCCGTTCGCGCTGCCGTGCGAACGCGGGCCCTGCCGCGGCTGGTGGCGCTGACCCGCCGACGGCGCACCGTTCCCGAAGCTTGTCCCTGGCGCGCCCGCACCCGCACCCGCGGCACCCGCGCGTCCACGGCGACGACGCCCGCCGCCGCCCTGCGCGCGCGACGGCTGACCGCCCGGTCGCGCGACGAAGGCATCGTCTCCACGGGCCGCGCCGGAACGCTGCCCGCCGCGTGTTCGACCGCCCGACCCCGTAGCCGGCGCCGCCTGCCGCCCGCCGCGACCGCCACCCCGCGCCGCGGCACGATTCGCGGCCGCCTCCGCGCGTTCGGCGGGCGTGGACCGAAGCCGGATCGGCTCGGGACGAACCGAGCGATCGGGCTCGAAGCCGGCGATCGTCTCGGTGGGGATCGCCCGCCTGAGGAGCTGCTGGATCGCCTGGAGGAGGGGCTGCTCGTCGACGCACACGAGCGAGATCGCCTGCCCGCCGACGCCGGCGCGTCCCGTCCGGCCGATGCGATGGACGTAGTCCTCGGCGACCATCGGGAGCTCGTAGTTGATGACGTGGGGGAGCTGCTCGATGTCGATGCCACGCGCGGCCACGTCGGTCGCGACGAGGAGGTCGACCCGGCCCGCCTTGAAGTCGTCGAGCGCCTTCACCCGCTGCGACTGGCTCTTGTTGCCGTGGATCGCGGCGGCGCGGATCCCGTCCTTCTCCAGCTGCATGGCGAGGCGGTTGGCCCCGTGCTTGGTGCGCGCGAACACGAGTGCCTGCTTCACGCGCCCGAGCGCGACGAGCTCGCGCAGGAGGTCGCGCTTGCGCTCGCGGTCGACGGGGATCACGAGCTGGTCGATCAGCTCGGCCGTCGTGTTGCGCGGCGTGACCTGGATCCGGGCCGGGTCGTGGAGCAGGCCGTCCGCCAGCGAGCGGACGTCATCCGAGTAGGTCGCCGAGAACAGGAGGTTCTGCCGCTGCGCCGGGAGCAGCGCGAGGATCTTGCGGATGTCCCGGATGAAGCCCATGTCGAGCATCCGGTCGGCCTCGTCCAGGACGAGGATCTCGACGCCGGACAGGTCGATCGTGCGCTGCGACACGTGGTCGAGCAGCCGCCCGGGTGTCGCGACGACGAGCTCGGGGCCCGCGCGGAGCCTGGACACCTGGGGCCCGAACCCGACGCCGCCGTACACGGTGGCCGAGCGGATCGGACGGTGGCGCCCGTAGGTCCGCACGCTCTCCTCGACCTGGATCGCGAGCTCCCGGGTGGGGACGACGACCAGCACGCGGACGCGGTGGCGCCGCTCTCCACCGTCGCGGCGGGTGGCGTGGAGGGTGTGGATGATCGGCAGGACGAACGCGGCGGTCTTGCCGGTGCCGGTCTGCGCGCCGGCGAGCACGTCGCGCCCCTCGAGCACCGCCGGGATCGCGGCGGCCTGGACGGGAGTGGGGTCCGTGTAGCCCTCGTCGGACACGGCACGGAGCAGCTCGGGCGACAGCCCGAGACCATCGAAGGACATGGGGAGAGACGCTCCTGAACGGGGCCCATCCCGCACTGCGGGTCCCGGTCGGGGCGCTGGAAGGTGGATCGGGATCAGGCGGCCTGGCTGGCCGCGGGCGCTGACCGGTGCGCCCATCGAGCACGAATGAAGGATTCCATCCTACCCGATCCGGACAGATCGGGTTCCGAACGGCACGCCGGATGGGTGCCGCGGCACTGGACCCGCGACCCCATCGGGGTCATCCTAGGCGGGCATCGGCGGCACATGTCCGCTCGTACCCATCGATTGGGGGTCCCGGATGCTCGGCACGCTCGGCCGCCTCGTGGCGGGTCTCTTCGTCGGCTTCCTGCTGTTCATCGTCGCCGCGATGGGGCTCGCGCTCGTCAAGCGGCGTGACGCGGTTCCCCAGGCGCCCGATGCCGACGAGGTCGACCTCGTCGCGACGTTCGCGCCGCTCGACTACCGCAGCACCTCGTCCGCGTTCCGGGGCGGGCGCGTCGAGACCTGGTTTGGTGGCGGCGTCGTGGACCTGCGCCAGGCGACGCTCGACCCGGCGGGCGCCACGATCGAGGTCAACGCCCTGTTCGGCGGCGGCAATCTCGTGGTTCCCGAGGAGTGGAACGTCGAGACGAAGATCGCCGGCATCGGCGGGATCGGCGACGGGCGCCCGGAGCGCGAGCGCCCGATCGATGCGCCCACGCTGCGCGTCGAGGGCCTCGCGCTGTTCGGCGGCTGGGGCATCACCTCCGAGCCCGCCGACGAGCGCGGGGACGACGTCCTCGCGCCCGTCTGACGCGCGCCGCACGCGCGGCGCCTAGGAGAAGAACTCACCGCCGGTCACGGCGATCACCTCGCCGGTGATGTAGCTCGACTCGGGCGAGGCGAGGAACACGAAGGCGGGCGCGAGCTCGGCGGGCTGCGCCGGGCGGCCGATCGGTGCCTGCTGCCCGAACGTCGAGTTGGCCTCCGGGTCCGAGGTCGCCACCACGAGCGGCGTCCAGACCGGCCCCGGGGCAACGACGTTCACCCGGATGCCCTTCTCGATGCACTCGGCGGACAGCGCCTTGGAGAACGTCACGATGCCGCCCTTCGTCGTCGCATAGGCGAGCAGCGACGCGGACGGGTTCTTCGCCTGGATGGACGCGGTGTTGACGATCGACGCGCCCGGCTCCATCACCGGCACCGCCTCGCGGCAGAGGAAGAACATGCCGGTGAGGTTCGTGCGCAGCGTCCGCTCCCACTCGTCGGTGGGGACGTCGGCGATCGAGTCGCGGCGCTGCTGGAACGCGGCGTTGTTCACCAGCACGTCGAGCCGGCCAAGCTCGTCGCGCGCCTGCTCCACGAGCCGTCGGGCCACGCGCTCGTCGCCCACGTCGCCGGCCGCCCGGATCGCCCGCCGTCCCTCGGCCTCGACCAGGCGGATCGTCGCGTCCGCGTCGGCATCGGCCTCGAGGTAGCTCACGATCACGTCGGCGCCCTCGCGGGCATAGGCGATCGCGACCGCGCGGCCGATGCCGGAGTCGGCGCCCGTGACGAGCGTCGCAAGCCCGGCGAGCTTGCCATTGCCGACGTACGACTCCTCACCGTGGTCGGGCGCGGGGTCGAGCTCGAAGTCGGTCTCGTCCGGCATCGACTGTGCCTGCTTCGGGAACGGCGGCCGCGGGTACGCGTTGCGCGGGTCGACGAGCTGGCGCGTGGTGGTGGTCGTGGGGCTTGCCATCGGAGGACTCCCGGCTTGAGCGGCGTTGACAGCCTCCAGCCTCGCGCGGGCCGGGCAGCCGCGACGGGGCAGATGGGGAAGGCGCGCGTTGCAGCCGGGTGCCGAACCACGGAGGCGATGGTCCCGCGGCCGTCCGACGACGCGGCAGGCGCCGTCAGGCGGAGGTCGTCAGGGCGTCGGGCTCGGCTGCGTCCCGGGCGTCGTGGGCCGCGTCCGCCGCGTCCGCCCGGTCTGCGTCGTCGGCCGGCCGCACGCCCGCCGCGAGGACGACCCATCCGGGCCCCTCGAGCTTGCCGCGGTACATCGCCCTGTCGGCTGCGACCAGCAGCGCGTCCGGCGAGTCGGCGTCCGTCGGATAGGCCGCGACGCCGAACGTGATGTCGATGCCGTCCGCGCCTGCTGCCGACCGTACGGCCTCGCCGATCCGCCGTGCGAGCGTCGCCGCTTCGGGCACGCCGGTGCCCTCGGCCACGATCAGCAGCTCGTCCCCGCCGTAGCGGCCAAGCACGTCGCCGGCGCGCAGCGCACGGCGGACCGCGGACGCGACGAGGCGCAGGACGTCGTCGCCCGCGTCGTGGCCCCGGCTGTCGTTCACGGCCTTGAACCCGTCGAGGTCGCCGAACAGGATCGCGAGCGGCTCGCCGCTGCGGGCCGACCGGGCGACGGCCGCCGCGAGCTCGTCGCGGATCGCCCGCCGGTTCATCAGCCCCGTCAGGGCGTCCGTCGCCGCCTGCTCGCGAACCCGCTGGAGCTGGCCCTGCGCGAGCGCGAGACCGACCTGGTTCGCGAGGCCGTACAGGAGCCGCATCTGACGGGCATCGGGATCGACCCGCGTGGGCCACAGCACCGGCAGCACGCCGATCCACCGCCGCTCGACGAAGATGGGGACGAGCGTCACGGAGCGTGCCCATTCCGGGAGTCCGAGCGCCGTCCCGAGCGGCGACCCCTCGTCGACCGACCACGTGAGCGACGTGCCCTGGTGGAACCGCGTCGCGAGCGCCTCGATGTCGCCCAACGTCCGCTCGATGTGCGTCCGTTCCAGCGTCCGGCGCTCGGTCGAATGCCAGCGCAGGATCTCGAACGAGCCGTCCTCGCGGCGGATCGCCACCGACCGGACGCGGCCGCCGACCGTGTCACGCAGCCGCTGGTCGAGCAGCTCGATCGTCTCGGCCTCGTCGCGCTGGTGGGCGAGCGCGCTCGTGAGGTCGAGCAGCGCGCGCATGTCCCGCTGGCTCCGCTGGGCGGTCATGCCGACCGCCGCGACGAACCCACCGGTGAGGCCGAGCAGCGCGAGCCCGCCCGCGACGTCGCGCACGGTCACCGCGTTGCCGAGGAACCCGGTCAGCGCGACCTGCGCGAGGTAGACGCCGATGCTGATGGCCGTCACGACGAGGCCGCCGCGGAGCCCCGCGAGCACGGCGGCCTCGAGGGCGAGAAGCGGGTAGAAGTAGAACCCGATCCAGTCCGGCGACGCGACGAACGCCGTGCCGATCACGTAGACCGTCAGCATGTCCGAGGCGAGGAACGCCAGCGAGCGGCGGCGCAGCTCGGGGACGGGAACGTCAGGCCCGATGACCCTCAGCTGGACGACGATCGTCGCCGCGAGCGCCGCGAGCGCCAGCGCGACCAGGCCGAGGTGAACCTCGGGGTAGAGCGGCGTCATCGCGAGCAGCACGAGCACGCCCGCGAGGCGCATCACGAGCATGACCCGCTCGATCGCGAGGAGCTCGTGTGCCTCGCCCTCCGCGGGCCGATCGTGCGCGATGGGGTTCGGCTTCGGGAATGCGGGCTCCATGCGTGGCGCACGGTACGGCGTGCGTGGATCCGGACGCCATGGGACGAATGTCCCGCCGGCCGCGCGCGTGGTGCACGGGCGGCAACACGCCGTCCGCGGGGTCGCGCCGCCCGGTACCGTGTCGGGACCGTCGAGAGGGACACGAGCGAGGGCGCATGATCCGCACCACCCCGTTCCACGAGCGCACGGGGGCGCTCAACGAGACCGGCCTGTGGAGTCACTGGTCGGGCTACCTGGCGGCCGAGAAGTACAGCCTGTCCGAGAAGTTCGAGTACTTCGCGGTCCGCAACGCGGCCGGCATCTTCGACACCTCGCCGCTGTTCAAGTACCGGTTCACGGGGTCGGACGCCGAGGCGTTCCTGGCCGGCGTGATGGCCCGCGACCCGCGGACCCTCGGACCCGGCCGCGCCCAGTACACGATCTGGTGCGACGACCGCGGGTTCATCGTCGAGGACGGCGTCCTGCTGCGGCACGCCGCCGACGACTTCGTCCTCACCGCCGCGGAGCCGAACTTCGCGTACTTCGCCGACCTCGTCGGACGCGGCATGGACGTCCGGATCGAGGACGTGTCGGAGCAGTGGGCGGTGGTCTCGCTCCAGGGCCCGCGCTCGCGCGCGCTGCTCGCCGGACTCGACGGCGCCATCGACCGGCTCGACTACTTCCAGCTGGGCAAGGCGAAGATCGGCGGCAGGAAGGTCACCGTCTCGCGGACGGGGTACACGGGCGACGTGGGTTACGAGGTGTGGGCCAAGACGGACGACGCCCTGCCCGTCTGGGACGCGATCTGGGAGGCGACGCGCGGCTACGGCGTGCTGCCGTTTGGCCTCCAGGCGCTGTACATGACCCGGATCGAGGCCGGCCTGCTCCTGCTCGACGTCGACTTCCACAACAGCCGGTTCGCCTGGACGGACGCGGACCGGGTGACGCCCCACGAGCTTGGCCTCGGCTGGATGCTCCGCGGCGTGACCGAGGACGAGCGCCGGTTCATCGGCCGCGACGCGATCCGTCGCGAGCTGGCGGACGGCACGTCGAGGTTCCGGACCACGGGGCTGGTCGTCGACTGGCGAGACTGGGACCGCGTCCACGACGAGGCCGGCCTGATCCCGCCCAAGGACCACACGCCAGTCCAGGAGGAGATGTACGTGTACGACGACGAGGGGGCGCAGGTCGGGTACGCGACGAGCTTCATGTACTCACCCGTCCTGCAGCGGCACATCGCGATCGCGCGGGTGCCCGTCGCCGCCGCGGCGTCACCCGGGACGCGCGTCAACCTCGAGGTCCCGGTGAGCCACCACTACGTCCACGTGGGCGCGCAGACGGCACGCATGCCCCTCTACAACCCGGCACGAAAGACGGCCTGAGCGATGAGCAAGAAGGACACCAGGGAGGCCCGGACCTACGACGTCATCGTCGTCGGCGGAGGCCACAACGGGCTGACCAACGGCGCCTACCTCGCGCAGTCGGGGCTGAAGGTGCTGATCCTCGAGAAGCGCCATCTCGTCGGCGGCGCCGCCATCACCGAGGAGCTCTGGCCGGGCTTCTCGTTCACGACGTTCTCGTACGCGCTGAGCCTCCTGCGGCCGGACATCATCCACGACCTGGACCTCGTCAAGCACGGGTTCATGCCGCTGCTCATGTCGTCGACGTTCGCGCCGATGGAGAACGGCGACTACCTGCTCATCGGGCAGGACCACGGCGTCAACCAGCGCGAGATCGCGCGCCACTCGAAGCACGACGCCGACGCGTACGACCGCTTCAACTACGACATCACCAAGGTCCTCCAGGCGCTCAAGCCGCTCATCGACCACCCGGCGCCGAACCTGTTCACCGAGGACCCGGAGGAGCTGCTCGCCTGGGCGGGGCTGCTCGGGAGGTTCAAGGCGCTGCCCAAGGACGTGCTCCACAACACGGTCCGGCTGCTCACGGGCTCCGCCGCCGACTTCCTCGACGACTACTTCGAGAGCGACATCCTCAAGGGGTACCTCGCCTCGTCGTCGATCATCGGCACCAAGGTCGGGCCGTACTCGCAGGGGAGCGGCCTCGTGCTGCTCTACCACCTGCTGGGCGAGCACGACGGCGAGTTCGGGGCGTGGGCGTTCCACAAGGGTGGCAACGGCGGGTTCACGCAGGTCCTGTCGCGGGCGGCCCGGTCGTTCGGCGCGGAGATCCGGCTCGAGGCGCCGGTCGCGTCCGTCCGCACCCGCGACGGGCGCGTGCGCGGCGTCGTGCTGGACGACGGTCAGGAGTTCGACGCGCCGGTCGTCGTCTCGGCGCTCGATCCGCGGCGGACGTTCACCCAGCTCGTGGATCCGCGGGAGCTGCCGTCGGATCTCGTGGAGGCGATCGACCGGTTCCGGTTCCAGGGCACGTCGGCGAAGGTCAACTTCGCCCTCGACGGGCTGCCGGTGTTCCCGGCGCTCGCGGGTCGCGAGGATCACTTCCGCGGGTTCACCAACATCGGTCCGTCGATGGAGTACCTCGAGCGCGCGTTCGACGAGGGCAAGTACGGCTGGTACTCGAGCCGGCCGTACCTCGACTGCGCGATCCAGTCGACCATCGACCCCGACATGGCGCCTCCCGGCAAGCACGTGATGTCGTGCTTCGTCCAGTACGCGCCGTATCACCTGAAGGGCAGCGACTGGGACACCGAGAAGCAGAACCTCGGCGACACGGTCCAGCGGACCGTCGAGTCGTTCTTCCCCGGCTTCTCGGACCTGATCCTCCACCGCGAGGTGGTCACGCCGCTGGACATCGAGCGCGGCCCCGGCCTGTCCGAGGGCAACATCTTCGCGGGCGAGTTCCTCGCGCCGCAGATGTACTCGTTCCGGCCGGCGCCCGGCTACGCGGACTACCGGACGCCGATCACGGGCTACTACCAGTGTGGCTCCGGGACGCATCCCGGCGGCTGCGTGATGGGGGCTCCGGGGAAGATGGCCGCGCAGCGGATCGTCAAGGACCGGGAGTCGGGCCGGGCGCCGAAGAAGTAGGGGAGGGAGCGGGCGCGGCCGGATCGCGCGGCCGGCTCACGCCGCGCGGGCGGCTCACGCCGCGCGGCCGTTCACGCCGCGCGGCCGTTCACGCCGCGCGGCCGTTCACGGGCCGCGGCGCCCGGTGGATCGCCGCCCTGGGGCCCCGCGGCGGGCGTGGATCGCTCAGCGTTCCAACGAGCGGGAATCGCTCCGGCTGGCACGCGCGGCGTTCCATGGGGCGCGGATCCTGTGGCACCACTACCTGTCGGTCCGCGCCGAGCGCCGGGCGTCCCGCACCTAGTTCCGGGGCTGGATCGCGGGCCGTTCCAACCGGAGCGATTCCCGCTCGTTGGGACCGCCTGCGTTCCAGGCGGCGGGA
>DASSRG010000242.1:0-2892 GCA_035701885.1 Candidatus Limnocylindrales bacterium
GATGTCCGCGACGTCCAGGCGGGGGTTGCCGATGGTCTCGAGGAACACCGCGCGGGTGTTGTCGTCGATCGCGGCGTCGTAGTTCGCCGGGTCCGAGCCGTCGACGAACTTCACGGTGATCCCGAGCTTGGGCAGCGTGTAGTGGAACAGGTTGTACGTGCCGCCGTAGAGGCTGCTGGAGCTGACGATGTTCTGGCCGCTGCGGGCGAGGTTGAGGATCGTGAGGGTCTCGGCTGCCTGGCCGGAGCTCAGCGCGAGCGCCCCGACGCCGCCCTCGAGCGCGGCGATCCGCTCCTCGAACACGCCGGTCGTGGGATTCATGATCCGGGTGTAGATGTTCCCGAACTCCTGGAGCCCGAACAGGCGGGCCGCGTGCGCCGCGTCATCGAACACGTAGCTCGTGGTGGCGTAGAGCGGGACGGCGCGGGCCTTCGTCGTGGGATCCACGGACTGGCCGGCGTGCAGGGCGAGGGTCTCGGATCGGAGGTCGCCGAGGCTCGTGGGGTCGTTGCTCATCTCGTCGTCGTTTCCTTCCAGTGGTGGCGCTCGCTCGGCGCCGGTCGCTCGGTGGTGGGGCGGCTGGTGGCGGTCCCGGTCGGCTTCGGCGGCGGTCCGTCGCTTCGTCCGGAGCAAACAAAAAGACCGCGAACCCTGTGGTTCGCGGCCCCGGGACCTCGGCTCCGAGATCCCTGCTGTCACATGCTGATGGTCAGCGCAGGGAGTCCCGGCGCCCGTCCTCCGAACGACGGGGCCGCCCACGCATACACATGCACCAGGAAAGGGTGGTGTGACTCATCAGGCCGCCGATGGTGCGGGACGGCCGGGCGCCGCGTCAACCGTTGCGGACGATCGCAACCGAAACACAACCCGGCTGTTTACATCGCCGCCCGACTTCGTCATGCTGCCGGCTCGCGGTCCGTCAGCCGCGATCTCGGGGCCATCGCGAGGCTCGACGTCAGGCACCTCCGGGGGACAGTTGGAGGGGAACCATGACGACCGCGATCCGCCTTGCCCGCGTCCTGTCGACTGCCGGGCTGCTCGCGTTGCTGCTTCCTGGGGCCGCCGTCGCCGCACCTCCCGAGCACGCGCCGGCCGAGACCGTCCCGTTCACGCTGCCCGGCGGGGACTTCTGCGCACACGACGTGACGCTCAGCAACCCCGCCTTCAAGGCGAAGGACACGTTCTATGGGCCATTGCCCGATGGCACGGTGCGGATCCGCTCGCGGGGCATGACGGCGTCCCAGGCGACGGACGAGACCACGGGCGCCTCGATCTTCCGTCGGGGTGGCTCGTCGATCACGTACGCGTTCGCGGCCGACGGCTCGCTGGTCGCGACCGCGACCGGCCTGTTCTTCGCCTGGTACCTGCCCGGTGACGACAGCGACCTTGGACCCGGCCTGTGGCTCGTCAACGGTCGCGCCCGCGAGGTCTATGACAGCGAGGGCAACTTCGTCTCGGCAACGTTCACCGGAACGGCGATCGACGTGTGCGAGGCGCTCGAGGGCTAGATCCGTCCGGGCGTCGAATCGAAGAACGGCCCGCCGGGTGACCCGGCGGGCCGTTGCATGTGTCCGGAGTCTCAGCTGCTCGCGGCGGGTGAGCTGCTGGGCGAGGCGTCGGGCGCCTGCCAGCCCTTGCCGAAGAAGTGGCCGAAGCCGTGGCCGCGACCGCCGCCGGGGCCCCAGCCGAAGCCGCCGCCGAGCCCGCGCAGCTCGTCGGTGGTGATCTTCCCGTCGTCCATCAGGTCGGTCAGCCGGCGGAACGGGCTGTCCTCGGGCAGCTTGTCGAGCTCGTCCTGCGTGATCTGTCCGTCGGACAGGAAATCCTTGAGCTGCTGGCGCTGCGCCTGGAGCTGCTCGCGCTGTGCCTTGCGCTCCTCCTGGCGGGCGGTCCGCTCCGCGGCGATGCCGTCGAGGATCGCCTGCTTCTGGCTCTCGGTGATCGTTCCCTTCGCGACGAGGTCGTCGAGGACGTCCGTGAGGACGGTGTCCTTCTGCTCGGGCTTCGTCGGGGCGACCGTGCCGCCGGAGCTGGGGCTCGACGAGGGGGACTCGGCCGCCGGGACAATGGTCGTGCCCGTGGACGAAGGAGCGTTGCCGCCATTGCTGGCGAGGACGGCGCCTGCCGCGGCGACGACCAGCAGGCCGGCGAGGGGCAGGACGAGGGTGGTTCGGGTGCGCTTCACGAATGCCTCCGTGAGGGTCGCGGCCACACGACCGCAGGGTGAATGCCTAGATGATGGGGTCGCTGGCTGGATCCGTCCCGTGATCGCGCTGTGAGGTTGCTGAGAAGACTGGTTCGGGCGGAGCGAACACCGGCCGTTCCACCCCCGGTGCTTCGTGCGATGCGGCAGACGGCGCGAGCGGGAGCTGCACGACGAACGTGGCACCTCCCCGGGGAGTTGGCTCGTGCCACAGACGTCCGCCGAGGGCGTGGGTGATCGACGCCACGATCGAGAGCCCCAGCCCCGAACCGCCGCGGTCCCGCGACCGTGCCGGGTCGGCGCGGTAGAAGCGGTCGAACACGCGCGGCGCGTGCTCGCGCTCGATGCCGGGGCCGTGGTCGACGATCCGGACCTCCGCCGCGCCGTCGGCCGTCGTCAGCTCGACCTCGACTGGCGTCCCGGGCGGCGTGTGCACCCGGACGTTGGCCGCCAGGTTGCCGATGACCTGCCGCAGCCGGTCCTCGTCGCCCGTCACCCATACCCCACCAGCGACCTCGCCGCCGATCGGGCGCCCGGGTTCGACGGCTCGCGCGTCCTCGACGGCCTCATTCACGATCCGACTCAGGTCGACGCGGTCCGCGCGCAGCGGACGGCCCTGGTCCAGTCGCGCGAGCAGGAGCAGGTCGTCGACGAGCACGCCCATCCGCCGGCTCTCGGTCCCGATGCGG
>DASSRG010000243.1:0-4632 GCA_035701885.1 Candidatus Limnocylindrales bacterium
ATGATCATGCCCGGCGACAACGTCGAGATGACGGTCGAGCTGATCACCCCGATCGCCCTCGAGGTCGGCCAGCGCTTCGCCATCCGCGAGGGCGGCCGCACCGTCGGTGCCGGCGCCATCACCAGCATCACGGCATAGGGAACCATGGCCAAGGTTGAGGCGCGTCCGGTCATCCAGCTCGCCTGCACGGAGTGCAAGCAGCGGAACTACTCGACGCGCAAGAACAAGAAGAACGATCCGAACCGGATCGAGCTGCTCAAGTACTGCCCTCGGGAGCGCCGCCATACGCTCCATCGCGAGGCCAAGTAAGGCTCGAGGTCCGGCCCGCAGGGGTGTAGCTCAATTGGCAGAGCAGCGGTCTCCAAAACCGCAGGTTGTAGGTTCGAGTCCTATCGCCCCTGCCACTCCTCATCGACGTTGAAAAGGCACCTGTGAACAGACTGCGTCGCTTCGCCAGTGAATCCTGGTCCGAACTGAAGAAGGTCACGTGGCCCAGCCGGATCCAGGTCCGGAACCTGACCGTCCTCGTGTTCGTCGTCTCGTTCGTCGTGGGCCTGTTCATCACGGTCGTCGACTCCGGCTTCGACTTCATCATCCGCGCACTGGCAGACCTGGCATGACCGAGCAGCTGACGCCCACCCGCGCCCCCGAGAAGCGGTGGTACGTGATCCACACCTACTCGGGCTACGAGAACAAGGTCAAGGCGAACCTCGAGCACCGCATCGAGTCGATGGGCATGGAGGACAAGATCTTCCAGGTCCTCGTCCCGATGGAGGACGAGATCGAGATCCGCCAGGGCCAGCGGCACACCGTCCAGAAGAAGGTCTACCCGGGCTACGTGCTGGTCGAGATGATCCTCGACCCCGAGTCGTGGTTCGTCGTCCGCAACACGCCGGGCGTCACCTCGTTCGTCGGCAGCGGCAACATCCCGGGGATGCGCAGCGAGCCGATCCCGCTGGACGAGACCGAGGTCAAGCAGATCCTCCGGCACATGGGCGTCGAGACGCCGAAGTTCCGGGTCGCGTTCACCAAGGGCCAGAGCGTCCGCGTCACCGACGGCCCGTTCGCGGAGTTCATCGGCACCGTGGACGAGGTCAACCCGGAGCGCAACAAGCTGAAGGTCCTCGTGAGCATCTTCGGCCGGGAGACCCCGGTCGAGCTCGACTTCCTGCAAGTCGAGAAACTCTAGGAGTCGAGCACCACCACCATGGCCAAGAAGATCCGAATCGTCCTGACGCTGCAGCTGCCGGCCGGCAAGGCGACGCCCGCGCCGCCCGTCGGCACGGCGCTCGGCCCGCACGGCATCAACATCGTCGAGTTCACCAAGGCGTACAACGAGAAGACCGCGGACAAGTCCGGCCAGGTCATCCCGGCGCAGATCACGATCTACGAGGACCGCTCGTTCACGTTCGTGCTCAAGACGCCGCCGGCGCCCGACCTCCTGCGCAAGGCGGCCGGCATCGACAAGGGCGCCTCCACCACCAAGCGCGAGACGGTCGGGCGGGTCACCCGCGACCAGCTGCGCCAGATCGCCGAGACGAAGATGGCCGACCTGAACGTCAACGACATCGACGCGGGGATCAAGGTCATCGAGGGCACCGCCCGGAGCATGGGCATCGAGGTCGTCGGCTAGAGCCGGCGCGCCACGCGGGAACCACCCCGGCCCGCGCGACGCATCGAGGGGCAGGTCCACCCGGACCGAGAGGAGTCAACCCATGGCCAGCCACGGCAAGCGCTACCTGGACGCCGCGAAGCTCGTCGACCGCACCCGGGTCTACCCGATCGACGAGGCCGTCGCGCTCGCGCGCGAGACGTCCAACACGAAGTTCGACGCGTCGGTCGAGGCGCACCTCCGCCTCGGCGTCGACCCCCGTCACGCCGACCAGATGGTCCGCGGCACGGTGGTCCTCCCGCACGGCACCGGCAAGATCGTCCGGGTCGCGGTGTTCGCCCAGGGCGAGAAGGCCCAGGAGGCGCTCCGCGCCGGCGCGGACGAGGTCGGCGCGGAAGACCTGGTCAAGAAGATCGAGGCGGGCTGGCTGGAGTTCGACGTCGCGATCGCGACCCCGGACACGATGGGCCAGGTGGGCCGGCTCGGCCGGATCCTCGGCCGCCGAGGCCTCATGCCCAACCCGAAGGCCGGCACCGTGACGTTCGACATCGAGCGCGCGGTCAAGGAGGTCAAGGGCGGCCGGGTCGAGTTCAAGGTCGACAAGGGCGCGATCGTCCACGTTCCCGTCGGCAAGGCGAGCTTCGAGGAGCAGCAGCTCGCCGAGAACCTCGCGGCGCTCGTCGACGCGGTCAACCGCGCGAAGCCGAGCGGCGCGAAGGGCACCTATCTGCGCACGCTGACGATCGCGACCACGATGGGCCCGGGCATCCGGGTCGACATCGCGGGCGCGCTGGCGGCCGCGGCCGCCTAGCACTACAATCCGTCGCCGCCCCACCGGCTCGCCGGCGGGGAGCGACATCGATACGGACGGGATCGCCGCAGACAGCCTGCGCTCCGCAGGCGCCGCGCCGCCGAGAGGCGACCGCGACGCCGGGAGCTTGATCCGCCGGACCGGACCCACCGCCGCCCGACACGGGTGACGGCGCGGGGACGACGGCGAGCACGCCGAGGCAGAAGGCATCGCCCCACCTCGAGGTGGGTCACGCCCCCTGCTACGCCACGTGGCCCGTCGCAGGGGAGCACCCGGCAGCCGCCGGATGGACCCACCGCCGCGCGCCGGCTGCGCGCAGGAGCAAGGAGGTCAAGGAGGCACGATGCCGACCGAGGCCAAGCGCGAGACCGTCGACGATCTCCGCGCGGAGCTGGACGCCAGCCGCGCGATGATCGTGTCCGAGTATCGCGGCCTCACGGTGAAGGAGATCAGCGAGATCCGGCGCGCGCTGCACAAGCAGAACGTGACGTATCGCGTCGTGAAGAACCGCCTGATGCGCATCGCCGCGCAGGACAACGCCGCGGCCGAGGCGCTGACGCCGCTCCTCACGGGACCGACGGCCATCGCCTTCGGCACCGACGAGGCGGCGACCGCCAAGGCCGTCCTGGACGCCACTCGCCCGTTCAAGATCGTGAAGATCACGGGCGGCGTGCTGGGGTCCCGGGCGATCGACGCGGACAGCGTCGGCAAGCTCGCGGCGCTCCCGTCGCGCGAGGTGCTCCTCGCCGAGGCCGTGGGCGCGATCGTCGCGCCGATGGCGAACGTCGCCGGCCTGTTCGACGCCCCGCTGCGGGACGTCGCCGGGCTGGTCCAGGCGCTGATCGACCAGCGTGGCGGCGAGGCCGCCGCCTGATCCCCACCGAGAGACCCATCCGCGCCCCGCGGGGCGCCAACCCAGCAGGAGACATCACACCATGGCCACGCTGACCCCCGACCAGCTGCTCGAGGCGTTCGAGCAGATGACCGTCCTCGAGCTCTCGGACTTCAAGAAGAAGTTCGAGGATCGCTTCGGCGTCACCGCCGCCGCCCCCGTCGCGTTCGCGGGCGCCGCCCCGGCAGCCGCCGGCGGCGCTGCCCCGGCCGCGGCCGCGGAGGAGGAGCAGACCGAGTTCTCCGCCGTCCTGACCGAGGTCGGCCCGAACAAGATCCCGGTCATCAAGGTCGTCCGCGAGCTCACCGGGCTCGGCCTCAAGGAGGCGAAGGACCTCGTCGACGCGGCGCCGAAGCCGGTCAAGGAGGGCATCGCCCGCGACGAGGCCGAGAAGATCAAGGCTGCGCTCGAGGAGCAGGGCGCCAAGGTCGACGTCAAGTAGGTGACGCCCCGGCCGGCACGCCCGGCCAGCACGCGGCCCGGGCGGGCGGTGGCGGCTTCGTCACCGTCCGTCTCGGCATGCCGCGGGTTTGACATGAGTTCGGAACGCGGTATCCTACTCCTTCTGTGAGCGCGGCCGTCCCCTCTTCTTCCCACTCCGACAAGGAGTCGCATTTCATGCTGTCCGTCAAGTCGGCACCCCTCGCCGCCACGCCCTCCGGTCGCCTCTCATACGCGAGGATCGCCGAGGTTCGCGACGGGGTCAGCGTCGACAAGTTCGAGGTCCCGAACCTCATCGAGCTCCAGCTCGAGTCCTTCCAGTGGTTCATCGAGAAGGGCCTCCGGGATCTGTTCGACGAGATCAGCCCGATCAAGGACTTCACCGGCAAGGTGATGGAGCTCCAGTTCCTCGACTACGAGTTCGGGGACCCCAAGTACTCCGAGGAGGAGTGCCGGACCAAGGACCTCACCTTCAGCCGCCCGCTGTACGTCCAGGTCGAGCTCCTGATCAAGGAGACCGGCGAGATCCAGCGCCAGCGCGTCTACATGGGCGACTACCCGTGGATGACGGACATGGGGACGTTCGTGATCAACGGCGCGGAGCGCGTCGTCGTCTCCCAGCTCGTGCGCTCGCCCGGCGTGTACTACAGCGAGGTCGAGGATCCGGCGTCCGGCCGGATGCTGTTCTCGGCCAAGGTGATCCCGAACCGCGGCGCCTGGCTCGAGTTCGAGACCAACAACAAGGACCAGCTGTGGGTCAAGGTCGATCGCAAGCGCAAGATCGCGGCGACGACCCTGCTCCGCGCGGTCGGCTACGAGACGAACGACGAGATCGCCGGGCTGTTCGGCGCGGTCGACACCGACCCCGACCACCCG
>DASSRG010000244.1:0-7003 GCA_035701885.1 Candidatus Limnocylindrales bacterium
CAGTTCCTCGAGATCGCCGAGACGCTCGACGCGGCCGCTCGCCTCCAGACGTCGCTCGCGGAGGAGCGCCGGCCCCTGCTGCGCGACCTCGGCCGCCGCGTCCACCCGCTGCCGGCCCTGCGCAGCACGCTGAGCCGCAGCTTCGACCCCGTCGGGGAGCTGCGGGACACGGCGTCCCCGCGCCTCGGGCCGTTGCGGGCCGCGGTGCGCGTCGCGTACGACCGGCTGCGGCGACGCCTCGACACGCTCGTCGGGTCGGAGCTGGGCGGCGCCCTCCAGGAGCCCATCGTCACGATGCGCAACGGGCGCTACGTCGTCCCGGTGCGCGCCGAGGCCCGCGGCCGCGTCAAGGGCGTGGTCCACGATGCGTCGGGGAGCGGCCAGACGCTGTTCGTCGAGCCGCTGGTCGTCGTCGAGCTGGGCAACGCCTGGCGCGAGGCCCAGGCCGCCGTGGACGAGGAGGTTGGCCGCATCCTCGACGAGCTGAGCGCGCTCGTCGGGGCGAACGCGACGATGCTCGGCGAGACGCTCGAGGCGCTGGCGCAGTTCGACTTCTGGGCGGCGAAGGCGCAGCTGTCGGCCGAGATCGACGGAACCCGGCCCGCGCCTGCGGCGCACGAGGAGGTGGTCCTGCTCTCGGCGCGTCACCCCGGGCTCACCGGGCGGGTCGTGCCGATCGACATCCGGCTCGGGGACGGCTACACGGCGCTCGTCATCACCGGTCCGAACACGGGCGGCAAGACCGTGGCGCTGCGCACGCTCGGCCTGCTCGCGTTGATGCACCAGGCCGGGCTCCACATCCCGGCGGAAGCAGGCTCCGTGCTGCCGGTGTTCCGGGACGTGTTCGCGGACATCGGTGACGAGCAGTCGATCGCCCAGTCGCTGTCGACGTTCTCGGGTCACCTGCGGTCGATCATCCGGATCGTGGAGCACGCAGGTCCAAGGACCCTGGTGCTGCTCGACGAGCTGGGCGCGGGCACGGACCCCACGGAGGGTTCCGCGCTCGCCCAGGCGCTGCTCGACCACTTCATCCGGTCCGGCGCGCTCGTGGCCGCGACCACGCACTACGCCGAGATCAAGGTGTACGCCCACGAGACGCCCGCGGCGCGCAACGCATCAGTGGCGTTCGACCTCGAGACACTGTCCCCCACGTACCGGCTCACGATCGGCCTCCCGGGCGGGTCACAGGCCTTCGCCATCGCCGAGCGGCTCGGCCTGCCCGACGCGATCGTCCAGGACGCCCGGAGCCGCCTGACCGAGAACGAGGCCGCATTCGAGGCGACCCTCGAGTCGATCCGCACCCAGGAGCGCGAGATCGCGGAGGCCGTGGACCGGGCGCGTGCGGCAGAGCAGCGGGCCCAGGACGCCCTGCGGACGGCCGAGGAGGAGCGCCGGCGGGCGCGTCGCGAGCGTGACGAGGCCGTCCGGGCCGCCCGCGCCGAGGCGGAGCGCCTCGTGGAGGGGCTCAAGGACGACGTCGCGGGCGTGCGGCGCAAGCTGGAGCGCGAGACGGTGACCGCCCCCGCGATCGACGCCGCGGTCGCCAAGGCGGAGCAGACGCTCGACCGGCTGCCGGAGGTCAGGGGGACGAAGGCGCCGAGCGCGCCGGCGGCGCCCCGCACATGGCAGCTGGGGGACCGCGCCCGGAGCCGGAACGGCGGCTGGGAGGGCCGGATCGTCGCGCTGGAGAAGGGCGGCACGCGGGCCACGCTGGAGGCGGGCGGGATGCGGGTCTCGGTCCCGGTTGCGGACCTCGAGGACGCGGTGGGCATCGGGACGGTGTCCGGGACCGACGGCGCCCCCGCGAGCGGCACGGGTCGCGGTGCCTCGGGCGGCTCCGGACGCGGACGAGGCTCGGCGCCCCCGGGCACGGGGATCGCCAACCTGCAGCTCAGCCGGGCGCGCACGGTCGCGTCATCGCTCGACGTGCGCGGCGCGCGCGTGGACGAGGCACTCGAGGCGCTGTCCCGCTACCTCGACGACGCCTCGCTCGCGGGCCTCGAACAGGTCGTGATCATCCACGGGCTCGGGACTGGGGCGCTGCGGGACGCGGTGCGGAGCCAGGCGGGCGCGAGCCCGCTGGTGAAGAGCCTCAGACCCGGGGAGCGGAACGAGGGTGGGGACGGGGCGACGATCATCCGCCTGTAGCGCGGCGGGTCGGCACGACCGCCTTCGAGGCCCGGACGAGCCTAGGGGTTGCCGTTTCCGTTGCCGTTGCCCGGCCCGCCGCTGTGGCCGGGACCGCCGTTCCCACCACCGTTACCCGGCGAGCCCTCGGGCGGCGGGCACTCGGTGAAGAAGTCGGGGATGCACGGCGTGGGCGACGGCGGCGCGAGCGGGCACTTCTTGCTCGGCGGCGTGCCGGAGGTGCCCCAGCTGCGGCCGAAGGGGTAGAACCCGCCGCCGTAGAAGTACGAGGTCCGGGTGCGCTTCGGGCCACCGGCGACGCCCGCCCCGCGGCTCGCGCGGGCTTGCCAGGCGAGGTCGGCCTTCTGCCACGACTTCGGCCCGCCCTCGATCTTCGAGTAGTCGACATACGCGCGCGTCACCATCGGTCCGACGCAGCCCTCCTGCCACCGGAGCCCGCTCGCGGCGTCGATGTCGACGACGGTGGATGCGGACGCCGACTTGGTGGGCTCGGTGCCGTCGATGAACAGCTCCTCGACGGTCCGGCGGGTGGCGCCGCTCGGCTTGAGGCCCGTGAACGCGTCCACCTTGCGGGTCACGAGGCCCTTCGGCTTCACGCGGCTGAACTTGTCGATCGGCATGCCCTTGGAGACGTCGGACAGGATCGCCGACCACAGCGGCGCGGACGTGTCCAGCGACAGCTTCCCGTCGTTGGGCGTGCTGTCCGAGTTGCCCATCCAGATGCCGGCGACGAGCGCCGGAAGCGTCTTGTCCTTCGGCGGCGCCAGGTAGCCGTACGCGTGCACGTCCTTGTTGTCGCTCGTCGTGCCGGTCTTGTACGCGGCGGGGCGGACCTTCGATCCGGTGACGCCGTCGGTGATCTGCCACTTGCCCCAGAACGGGTTCACGGACTTGATCGTGTTGCCCGCCAGGATGTCGGTCATGATGTACGCGGCCTGGCGCGAGACGACCCGCTCGCCGCTGACCTTCGTGTTCGCCGGTGGCCAGACCTGCTTGCCGTCGTGGTCCACGACCTTGACGATCGTGTGGCGCGGCATCATCACGCCGCCGTTCGCGATCATCCCGTAGGCGCTGATCATGTCGATCGGGTGGTTCTCGATCGTCCCGATGCTCATCGACACGACGGGGTTCGCGCTCGCCCGCGTGGCAAGACCGAAGTCCTTCATGCGGTCGAACTGGTGCTCGAGGCCGTTGACCACGCCGGCCTTGATCGCCGGGATGTTGAGCGAGAACTGGAGCGCGTTCCGGAGGCGGACAGGCCCCCGCTCGAGGCCGTCGGCCTGGGTGGGGTACCAGGCCTTCGCACCCGACGGTGCGAAGTTCGTGACGACGTCCATGAACATCGTCGCGGCGGTCATCGTCCGGTCCTCGAGACCAACGAGGTAGACGAGCGGCTTGATCGAGGAACCGGGCTGCCGCCAGCCGTCGCCCAGCACATCGAACTGCGGCTGGAGCTTCTTCGAGCCCTTGGCGGTGTACGACGCGGACCCGGCGTACGCGAGCACCTCGCCGGAGCGGTAGTCGACCACGCCGCCCGCGGCGTTGTGGATGTTGTGGCCGCGGAGGCCCTTGATCCAGGACCACTCGCGGCGGGGGATGCCGCGGTCCTTGAGCGCCTTGTCGGGGTTCTTGAGGTTGGGGATCACGGCCGCGGCGTAGACCCACTTCTCGACGATCCGCTGCATCTTGTAGTTGAGCGTCGTCGTGACCGTGTAGCCCCCGGTGTTGATCTTCTCGCACTCGTCGGCCGAGGTGCCGCACAGGATCTGGCCGAGCTCCTCGCGCACCTTCCACACGAAGTGCGGCGCGCGCCACTTGTCCGCCGCCTGCGACGCGAGGACGACGGGCTCCGCCTTGGCCGCCTCGAAGTCCGCGTCCGTGTACTGGCCGACCGTGAGGACGCTCCGGGTCTTCATGAGGTCGAGGATGAAGTTGCGCCGGACGACGACCTCGCTGTTGGGCGGGACCACGAGCCGGGTCTCCTCCTTGCCCTCGACGTCGACCTGCTCCTCGCTGGAGTTCTTCACCAGGTCGAACTGCGTCGGGGACTGCGGGATCGCCGCCAGGAGCGCCATCTGGGCGAGCGTCAGGTCCTTGAGGTCCTTCTTCCAGTAGCTCTGCGCGGCCGCCGCGACGCCATAGCTGCGGTTGCCGTAGAAGTTCTGGTTGAGGTACTTCTCGATGATCTGCTGCTTGCCCTCGATCCCCGGGTACGCCTGCGTGAGGCGGATCGACTGGATGATCTCCTTCGCCTTGCGCTCGTAGACGGAGCCGTCGAAGGCGGAGGCGGGGAGCAGGCGAGCGCGAACGAGCTGCTGCGTGATCGTCGAACCGCCGCGATCGTTGCCGTTGATCGTGTCGATGGCCGCGGAGAGGAAGCCTGCGGGGTCGAAGCCCGAGTTCTCCCAGAACGTCTTGTCCTCGACCGAGGTCGTCGCGTCGACGAGGGCCGGCGGGATCTGGTCGAACGTGACGACCTCGCGGCGATCGTCACCGAGGCGGGCGAGCTGCACCTTGTCCGCGCGGTCGTACACGACCGACTGCGAGGTGAAGTCCAGCTTCTCGAGCGCCTGCTTGGGGTCCTCGAGGTCCTTCGCGAGGTACGTGTACCCGGCGACCGACGCCAGGGCGCCGCCCGCGCCCAGCACCAGCAGGGTGACGAACAGAAGGAGGGGGAGCGCGATCGCGATGACGGCGACGACGCCGGTCCCGCGGGGGCGGCGCCTGTCGCCCATGCGGCGATGGCGCTGCCTCCGGACGAGGCTGGTTTGCATTGCGGCCGAAACGATACCATGCAGGGGATGAACGCCCGATCTACCGGACCGGGCCGGACACTCGACGGTTCCCGTCCCGCGGGTGTGACGGGCCGCACCAGGTGACCTCGCCCACGACGCCCCCGGGTCTCGCCGGGTTCCTCGACGAGCTGGAGTGGCGCGGGATCCTCCACGCGACGACGCCCGGCCTCCGTGCGCGCCTCGAGACCGGCCGGCCGATCAGCGCCTACAACGGCTTCGACCCGACGGGCGATTCGCTCCACGTCGGTCACCTAATCCCCGTCATGGGCCTCGTCCGGTTCCAGCGCCACGGCGGCAAGCCCATCGCGCTGGTGGGCGGCGGGACGGGGATGATCGGCGACCCGTCGGGGCGATCGTCCGAGCGCAACCTGCTCGACCTGGACACCCTCGCCCACAACGTCGCGGCGATCCGGGCGCAGCTGGAGCACTTCCTCGACTTCTCGCCCGGGCCCGCCCAAGCGGAGATGGCGAACAACCTCGACTGGCTGGGCAAGGTCTCGCTGATCGAGTACCTGCGGGACGTCGGCAAGCACTTCACGATCCCGTACATGCTGGCCAAGGACTCGGTCCAGCAGCGCCTCGATCGCGGCCTCTCGTTCACCGAGTTCAGCTACATGACCCTCCAGGCGCTCGACTTCGCGACGCTGTACCGGGAGCACGGCGTCGAGCTCCAGATGGGCGGCGCCGACCAGTGGGGGAACATCACGGCCGGCCTGGAGCTGATCCGTCGAACGTCCGGCGACGCCGAGGAGAGCCCGGCGCATGGCGTCGCCTACAAGCTGCTGCTCTCGCCCTCGGGGTCGAAGTTCGGCAAGAGCGAGGGCGGGGAGTCCGTGTGGCTGGACCCCGCTCGGACCTCGCCGTACGCCTTCTACCAGTACTGGCGCAACACCGACGACCGCGACGTGGGCACGTACCTGCGCTGGTTCACGCTCTTCGACCGCGACGAGATCGAGGCGCTCGACGAGGCGGTGGCAACGCGGCCCGAGCAGCGCGAGGCGCAGCGACGGCTCGCGTTCGACGTGACCGCACGCGTGCACGGCGAGGACGCCGCGCGCGAGGCGGAGCGGCAGGGCCAGGCGGCGTTCACGCATGATCTGGCGGCCCTGTCCGCCGACGACCTCGTCGCGATGCGCGACCAGGTGCCGCACGTCGTCGTCGGCGAGGACGCCCTGTCCGACGTGCTTGCGACGGCGATCGCTGCCGGTGCGTACCCGTCCAAGGGCGAGGCGCGGCGCCAGATGGCGAACGGCGGCTTCTACGTGAACAACCAGCGGATCACTGATCCGGCCGCGCCGCTCCCGGAGCCGCTGCACGGCCGGTTCTGGGTCGTCCGGACCGGCAAGCGGAACGTCCGGCTGGTCGAGCGGGCGGAGTGACCGCCGTGGGGCCTCGACCGAGCCGCGACACCGCGCTCGTCCTCGTGGTCCGGCTGCCCCCGGCGCTCGAGGCGCTCCGGATGCGCTCGATCGCGGACGCCCGGCAGGGCGTCCCGGCGCACGTCACGCTGCTGTGGCCGTTCGCCGAGGAGGACGCACTCGGGCCGGACGTCCTGGGGCTGGTCGAGGCGATCGTTGCGCGACATCCACGCCTGGACGTCACGCTCGGGGAGGGCCGCCGGTTTCCGGACACGCTCTATGCCTCGGTCGAGCCGGACGGGCTCGTCCGCGCGCTCCAGGCCGATCTGGCCGCCGCCTTCCCAACGCTGCCGCTCTACGAAGGCGAGTTTCCGTTCACGCCGCACGTCTCGGTCGTGGAGGGCGCGGCGGCCCTCGGATCGGGCCCGGTCGACGATCCGGCCTGGGGCGAGCTGCCGGTGACGCAGCGCGTCGATGCGGTCGACCTGATCACGACGCGGGCGGGCCAGTGGGCGACGCGGCGGCGCTTCCCGTTGGGCGCTCGGGCCGGCTGATCAGGCGCGAACGGCGTGCCCGTGACGCGACCGCAGCGTCGCGATGACCTCGCGGGGCGGGAGGCCTCGCTCGGCGAGCAGCACCAGCGCGTGGTAGACGAGGTCGGCGGCCTCGCCCGCCAGGAGCTCCCGCAGCTCCGCTCGGTCG
>DASSRG010000245.1:0-2750 GCA_035701885.1 Candidatus Limnocylindrales bacterium
CCAGGGGTGATGGATGGAGCGAAGACTCGTCGAGCGAGCGATGCACGGCGACGAAGCGGCGTTCGACGAATTGATCGGACGCGTGGGTGACCACCTGCATTCGGTCGCGCGACGGATCCTCCGCGACCCGTACCTGGCGGAGGACGCCATGCAGCGGGCACTGCTCGAAGCCTGGCGCTACCTCCCTCGTCTCCGCGACCCGGAACGGTTCGAGGCATGGGCCTACAGGCTCGTCGTCAACGCCTGCTACGCCGAAGCGCGCCGCGAGCGACACCACCGCGGCAACCTCCGGCTGCTCGGTGACGACGGACCCACGGCTCCGGACCCGGCGGTCGGCCTGGCGATGGCGCACCAGCTGGATCACGCGTTCGCGGCGCTCGGTGTCGAGCACCGCACGGTGGTCGTGCTGATCCACTACGTCGGTCTCACGCCGGCCGAGACGGCCGCGGCGATGGGGACGCCCATCGGCACGGTCCGTTCACGCCTCCACTACGCCTTGAAACACCTGCGCGCCGCCATCGAGGCGGACGCGCGTCTCGAGAGGACTGCGGGCACCGCATGAACCGCGACGACGACTTCATCGCCCAGCTGGAGGACTACCTCGACACGTACGAGGGAGTGGTCCCGCTGCCTGCGAGCGTCCGCGACGCGGTCCAGGCACGCCTGCCGGCCACCCGGCAGGTCCGCGGCGCCCACGGTCCCGAAAGGGTCCTCGACATGACTTCCCGGCTCTCGTCGTCGCCTGCCCGATGGCTGGCCGGCATCGCCGCCGTCCTCGTCATCGTGATCGGCGTCGCGGCGTTGTTCACGCGAAGCTCAACGCCAGGGATCGGCGCGGCCTCGACACCCGCGCCAGCCTCCAGCTCCCTGCCGCCACCCACCGGGTCACCCTCGGCGGCGGCATCCGTTACGGCGACATTGCTGACGGCAGCACCACAGGACGCGCCCTGCGGCGAGGGTCTCGGCGACATCTGCATGCCGGCGGGCACGTACCAGCTGCCACCCGGCAACTGGCCGGCAACCATCTCGTTCGACGTCCCGGAGGGCTGGTGGCCATACATCCCGACCCATGAGTACATCGGCGTGCTCGTCGAGAGCGGCCCGACCGCGCCGGGCGGGTCCGGCTGGGGTGTGATGTTCCTCGCCGTCGGAGAGGTGTCCAAGGACCCGTGCGACCCCGCCGCCGGCCGCTTCCCCGCCGCGAACACAGCCACGGTTGACGGCCTCGTCGCAGCGATGCGGACGTGGCCCGGGTTCCATGTCTCGGCCGCACAGCCGATCGAGATCGACGGGCGGGCGGGTCAGGCCGTCGAGGTCACATCCACCCACTCCACCGCCGACTGCACCCAGAGCGTGATCTGGCACACCCCGATGGGAACCGCGCTCGATGCCTACCCCATGGTCAGCCAGGCGGAGGGCGGTGAGCCGGCCGAGTTCAGGATCGTGCAGGTCGACGACCAGGTGGTCGTCGTCCGGTCGTCCCCCACCGGGAGCGCGTCGCCGCACGAGCTGAGCCAAGGCGTGACGCCCGATCCCGACCGGCACGCCGCCGACCTCCCTGCGCAGCAGTCGATCATCGACTCGATCCGCTTCGAGTCCTGAGGGCCGGCCTTCCTCGCGAAACGCGAAGGCGGAACCATCGGGGGCTTCCCCGGCGCCGTAGGCTGTCGAGCGTGACCGCCGTGGTCGCGCCGAGACCCGAGGGGCCGTCGTGGACCAGATCGGACTCGTGGAGCGAGCACAGCGAGGCGACCGGTACGCCTTCGCCGAGCTCGCCCGCGCGTCCGGCGCGCGTCTGGACGCGACGGCACGCCTCATCCTCCGCGACCGCGACCTGGCCCAGGATGCGGTCCAGGACGCGCTGATCCGGGCGTGGCGCGGGCTGCCGGGCCTGCGTGACTCCGGCTCGTTCGACCACTGGATCCACAGCCTCGTCGTCCACGCCTGCCTCGACGTGCTGCGTCGCCGCAAGCGTCGGGTGATCGAGGTCACGATCGACCCGATCCTCGAACCTCCCACGACGGACGACAGCGGCCGCATCGCCGACCGCGACCAGCTGGATCGGGCGCTCGGTCGCCTCGAGCCCGAGGCCCGCGCCGTCGTCGTCCTCCACTTCTACCTCGACCTCCAGCTCCCCGCAGTCGCGGCGATGCTCGGGATCCCGGTGGGCACCGCGAAGTCGCGGCTCCACCGGTCCCTCGCGATCATGCGATCGACGATGGCCATCGACGAGGTGACGTCCGCCCGCGGACTGTCGCCGGCGACGGGAGGGCCCATCGCATGACGATCCGCGACACGCGGCTCGACCGCGGGCTCCCGCAGCTCTTCGACGAGCTGGCGAGCGCCTCCACCCCTGACTACCTCGAGGCCGCCATCGAGCGTGCCTCGTCCCGCCCCCAGCGTCCCGAGTGGACGTTCCCCGGAAGGTGGCTTCCCGTGCAGATCACGTCACAGGCGGTTCCGGCCGCCCGGATGCCGTGGCGTCAGCTCGGCATCCTCGCCCTCATCGGACTCCTCCTCATCGCCGGCGTCATCGCGTTCGCCGGTTCGCGGAGGGCGCCCACACCTGCGCCGCTGTACGGCCGCGCCTCGAACGGTGCGATCGCGGTCGCGGTGGCCGGCAACATCCTCACCGCGGACCTCCAGTCGCCACACCTCACGCCGCTGATCGCCGGTCCGGAGTTCGACACGAACCCGGTCTACTTCCGCGACGGCACGAAGATCGCGTTCCAGCGGCGGGATGAGGCCGG
>DASSRG010000246.1:0-12474 GCA_035701885.1 Candidatus Limnocylindrales bacterium
TGCCGTTGCCGGTGATCTCCCCGGCGGAGACGGCGCCACTGCCGATGGTCAGCAGGGCGAGGGCCGCGCCTGCCGCGACCAGGATCCGGGCGCCCTTGGGCAGCCGTGCGTGCGGCATCGATGTGCTCCCAGTGCTCGACGGATGTCCCCCGTGACGACGCGTGGGGCCTAGACCTCGACGGTCAGCTCGTAGATCTCGGGCGTCGGGTGACCGGCGCGCTCGTGGATCCGGAGGACGGCCTCCTTCGACGGACCGGTGGCGAGGCAGAAGACCTTGCCGGCCTCGGGGTCGAGCCACGCGCGCTCGAAGTGGACGCTCTCGTCCTTCTCGATCGCGAGGTCACGGTCGTGCGCCTCGCGCAGCTGGTCACCGGTCACGCCGAAGAACCCGCTGTGGACGTCCATGAACTGGGCCATTGCTGCACCTCTGTGGGACGACGCCGCGCTTCGGCGTCCGTGGCCCCACGATCGGCGAGCGGCCGGGCATCGGTCATCGGGTGACCGACCGATATGCCCGACGAACATGACGTACGCCTCGCCGGCGGCCTCCCGACGCCCCGGGTCAGCCGGTTGCCTGCTCCAGGCGAGCCTTCGCGGCGGCAAGCTGCTCCGCGACCCGTGCGGGGGCCGTCCCGCCGGTGACGTCGGCCCCGGCCAGCGCGCCGTCGATCGTCGCGGAGGCTCGCAGGGTCGCCGCGATCCCCTTCTCGCGCGCGAGCCCGCGTGCGGTCGCGTCGTCCGACCCGTCGAGCGCGGCGCGGTACGCCTCGTCCGGCAGCCCCTCGAGCGTCGCGACACCCTCGGCCTCGGCGCCGCCGACGAGCCCGCCGACGATGTGGTGCGCGGCCCGGAACGGGACGCCGCGGCGGACGAGCGCGTCCGCGAGCGCCGTCGCGGTCGTGTACCCCTCCTCGGCCGCCTTGCGCATTCGCCCGCGATCGACGGCGAGCGTCTCGACGAGCCCCGCCATGACCGCGAGCGATGCGTCGAGCGTTGCCACCGCGCCGAAGAACGCGGGCTTGTCCTCCTGGAGGTCTCGCTGGTATGCGAGGGGCAATCCCTTGAGCAGCGTGAGCATCGCGGTCAGCGCCCCGATGACGCCGGCCGACCGCCCCCGGACGAGCTCGGCCGGGTCCGGGTTCTTCTTGTTGGGCATCATCGACGAGCCCGACGAGAACGCGTCCGCGACGTGGACGAACCCGAACCGCGGGTTCGACCACCAGGTCACCTCCTCGGCGAGCCGGGACAGGTGGACCATCGCGAGCGCCGCCGCGGCAAGGACCTCGACGACGAAGTCGCGGTCCGCGACCGCATCCAGCGAGTTGCGGGTGACGCCCTCGAACCCGAGCTCCGCCGCGGTCGTCTCGCGGTCGAGCGGGTACCCCGCGCCGGCGAGCGCGCCCGCGCCGAGCGGCGAGATGTTGACCCGGCGGCGTGCGTCGGCGAGCCGGGCGCGGTCGCGCTCGAGCATCTCGACGTACGCCAGCAGGTGGTGGGCGAGCAGCACCGGCTGGGCCGGCTGGATGTGGGTCGCGCCGGGGAGCACGGCGTCCCCCTCCCGCTCGGCCAGGTCCACCAGCGCCCGCTCGAGCCCCACCAGCCCGCCGTCGAGCCGGTCGATCGCGCGCCTGGTCCACAGCCGGAGGTCCGTCGCCACCTGGTCGTTCCGGGACCGGCCCGTGTGGAGCTTGCCGCCCACCGGACCGACCCGCTCGGTCAGCATCGTCTCGAGGTTGAGGTGCACGTCCTCGAGCGTCGGGTCCCACTCCACCGCCCCGCGCTCGACGTCGGCGCGGAGCGAGACGAGGCCGCGCTCCAGCGTCGTGACCTCGTCCTCGGTCAGGAGGCCCGCGCGCCCAAGCCCGCGGACGTGCGCGATCGAGCCCGCGATGTCGTCCAGCGCGAGCTCCGCGTCAACCTCGATGGACCGCGTGAAGTCGGCCATCCGCGCATCGGGCCCCTCGTCGAATCGCCCGCCCCACATCCGCATCGCGCCCCTCCTCCTAGTCGATCTCGAGCGCGCGCAGGCGCGCGGCAGCATCCTCGGGCGTCACGTCGCGCTGCGCCTCGGCGAGCAGCTCGTATCCAACCATGAACTTGCGCACCGTTGCCGAACGCAGGAGCGGCGGGTAGGCGTGGCCGTGGAGCGTCCAGGCGTCGAGGTGGGCATTGGCGCCCGGCCCGAACGGCGCGCCGTGCCAGCCCATCGAGTACGGGAACGGGACGCCGAACAGCGCGTCGTACCGGCGCAACGTGCGCCCCAGGATCGCCGCGAGCGCATCCCGCCGCGCGGCGTCGAGGTCGGGCATCCGCGCCACCGGCGCCCGCGCGAGGACCAGCACCTCGAACGGCCAGACCGCCCAGAACGGAACGACGACAAGCCAGTGCTCGTTCGCCTCGACGACGCGTGGTCCGTCCGCCTCCTGGGCCGCGACGTCGAGCAGCAGCGGCCGCCCGGCCCGATCGTGGTAGCCGTGCTGGCTGGCGTCCTCGCGGGCGATCGTCGTCGGCAGCGCCGTCCCGGCCCACACCTGGCCGTGCGGATGCGGGTTCGAGGCGCCCATCGCCTCGCCCCGGTTCTCGAACACCTGGACCCAGCGATAGCGGGCGCCGAGGTCCGCCGTCTGCTCGGCCCACAGGTCCACCACGCGCCGCACGTCGTCGTGCGCCATGTCGGCGAGCGTCAGGTCGTGGCGCGGCGAGAAGCAGATCACCCGGCACGTTCCCTGCTCGCCCTCCGCGCGGAACAGCCCGTCCTCGTACGTTTCCGCGGACGTGTCCGGCCGGAGCGCGGCGAAGTCGTTGGTGAACACGAACGTCGTCTCGTAGGCGGGGTTCGTCTCGCCGTTCGCACGCGTGTTGCCGGGGCACAGGTAGCAGGCGGGGTCGTATGCCGGCCGCCGCTCGACCTGCGGCCGCTCCTCGCCGCCCTGCCACGGCCGGTTGGTGCGGCCGGGCGAGACGAGGACCCACTCGTCGCGCAGCGGGTCGTAGCGGCGGTGCGGGTCGGCGAACAGCGCGGGAACGCCGGGCGGTTCAGCCATCGACGGCGCCTCCGTGGACCACCGATGCCCCGCGGCTCGGCTCGACCTCGAACACGCGGGCGACGAGGCCGGTCCGCGGCCCGTAGTCGCGGAGGACTGCGTCCCGGAGCGCGCCGGCCGCCTCGCGCCGCACGAGGTTCACGGTGCAGCCGCCGAACCCCGCGCCGGTGAGTCGCGCGCCATAGACGCCGGGCACCGCGGATGCGATCTCGACCAGCGCGTCGAGCTCCGGGCTGCTGATGCCGAACAGGTCGCGCATCGACGCCTGGCTGGCCGCGAACAGCCGCCCGACCTCGTCGAGGTCTCCCCGCTCGAACGCCGCCACGGCCTCGAGCACGCGGCCGTTCTCGTGGACGACGTGCTCGGCGCGGGCCGCGACCACGGCGTCCATCCGGTCGCGGTGCGCCTCGAGCATCTCGGGCGTCACATCGCGCAGCGCCGTCACCCCTCGTTCCGCCTCGGCGATGACCGCGACGGCCGCCTCGCACTGGGCACGGCGCTCGTTGTACGCCGACGCCTCGAGGCGGCGCGGCGAGCCGCTGTGACACACGACGAGCGCCGCATCGCCGAGCGGCATCGCGACCGTGCGGTGCTCCAGGGTCCGGCAGTCGAGCAGCAGCGCGCTGCCCGGCTCCCCGAACGCCGACGCGAACTGGTCCATGAGCCCGCAGTTGACGCCGACGTACACGTTCTCGGCCCGCTGCGCGAGGCGCGCCAACGTCATCCGGTCGATGTCGGGGAGGCGCCCGCCCGACAGCGCGAGCGCCGACGCGAGCTCCAGCGCCGCCGAGCTCGACAGTCCCGACCCCTGCGGCAGGTCCGACGCCAACACGGCCCGGAAGCCCCTGACCGGCTGCCCCGCGTCGAGCAGCGACCAGGCCATGCCCGCCACGTAGTCGATCCATGCCGAGCGCTTCGGGCCGATCGCGTCGAGCTCGAACCCGTCGCGTTGGCCGGTCTCGGTCAGCGTGACCTCGACCCGGCGGTCATCGGTGGGGACGAGGGCGAGGGAGATACCGAGGTCGATCGCGACGGGGAGGACGAACCCGTCGTTGTAGTCGGTGTGCTCCCCGATGAGGTTGACCCGCCCGGGCGCATGCACGACACGGGCGGCTCCCGTATCCAGATCGGGATAGGCCGTGCCCAGCCGCTGGACCAGCGCCTCGGTGTCGCGCGCGAGGTCCGTCGTCGAGGCCGGCGGGGTCATGGGTCCAGCCTAGCGCTCCTCCGGGCTCACACGCCTTCCATACAGATAACGCTCCACGACGGGTCCGACATCCGCCGCGACCTCCTCCGGGGTCATCGACGCCAGCGGCTCGAGACGCACGACGTAGCGAGCCATCGCGAGGCCGACGAGCTGAGAGCCGGCGAGGGCCACCCGGGCATCGGCGTCGCCCTCGTGGATCGCGCCGGCGAGCGCGCGCAGCGGACCCTCGGTGAGCAGCGAGCGCAGCATCCCCGCGGCGACCGGATCGGTCGCCGCCGACCGGACGACACCCAGCAGCGTCGGATGCACGTCGGGCCTGTCCCACTGCTCCACCACGAACCGGACGAACCGCTCGCCCACGCCCTCCTCGCCATCCGCGAGCAGCCGCGGCACGACCGTCACGACGTCGACCGGGAACTCCATCGCCGCGACGAACAGGCGCTGCTTCGTCCCGAAGTAGTGGTGGACGAGCGCCGGGTCGACCCCCGCCCGCGTCGCGACGTCCCGCACCGACGCCCCGTCGTACCCTCGCTCGCCGAACGCGGCCCGCGCCGCCTCGACGATCCGCGCCCGCGTGTCCTCGCCGCCCGGCCGTCGTCCTCGCCTCGTGACGTGCGGGCGTCCTCCAGCCTTCACACCACGTCCCGGCGGATCGTGAGCGACGCGACCACCGCGAACAGCACGGCGACGAGCGCGAGCACGCCCAGGTCGAGCTGGACGGTGGCCGACGACAGGTCCGCGCCTCGGATGAACACCTCGCGCAGCGCGTCGACGGCGTAGTGGAGCGGCATCAGCAGGACCAGGGGCTGGAGCACCGCGGGCAACGAGGCGACCGGGAACAGCACGCCCGACAGGAGGAACTGTGGGACGAGCACGACCGGGATGAACTGGATGATCTGGAGCTCGGTGCGTGCGAACGTCGAGAGGAGGATCCCGAGGCTGACCGCGCCGAGCGCGAGCAGCAGCACGACGAGGTACGCGAGGAGCGGGCTGCCGGCGACCTGGATCCCGAGCCCGATCGAGAACGCGGGGATGGGCCCGATGGAGGGAAATGACACGCTCCCCAGCGCCCACACGAGGAGCACCGCCACCTGCAGCGTCGCGAACAGGCCGAAGCCGATCGTGTAGCCGGCGACGATCTCGCCGCGCGTGACCGGCGTCGCCAGGAGCCGTTCGAGGGTTCCGCCGGTCCGCTCCCGGAGGAAGCTGACGCCGGTCAGGACGTACACGAAGAAGTAGACGAAGAACGCGACGATGGCGGGTGCGAAGGGTGCGATCGGGTCGTCGCGGCCCTCGCCGTACACCGTCTTGACGGCCGTCGCCGGGACCGCCGCGCCGGTCGCCTGCGCGGCCGCCTGCAGCACCGCCCGGGTGACCATCGCCACCTGGTTGCCCTCGGCCGTCGGGTCGACGCCCAAGGTGATGAACGTGATCGCGCCGCCGGTCGCGATGTCGGCCGGGAGGATCAGGGCGACCGAGACCTGTCCTGTCTCGAGCGCGTGGCGCGCGGCGGTTTCGTCGTCGGCGGCGTACACGGTCATTCCGCCGCCCTCGAGCGCCGTCGTCAGCGCATCCCCCACCGCCGCGGCCTGTGGGGTGGGCAGCTCGTTGACGATGGCGACGGTCGGAGTGGGCGTGACGCCGGCGCGCAGGATGAACGTGACCAGGCCGGTGATGATGAGCGGGGCCACGAACAGCAGGCCGAGCGAGGGCCGGTCGCGCCGGATCTCCGTGGTGATGCGCCGGACGAGGGCGCGCAGGCGACGCGCGCTCACGCGACGACCTCGGCATCGCCCGCGAAGCGGAGGAACGCCGTCTCGAGGTCGTCCGTGCCGGCCTCCGCACGCAGCGCGTCGCTCGTGCCCCGTGCGATGACCCGGCCGGCACGGACGAACAGGAGCTCGTCGCAGCGGTCCGCCTCGTCCATCACGTGGCTCGACACGACGATCGTCGTCCCCGCGTCGGCGAGCGACCGGAAGTGGCGCCAGAACTCGACCCGCAGCAGCGGGTCCACGCCCACGGTCGGCTCGTCGAGGAACAGCACCGCCGGCCGGTGGACGAGCGCGCACGCGAGCGACAGGCGGCGGCGCTGGCCGCCGGACAGCGTTCCGGCAATTGCGCGCCGACGGTCGGCCAGGTCGACGACGGCGAGGGCGTCGTCCACGGCCGCGCCCGTGTCGGCGCCGTAGGCCGCAGCGAAGAACCGCGCGTTCTCCTGGACAGTCAGCGCCGGGTACACCCCGTCGCCCTGGGTCATGTAGCCGACCCGTGCGAGCACCGCGCGCTCGGGCACTCGAACGCCGAGCAGCTCGGCGTGGCCTTCGGTCGGGTGGGTCATGCCGGTGAGCAGCCGGATCAGCGTCGTCTTGCCGGAGCCGTTCGGCCCAAGCACCCCATAGATCCGTCGCGGGACGAGGTCCAGCGTGATGCCGTCCACGGCCGCCACGTCGCCGAACCGCTTCACGAGGTCGACGGCCCGTACTGCGGCTGTGCGCTCCCCGACAGAATTCATCATGCGTTGAATTCTACGGCGTCATGCAAGCCCGGTCGCGAACTGGTCCACGTTCCGTGTTCGCTATTGGCCTACGACGCTGGGCCAAGTGCGGGCTAGACTCACCCGATGCAGCGCAACTCCAACACGGTCGTCTGGGCCCTGTTCATCGGCCTCGGGTTCTTCTGGGGCTCGTCGTACTTCTGGATCAAGATCGGCCTGGAGACCGTCCCGCCGCTGACGCTCATCGCCGGGCGGCTGGTGCTCGCCTCGCTGTTCCTGTGGGCGGTCGTCCTGCTGACCCGCGAGCCGCTGCCCCGCTCCCCTCGCCAGTACGGCCACCTGCTGGTCATGGCCCTGGTGAACATCGTCGTGCCGTTCGTGCTGATCGCCTACGGGGAGCAGTCGATCGACTCCGCGCTTGCCTCGATCCTCAATGCGACCGTGCCGCTGTTCGTGATCATCCTCGCGCCCATGTTCCTCCCCGACGAGCGGATCACCTGGCCGAGGGTCGCCGGCCTCGCCGTGGGCTTCGCCGGCGTCATCCTGCTCGTCGCGCCGGACCTCGTGAACGTCCAGGACCAGGACCTCACCGGGGAGCTGCTGCTCATCGGCTCGAGCGTGAGCTACGCCATCGGCAACGTCTACGCCAAGCGCAACGTCAAGGGCCTCGCGCCGCGGATCCCCGCCCTGTTCCAGGTGTTCCTCGCGGCGCTGATCATCGTGCCGGCGGCGCTCGTCATCGACCGGCCGTTCGCGACGGTCCAGCCGGCGCCAGAGGCGCTCCTGGCGATCGCCTGGCTCGGGATCATCGGGTCGGGCTTCGCGTACATCTGCTACTTCACGATCCTCGCCAACTGGGGCGCGACCCGGACGTCCCTCGTCGCGTACCTCCTGCCGGTCGTCGGGATCCTGCTCGGGTCGGCGATCCTGCAGGACCCGCTGACGCTCAACCGGATCGCGGGCACGGGGCTCGTGATCGCGGGCATCGCGCTCGTGAACAGCGGCTCGGCGATGGCGCGCGTTGCGCGGCGGAGCGCAGCGGCGCCCGCCGGCGAGGGACGCGAGACGGCCTAGGACGGTCGCGGCGCTAGAGGCTTACCAGCAGGCCGTTGAGGGCGATCGTCGCGACGAAGCCGGCGACGCCGAGCGCGATGCACGGGACGAGCAGGAGCAGGCCCCGGATCCGGTCCTCGCGGTCGCGTCCGAGCAGGATCGGGACCAGGAGGCCGCCGATGATGTACGCGGGCGCGATCGCCGCGACGGTCTCGATGCGCGACAGGTAGGCACCCTCGGCGATCGCCGCCGCGCCGAGGAGCGCGGCCGCCGTGGCGCGCAGCCATGGCCGGTCGCCGCGCCACCACGATCCCGCGAGACCGAAGATCGGCCCGCCGACCACGGCCGCGATGATCCACAGGAGCACCGTTCCCCGGATCTCCGGCGCGTAGCCGAAGCGGACCTGCACGAGCCAGTAGTAGCCGACGACCGCACCGAGGAGCGTGATCGCTCCGGCGATGGCGGCAAGCGCCGGACGCCGGGAGCGTGATCCGACTGCGAAGGCGACCGCGAGCCACGGCGTGATCGAGTTGGCGAGCGACCCGACCTCGGCGGGCAGGATGCCCTGGAGGAGCTGGGTGACGGCACCGGTGACGAGGCCGACCACGACCGCGACGCCGAGATAGGCGGGCGCCCCGCCCGCAGCGTTGCGGACGAGCGGCATGGATCGCGGCGAGCTCAACTCCCGAACCGCTCGCGCAACCGGGGCAGGATGAGCTCGCCGTAGCGCGCGATCGCCGCCTCCTGGTCCTCGCCGGGGAAGTGGAACACGAGGTGGTTGAAGCCGTACTCGAGGTATGGGCGGATCTGCTCGACGTGCTCGTCCGGGTCGTTGGACACGAGCCACCGCTTGTGGGCGTACGGCTCGGCCTCCTTGGCTGCGATCTCCATGTCGCGCGGGTCGTGGATGTTCGCCTTCTGCTCCTGGGTCAGCGCGAGGGCCGCCCAGACCTTGGTGTCCTCCATCGCCCGGTCGAGGTCGGTGTCGAACGAGACCTTCATCTCGATCATCTTGTCGAGGGCCGAGGGGTCGCGACCCGCCTTCTCGGCGCCCTCGGCGAGCGCGGGCAGCAGGGTCTCGGTGTACAGCTCCGGGCCCTTTCCCGACGTGCAGATGAATCCGTCTCCGATGCGCCCGGCGAGGCGGGCGGCCGCCGGCCCGGACGCGGCGATGTACACCGGCACGGGCTCGTCGGGCTTGTCGTAGACCGTCGCCTCGTGCGTCCGGTAGTAGGTGCCCTCGAAGTCGACGATCTCGGCGCCGGGTCTCGTCAGCGCCTGGATCAGCTGGACTGCCTCCTTCAGCCGCGCGAAGCGCTCGCTCTGCTCGGGCCAGTCGACCCCGACGGGAACCTCGTTCATCGACTCGCCCGTGCCGACACCCAAGATCACGCGACCCGGCGCGAGACAGCCGAGCGTCGCGAACGCCTGCGCCACGATCGCCGGGTTGTAGCGGAACGATGGCGTGAGCACCGACGTGCCGAGCGTGACCCGGCTCGTCGCCTGGGTCGCCGCGCCCAGCCAGACGAGGGCGTTGGGCGCGTGGCCGTTGGTGTGGCGCCACGGCTGGAAGTGGTCACTGGTCCAGACCGAGTCGAAGCCGGCGCGCTCCGCGCCGACGGCGAGGTCGAGCAGGCGCTGGGGCGGGAACTGCTCCGCAGACGCCTTGTAGCCGAGGGACAGGGGTGGCATGGGCTCCTCTGGGAAGACGCGGTTTGCGGGGGCTGTGTCGCGCCGCATCGCGACGCCTCCATGGTGGACCGGATCGGGGCTCTGCGTCGAACCGGCCGCGTCCCGTGGCGTGGCAATCGCGTGGCGCGTCGATCGTTTGCTCGTTCGCTCGTCGCCCGCCGGCGCTCGTTCGCTCGGCCCCCCGCCGGCGCTCGTTCGCTCGGCCTCCGCCCCCCGCCCACCCGCGCGTCCGCCGCCCACCCGCCAACCTGCCTGTCTCGCCAGATAGTCAAAGGACGACTGCTTGACGCTCCGATGCCGCGGTGACTTCCGGAATCGCCGAGAGGTAGTCGACAGGTAGTCGTCACGCGCAGGTGTGACGACCGATGGGGCTCCTGGCGCCGCCGGGGCCTCCCGATCTGCGACGAATAGTCGTCCTTTGACTCCCTGACGAGATCAGCGCCGGGTAAGGCCGCGATACGCCGCGGATGAGGACGTCACAGGAGAATTCCGGGATGGACGTCGTGAGGCTCGGTTCGGCGCTCCGAGCCCTTCGACGGAAGCGGGGCTGGACGCAAGCCGAGGTCGCCAGGCGCGCCCGGGTGTCGCAGGCAGCCGTATCTCGAGCCGAACGAGGCGAGGCGCTGTCGCTGACGGGTCGCAGCCTGAAGGCGATCGCCGAAGCCCTCGGCGCGCGATACGACCCGCGGATCGTGTGGCAGGGCGAAGGACTGGACCGGCTCCTCGACGCGGCGCATGCGGGGCTCGTCGACCGGGTCGTGGAGCTGTTGCGCGCGAACGATTGGCAGGTCATCCCCGAGGCAACGTTCAACATCTACGGCGAGCGAGGATCGATCGACATCCTCGCGTTCCACCCCGCGTCCGGCTCGCTGCTCATCGTCGAGGTGAAGTCCGTCGTTCCGGACATGCAGGGCCTGCTGGCGTCCCTGGATCGAAAGGACCGCCTCGCGCGACAGATCGCCGGGATGCATACGTGGAGTCCGAGATCGATTTCCCGGCTGATCGTGCTGCCCGAGGATCGAACCGCGCGGCGGCGCGTCACCGAGCACGCCGCGACACTCGACGCGGCCTATCCCGACCGGACCATCGCGGTACGGCGATGGCTGCGCGACCCCGAAGGTCGGATCTCGGGTCTGGTCTTCGTTTCCGGGGCGAAACGCGCTGCCACGCGCCATCGCCTGCGCATGCGTCGCGCCGCCTAGCGGCCGATCGCCAGCGCCGCCGCGCCCGCGAGGACGAGGACCGACCCGGCGAACCGCAGCGTCACCTCGGCGCGTCCCGTGACCTCTCGCAGGCGGATCACGCCCCACGCCGACGTCAGCAGCACGGCCGACTCCCGGAGTGGCGCCACGATGACCAGCGGCGCGCGGCTCAGCGCGAACAGGACGAGCCCGTACGCGCCGAACGTGAGCAGGCCGCCGACGATCGCACGCGGCATGTCCAGCGGCTCGTCAGGCGGGGCGAAGGCGCCGCCGCGGATGCGCGGACGCAGCCACGAGACGACCGCGAGCCCGATCCCGCACACCGGCCACAGGATCCCGGCGTAGAACCAGGCGGGCGCGAGCTCGACCCCCACCTTGTCGAGCGCCGAGTACGTCGCGATCATCGCGCCCGTCAGCAGCGCGAAGCCCGCCGCGAGCCGGTCGTCGCGCGCCGCCGCGGCGCGCAGGAGGCGCCACGGTCGCTGGACGACCAGCAGCCCCGCGACCAGCAGCCCGACGCCGAGCCACGCAACGGGCGCGAGCCGCTCCCCAAGGACGACCACGCCGATCGCGACCGCGAGCAGGGGCGCGGTGCCTCGGGCCAGCGGATACACGACCGACAGGTCGCCGCGCCGGAATGCCGCGGCGAGGAACACGAAGTACGCGACCTCGACGCCGCCGGATATCGTCCCGACGACCCACGCCGCGGTGGGGATCGCCGGCCGCCCGAACGCGAACCAGCCGATCGCGACGAGCGGCACCAGCAGGAGGCTGGACGCGATGACCCCGACGGTTGCCGTCCGCAGCGGATCGCCGGCTGTCTTGAGCAGGATGTTCCACGCGGCGTGAAGGATGGCGGCAAAGGCAATCGCGACGAGGGCGGCGGGATCCACGGCCCGAGTCTAGGGCTCGGCCGGACGACCTCAGCGCTGGACGTCGCGGCGGACGATCCCCCACGTGCCCAAGAGCAGCCCGCCGATCGCGATCGCGGCCAGCAGTGCCATCCCGGGCCAGTCCCAGATCCCGACCATCGGACGCCCGAGATACGCGGTCAGCGCGAGCTTCTGGATCCAGTCCGGCCACTTGAGCGCCGGGACGAGCGTGTCGAGCACGAACGTCAGGATCACGAGCAGCGCGATGATCTCGCCCGCGAACGAGGTCGTGACGAGGCCGCCGAAGGCGATTCCGATGCCCGCGAGCGCGAGGGCGTACAGCCCGAGCACCAGCGTCCCGACGATCGGTGTCGCCACGTCGCTGCCCCCCGCGCTCAGCGAGCCGATCCCGATGCCCGCCATCACGACGACGGTGAACACGGCGATCGCCGCGTACAGTCCGAGGCCGCCGCGTAGCGCCCAGGCCGCACGCGACATCGGCGTCGAGAGCAGCATCTCCAGCCGTCCCTCGAGCTCGTCGGAGGCCCAGCCGCGCACGAGCGTCGCGGTCGCGAAGCCGGCCAGGATCAGGCCGAACGTGATGAACGCGAGCTGGAGGAACGCGCCGGCGCCCGATAGCAGGTCGATGTCCGGGAACGCCGCCCTGAAGATCGCCAGCGTGTCGGGCGACATCTCGGACAGCGTCCGGCTGAACGAGGGCGCGGCGGCGCCGAACACGAAGCCGAGGAGCCCGATCCCGATCCCCCACCACACGGCGAGCGGCAGCCGCTCACCGAGCGAGCGCGAGAACGGCCCGCCCAGCCCGAGCGCGAACGACGGCAGGTGCGGCCACGGGATTCGCTGCACGGCGCCGAGGTCGCGGTTGGCGAAGCCGATGACCCCGATCGCC
>DASSRG010000247.1:0-8723 GCA_035701885.1 Candidatus Limnocylindrales bacterium
GGAGCGCAGCTCCACGGCCGATCCGGGCCAGATCGGGGACGCGACCCACTCGTCGAGGTGGAGCTCGTGCCCCGGGTTCAGGAAGATCCCGAAGAACGGGTCGCCGAGCCTGCGGTCGATGATCGCCTGGAGCTCGCCGCCCGTGACCCCGATCCGGAGCGCGCCGTACCACTCGGCGACGGCCTCGAAATAGGGCGCGAGGAGCCGCTCGACGTAGTCCCGGACACCGGCCGGGAGGTCGTCCGCCGACTCCGCGACCCAGCCCGCCCGGCAGTTGAGGGCGCCCCAGATCCCGAACGCGACCGTGAACGGGTCGCCGCGCTCGATCGGGCGGTCGCCGGGGCTCAGAAGGCCGAACCGTGCTCGCGGACCAGCCGTGAGCATGAGGTGGCACGAGAGCGGCGTCCCGTCCCAGTCGAGCAGGCGGACAGCCTCCGCCTCCGTCATCCCGGGCCGCATCTCGTGGAGCAGCCGGCGGATCCCGGTCGAGGTCCTCGTCGCGGCATGCTCGAACGACGCCAGCTGGTCGACCGAGTTGATGACGCGCAGGCCATCCGCCGGGTCGACCAGGAGGTCGTTCGCGTTCTCGACCAGGCCGTGGCCCCCGACGAGCGCGCGCAGCTCGTCCGCGAGGTACGAGGGCACGTCCAGGCGCGACCGGTCCGCGAACGGCTTCCAGCCCAGCACGCCCACCCGTGACCCGCGGCCGATCCCCTCCCCCGCCAGGATCTCGGCGAGCGGTCGCGACCGGTCGCGCGGCTGGTTGGGCAGGCTGAGGTCCTGGAACAGCTCCATCCGCATCGGGAGCGGTGCGGCCGCGGCCGTGCCCTTGTTCTCGTTCCCGGCCAGGATCGCCGGCGGGTCGTCAGGGCCGAGGACGAGCACCGCCTCCTCGAACCGCGGGTCGAACCCCGTGAGGAACGAGAGGTTGGCGCTGTGCTCGCGGTCCGCGTACACCACCACCCGGTCGTACCCGCGCGCGTGCGCCCGCGCGCGGAGCGCCTCGATCCGGTCCGCGTACTCCGTGGCGGCGAGCTCCGGGCGCGGGCCCGGCATCCCGAAGTCCGGCAGGTCGACCCTCGCGAGCCGGCCATGCGCGGTCATCCGCCGCTCCCCGTCGCCGCCGGTGGGACCCACGGCAAGGGCTCGGCGAGTCCGCGCTCGATCGTCACGAACCCGTCCGCCGCCACGCGCTGCCATGGTCCCTGCTCGCCGTCCGGCCACGTCACGCGGATCTCGGCCTCGGTCGCGTTCCCGAGACCCGTCGTGGTCCACCCCAGCTGGCCGCCGATGTGGCCACCGCCGACCACGACCTCGCGCCGGCCGATCGGCGTCTCCCCGACCCGGACGTCGACCAGCGCGCCGATCGCGTCCCGGTTTGGACCGTGGTCGCGCAGCCGCCAGGCGACCCAATGCCCCATCGGCGCCGGAACGTCAGCCGTCCCGGATCCGACGTTGCGCCACACGCGGACCGGCGCGCTGAGGTTGACCTCAACGAGGTCGAGCAACCCGTCCAGGTTGAAGTCCGCGAGCGCCGCCCCACGCCCGCGGTCGAAGTGCACCAGGCCGGCGGAATCGACCGCCTGCACCCACGAGCCGTCCGGCTGCGCGAGCCACAGGTCGCTCGGGTCGCGGCCGGCGAAGTCCGGCTGGACGTTGACGTTGCCCTTGGTGACGAACAGGTCCATGTGCCCGTCATTGTTCACGTCCTGGAACTCCGGGTGCCACGCGGTCGACGGCAGCGGGTCGCCGCCGCTGGCCGGCCGGGTCCCTTCGATCCCCTGCGCGTTCGCCATGTCGCGGAAGTCCGGCCGCGAGGGCCCGTCGCGCAGCGTCTGGAGCGTGTTCGCGCCCTGGGTCGTGAGGTAGACCTCCGGGAGGCCGTCGCCGGTGACGTCGTAGCTCGCGATGCCCATGCCGAACAGCCGCAGCAGGCCCCAGCCCTCGGCCGCCGTGTACAGCCTCGGCTCGACACCAGGCTCGAATCGCCACAGCTGCTCGCCGCCGACCTCGTTGTCGTAGTAGTGGCGGTCGTTGCTGACCCGCAGGTCGCGGCGACCGGAACCGTCCCAGTCGCTGAACAGCATCGACAGGGCACAGAAGCCGGGCTCGAGCGGCGCCGGGGACTCGTACGTCAGGCCGTCTGCGCCCGGCCGCAGGAGCTCGTTCGGCGCGCATGGCAGCTCCACCGCGCCGGATGGCTGGAGCGTCAGGTACCGGCCGAACGCCATGGTCGGCCTCGCGGCATCGCCTTCCCAGGTCGCGCTGAAGGCCGTGTCGTAGCCAGGGGTGGGCGTGGCGCCCCACGCCTCGTCGGCGCGCTCGAAGCGGCACCCGCCGAGGCCGCGAAGCAGCTGGGACTGCCCGACCCGGAGCACGGCGAGGTCCGTGATGCCGTCGCCGTCGACGTCGAGCGGGTACGCGCCGGTCACGTTCGGCAGGTCCGCGCCGCTGTCGGCCACCCGCTCGAACCGCAGCGCGCTGCCCGTGGGGCTCGCGTTGCGGAACAGCCCGGCCGGTCCTTCGCCGCCCGCCGCGTACACGTCAGGCCGCCCGTCGTCGTCGCAGTCGAGCACCGCGACGCCGCCTCCGACGTCGTACGTCTCGTCCCCGTCGTACGTGAGGTCGATCCCGGCGGTCGCCGTCTCGTCGACGAAGTGCGGCGCGCCGAGCGCCGCGTTCTGCGACGAGCTGCCACCCGGCAGGACGCCGGACGCGACGCCCGTGATCACGGCCACCCCGACGACGACCGCCCCGATGACGAGGGCTCCCGCGAGCAGCCGCGTGCCAGGGGTCGTCGGGGAGGTCAGCCGCACCATGCGGGCGGCATCATCGCCCACCCGCCGAGAACGCGCGCTCGATCACCCGCAGGTTCGCGACGGCGTCCTCGGGCGGCACCGGGACCGGGGTGCCGTCCAGGATCGCCGCCGCGAACGCGTCCGCCTCGGCCGCGTACGGATCCGCCGTGGCGAACTCGAGCACCTCCTCGGCGGGCGCGACCGGCGGGTCGCCGCCCGCGACGACGCGGACCCGGGTCGGCCGGTCGGGCGGGATGTTGAACGGGATGTCGATCGAGATCCGGCCCTCGGCGCCGTACAGGTGGACGCGCTGATCCGTCTCCACGCGCGTCGACACGGTGAATGTCGCCATGCCGTCGCCGAAGCCGAGGATCGCGCTGGTCAGCACGTCGACGCCGAGATCGGGGTCGCGGACGACCCGTGCCGTCACGTCGTCCGGCTCGGCATCGAACAGCATCCGCGACAGGTTGATCGTGTAGCACCCGATGTCGTAGAGCGCGCCGCCGCCCGCCTCGCGGATGTTGCGGATGTTGTCCGGATCGTCGTTGTAGTACGAGAACCAGCTGTCGACCGCGCGGAGGCGGCCGATCCGCCCGGAGCGCACGAGGTCGCGGACCGCCAGCCACGACGGGTGCTGGCGATACATGAACGCCTCCATGAGCGGGACGCCGGTCTCGCGGGCCACGTCCACCATCCGCTGCGCCTCGTCGGCCGTCAGTGCGAGCGGCTTCTCGCACAGGACCGGCTTCCCGGCGCGCAGGGCGGCGATCGTCCACTGGGCGTGGAGGTGGTTCGGGAGCGGGATGTACACCGCGTCGACGTCCGGATCGGCGAGCAGCGCCTCGTAGCTCGCGTGGGCCCGTGCGATGCCGAGCTCGGCCGCTGCGGCCTCGGCGGGTCCGGCCTCGCGCGAGGCGATCGCGACCACCTCGCCGCGGGCGGAGCGCTGCATCCCGGGGATCACCTTCTTCCGGGCGATGTCCGCCGTGGACAGGACGCCCCAGCGCAGGCGGCGCTGCCCGACGTCGCCGCCGATCGAGGCCTCAACCGCGAACGTCCGCGGGCCCGTCGACTGCATCGCCACGTCCTCCTCCTGGCCCGCCGGTCCGCCGACGGCCAGCCCTCGGGCAGTCCTGCCGGGCGGCCCGGGCTTGACACCGGTCCCTGCGTTGCGAGAGTCTGGCACAGGTTTGCAAGAAAGGAACACAAACCTTGCCGGTTGGTCGGTTCGAGGTGGGACAGCGCAGCGAGACCGTGCGTCGAGCGAACCTCTCCGCGATCGTCCGCGGCCTCCATGACCGCGGGCCGATGTCGCGCTCGGAGCTGGTCGCCGCGACCGGCCTGACGCGGACGACGATCCGCGGGCTCGTCGGGGAGCTGGCGGCCGCCGGGCTCGTCGAGGAGAAGCCCGCGGTCCGCCTCGGGACGCCGGGCCGACCCTCCCCCGTGGTCCGGATCGGCCGGGACGCCGCGGTGGTGCTCGCGGTCGAGGCGCTCGTCGACTCCCTGACCGTGGCCACCGTCGGTCTCGACGGGCGGGTCATCGCCCAGGAGCGCGTCACGCGGCCCCGCGAGGAGCGCGCCGTCGACGCGATGGTCGCGCACATCGCCCACATGGCGACCGCGATCCAGACACGAACGTCGGCGCGCATCGCCGGTGTGGGCGTGGCGGTCGCGGGCGTCGTGCGTCGCCGAGACGGCCTGGTGGCGATGGCCCCCAACCTCGGCTGGGTCGACGAGCCGTTCGGTGAGCGGCTCGTCGCGGCGCTGGGGATGGACGTGCCGGTCGTCGTCGCGAACGACGCGGACCTTGGCGCGCTCGCGGAGCATCGGCGGGGCGCCGGCGTCGGCGTGGACGACCTCCTCTACGTCTCCGGCGAGGTCGGAGTGGGCGGCGGCGCGATCTCGGGCGGGCGGCCGCTCGACGGGTTCGCGGGCTACGGCGGCGAGATCGGACACATCCCGATCAACCCGGGCGGGTCGCCGTGCCGCTGCGGCTCCATCGGGTGCTGGGAGACCGAGGTGGGCGAGGGCGCGCTGCTGTCGCTCGCCGGGCTGTCGCCCGATGCGGGACGCGACGGCATCGACACCGTCCTGCGCGAGGCGGAGGCGGGCAACCAGGTCGCGGTTGCCGCGCTCGAGCACGTGGGCCGCTGGCTCGCGGTCGGGCTCGCGGGCCTCGTGAACATCCTGAACCCCCAGCTGATCGTGCTGGGGTCCATGCACGGCCGGATCTATCCGGCCATCCGGCACACGGTCGAGGCAGGGCTGAGCGCACGCGCGCTCCCCGCGCCCCGGGCGGTCGTCCGGATCGTGCCGGCAACGCTCGGCGCCGATGCGCCGCTCATCGGAGCGGCGGAGCTGGCGCTCGAGCCCATCCTCGCGGACCCGGCGGGCTTCATGGCCCGGCCGGCACCCGCACAGCGACTCGCGAGCGCGTCATGACGGCCGCTCTCGGGCGTCATCCCCGCGCGTCATCACGGAGTGCGCTGGAACGCGTCGGGGCTTCCCCGACGATGTAGCCTACGCGGGCGGTACCAGCAGTCCTTCGTGGACCTGTCCGTCACGAGGAGGAGGACTCACGCATGGCAATCCGGAAGCTGGCCTCGATCGCGGGAACCGCGGTCCTGGTCGCAGCCTGCAGCAGTGGCGGCGGCGCCGCCACGACTGCTCCCAGCGCGTCGGCCGAGGCGCCGGCGAGCGCCGAGGCGAGCGCCGAGGCGAGCGCGAGCTCGTCGGCAGCGGCCGGCGGTGACTGCACCGTCGGCGTGTCGTGGAACAACTTCCAGCAGCCGCGCTGGGCGGCGTTCGACAAGCCCGGCATCCAGTCGACCGTCGAGGGCGGCGGCGGCAAGTACATCGACGCTGACGCGAACCTGAGCAACGAGCAGCAGGCGACGGACATCGACTCCCTGATCTCCCAGGGCGCGAAGGTCCTGATCGTCCTCGCGCAGGACACCAAGGCCGTGCTGCCCGCGATCCAGAAGGCCGCGGACGCCGGTGTCCCCGTCATCGCGTACGACCGCCTCATCGAGGACCCGAGCGCCCTGTACATCACGTTCGACAACGTCGGCGTGGGCAAGGCCGAGGCCGAGGCGATCCTCGCCAAGGTTCCGAAGGGCAACTACGTCCTGATCAAGGGCGACCCGGGCGACCCGAACGCGTCCACGTTCCTGCCGCAGGGCTGGGACGAGGCCGGCCTCAAGGCCAAGGTCGACTCCGGCGACATCAAGATCCTCAACGGTCCGGACGGCACGTTCACCGACGCCTGGAAGACCGAGACCGCGCAGAAGAACATGGAGGCGATCATCGACAAGGCGGTCGCCGACGGCACCCAGATCGACGCGATCCTCGCCGAGAACGACAGCACGGCGCTCGGCGTCGTCGGTGCGCTCACGGCGAAGAGCTACGGCTTCCCGCCCCTCAGCGGCCAGGACGGCGACGCCGCCAACCTGAACAACGTGGCGCTCGGCAAGCAGTACGTCGACGTGTGGAAGAACGCCGAGGAGCTGGGCAAGACGGCCGGCGCCGCGGCGCTCGCTCTGTGCGCGGGCGGCGACATGGCGTCGCTGACGCTCCAGGACGGGCTCATCGATCCGACGGTCGCGCCGGCCGCCGGCCTGACCGCCAAGCCGTTCACCACCCCCGGTGGCAACACGGTCAACTCGTTCATCCTCCAGCCCACCCCGCTCACCGCGGAGAACCTGAATCTGCCCGTCGACGCGGGTGTGATCACCAAGGAGGATCTCTGCAAGGGCGTGGACACGGCCTCGGCGACAGCGCCGGCCGTCTGCAAGTAGCGGTCCCCGACCGCACCATCGCGTAAGACCTGCCTGCGCCCCCGGGTTCCCCGGGGGCGCAGGTCGTTCCTCAGCCAACCACGCTGTCAGCCAAGGGCAGGAGGAGAGCCGTCGTGACGAATGTCGCCGACTCGGCGCCGCTATCCGGTCAGGAGACCCAGCCGCCGGCCCGCACCTCGATCCGCGCCCTCGTGGCGCAGACAGAGATCGATCTCCGCCTGTTCGGCATGCTCATCGCCTTCATCGTCATCCTGCTGACGTTCCACGTCATCAGCGGCGGCAAGCTGATCGCCCCGACCAACATGATCACGATGGCCGTGCAGGCGTGCGGCATCGCGATCATCGCGACCGGGATGGTCCTGGTCATCGTCTCGCGCAACATCGACCTCTCGGTCGGGTCGCTCGTGGGGCTCATCGCGATGAGCTACGCGCTGTTGATGACCGACTGGTTCCCGCGGGTCTTCGGGATCGGACCGGACGTGCCCTTCCAGTGGGTCCTGGCGCTCGCCTTCGGCATCGGCATCGGAGCCGTGGTCGGCGCGCTGCAGGGCTTCATCATCGCGTACGTCGGCGTGCCGTCGTTCATCGTGACGCTGGGCGGCCTGCTCTCGATCCGCGGCCTCGTCTGGTACCAGTCGCAGGGTGCGGCAGTCACCGGCCTCGACCCTACGTTCCAGCTCGTCGGTGGCGGCGCGCTCGGCTCCGTGGGCGGGACCATCACCTGGATCCTCGGGGCGCTCGGCTGCCTCGCGATCATCGCGCTGCTGGTGAACGGCCGCCGCAACCGGCGCCGGTACGGCTTCCCCGTCCGCCCCATGTGGGCAGAGGTGCTCATCGGCGGCGTCGCCTGCGCGATCGTGCTCGGCATCGCCTGGTTCGCCAACAACGCGTTCTGGCCCAAGGGTCTCGCCGACCGCTATGCGCAGGAGAACGGCATCACCGTCCCCGCGGGCGGGCTCCAGATCCCGGTCGGGTTCCCGTTCCCGATCCTCCTGCTCGTGGGCGTGACGATCGTGATGACGATCCTCGCGACCCGCCGCCGGTTCGGCCGCTACGTCTACGCGTACGGCGGCAACCCCGACGCCGCCGAGCTGGCCGGCATCAACACCCGCTGGACCATCCTCAAGACCTACGTGCTGATGGGCGTCCTGTGTGCGCTCGCCGCGGCCATCGCCTCCGCGCGCCTCAACGGGGCGACGCTGGACATCGGCACGAGCTATGAGCTCTACGTCATCGCCGCCGCGGTCGTCGGTGGGACGTCGTTTGCAGGCGGCATCGGCACGATCCCGGGCGCCGTCCTCGGCGCGTTCGTCATGGCGTCCCTCAACTACGGGCTCAGCTTCATCGGCGTCAACTCGCCCGGCCAGAACGTCGCGGCCGGCATCGTGCTGATCCTCGCGGTGGCCTTCGACACCCTGAACCGCCGGCGCGGTTCCTGAGCGGCAAGGAGGAACGACCCATGGCCGTTGCCGAGCGCACGCCGCTCGTCGAGATGCGCAACATCGACGTCGCCTTCGGCGGCGTGCACGCCGTGCGCGACGTCACCATCGACCTGTACCCGGGCGAGGTCATCGGGCTCGTCGGCGGCAACGGCGCCGGCAAGTCGACGCTGATGCGCGTCCTGTCGGGCGCGCACCCGGCCGACAGCGGCGAGATCCGGGTGAACGGCGAGCCCGTGTCCATCCGGAACCCACGCGACGCCAAGGTCTACAACATCGAGACGATCTACCAGACGCTCGCGCTGGCTGACAACATCGACGCGCCCGGAAACATGTTCCTGGGCCGCGAGAAGACGACCCGCTTCGGATCGCTCGACGACTCGAGCATGGAGTCCGAGACGCGCAAGATCATGGGGCGGCTCAACCCCAACTTCAAGAACTTCGCGCAGCCCGTCAAGTCGCTCTCGGGTGGCCAGCGTCAGGCCGTCGCGATCGCCCGGGCGGTCTACTTCGACGCCAAGATCCTGATCATGGACGAGCCCACCGCCGCGCTCGGGCCGGCGGAGACCGCCCAGGTGCGGAACCTCGTCAGGCAGCTGAAGGAAGAGGGCATCGGCATCTTCCTGATCAGCCACGACATCCACGACGTGTTCGACCTGTCCGACCGGATCAGCGTCATGTACCAC